>JAGLYV010000084.1 GCA_023131975.1 Candidatus Krumholzibacteriia bacterium | reverse complement strand
TAGAAGTCGGGGCCGATAAGGGAGTTGCCGCATTTAATGTTGTTTCCAATGTCTGGGAGAATGCGCTCGCGATCGCTGATCCAGTTACGCTGCTTGATCTGGTGGGTTTCACCTTCGAGAATCTTGAGCAGGAGGGAGAGCTTGGTTACCTCTACAGCTTGTGCATCGACATCAACGCCGAAAATATTATTAAGCATAATGCGCTTGCGTTCGTCGGTGGTGAGTTTCCATGCGCCGTCAGGAGATTGGTAGATTTTTGGCTTCTTTCCACCTGAGTGGCGTTTGATCTTGCTTGCATCGGACTCGTTTGTTTCAAAATCGGCAGTGTACTGGCGCAGATGCCAGTCGAGGAGATATTGGTAGGCAACAATGAGAAACGAGCCTGAGCCGCAAGCGGGATCAAGCACTTTGATTTCGGCAGCTTGAGATATAGCAATAGGCTTGGGCTTTTCGGGGTCACTGCTGTCGAGTTGTCTACCTAAAGTATTCTTCACAATATAGTCAACGATATAGCTTGGCGTATAGTAAACACCACCAGCCTTGCGGACCTCGGGCTTTTCCTCGATCTTTGCCTGGTGCCCAGAGGTGAGACGGATAGTCTTGCCGAGAAACTGCTCGTAGACTTGGCCGAGGATGTCAGCAGGCAAAACAGAAAATTCGTAGGGCGATTCAGGATAATAGAGTTTGGAAATAATCTCCTTGAGTACTCGATCATCAAGTTCCAGCTTCGGCGTAACGTTATCGGGCGCGCCGCGCCTGCGTTCGGCGGAAAAGTGGAATAGGCCAGAGTTGTAGCGCGTATCCGCCTGTTTGAACAGGTCGAGCAGACGAGGATATATGCGCCCGCTGCTGAGCAATGTGGCCAGCCGCTTGTAGTCCTCTGTGCCGCGGTCTTCGCAGATGCGCAGAAAGATGAGGCGGTCAATGGTTTTCTGGACGGCAAAGTTGAGATCGCGGACGGACAATGTTGGATTGCGCAGGGCAAAATTGCGCGCCAGCAGGATTCGCCAGTTTTCGATTTCCTTCAGGAAGGCGTCGTCAACAGTATCAGATCCACGATGGCGCTTGGCATCGACCGTATATTTGTCGAACGAGCCATTGAGGATGGCGTCCTTGGAGAAGGTTGCGCTAAGTTCATCCCACTTCTCAATATAGTCGGTGTACTTAAAATAGGCGAGCCGTGATGTGGATGCACGCTCTCCACGCTTAGGACGCTTACGACAGTCGTATATTGCAAATTCCTCGAAGTCGGTCAGGATCGAGATGGGCAGTTTAGCTGACCAACCATAGCGTCGGAGCTGGTAGGCCGGGTCAAAATCTTTCTGCACATTGACGGCAGGCTTTTTGGCTTCGAGAAAAAACTTATATTGTCCGTGGATGGAAAAGGCGTAGTCTGGCGCCTTGGTGGAGCTACCGATCTTAATGGATACTTCATGGATAACATCGCGGTATTGCGGCGCCAGCCCGGCGGTGTTGTCCATATCCCAACCCAACGCCTTGAAGAACGGGTTCAGGAATTCCTGCCGTAGTTGATCTTCCTTGTATTGGTCGGATTTATAGAAATCTATATTGTTGCCGAATGTTTCAATTAACTTCTTTACTGATTCCGGAGCTGGCATAGATGTATCCCTCTTAGAATTGACTTTAATTTTTCCAAGACCGAACAACCTTCGCTTCAACTGCGAACGACCTTGGCGCGACTGCTGCCTTACGACCGACGTGATAGGGAAGGCTCCTACGGCTGCAAGTGTCAGACGTCTCCATTTTCTGTCCTTAGGACATTTACAAGATAATCTACAGCTTTTTGATTGTAGATCGATGGTGTATTTAAAGCAAGTATTCCTGTTTCTTTGTAGTTGTCTTCCTGTTTTTTGTTCCGAAAGTTGAAAGCTGAATAATCAACATTATTCTTTAAATCGTTATCACGTATAGTTTCCCATATCTTATTCCTTTTTGCACTTGGTACAATAACTTCAACTGCCTGCGCAAGTTCAGCCGCAGAATATGGATATGCTTTTACTAAATTCTCGCGAACACGTTTGACAACTTCTACTCTATCAACAGGAACAACATCACCAACTAGTTTGAGAGTAGGAGTGCCATATTTTTCTTTGAATTGACCCTCTTTGATAAAACTCATCTTTTTTGCAAGTTCGTTGTCAATAACAAGAATCTTTGCCTCATCCTTTTCAATAATAGAACGTTCTGTGTCAAGAATTGCAGCGTTATTTGGTCCCGCGACTCCGATTTTTTGGACTAGGTCGAGCCACTGCTTATTATTTTGCTGAACCCGTCTATTTATAATACTTTCCAATTCAGCAGACTGAATTTTCTGGGTTCTACCTGCGTAACGATAATATACTTCACCATTTTTTATTATTTGTTGCTTTCCTTCATCCATCTTTGCAATAACAGGTTTTTCACGAGCTTCATAAACTCGTATTACACCAAATGAAGTATCGCCAATTTCATGAGAAGACTGCTCCCAGTCAATAGATCGTGAGAACAACTTTAGTAAGAACCCACTAATCTTTTCTGGATCTATTTTCTCAAATTGTTCAAGCGCTCTACTTGACAAACCTGCCGGACGCCTTGGTTTATCCGTTACTCCAAATACTAGGTACCCACCCCTGTTATTTGCAAAAGCTGCGAAGTCACGAAAGTATTCAGCTAATCCAGCTAAGTTAAACTGTTCCTTAAATTCAAGCTCCTGACCTTCACGATGGTAAAGACGGCCATCAGTTTTCGTTCGAAGTATTTCTTGAATCCAAGATTGCTCAATCACTTTCTATTGTCCTCACATTTCTAAATCTGTGTGCATTTGAATTGTTTGAAGCTTTAGTTTCTTGCAAAAACCACCAAACCAGCCGCAATAAGACCGGCTATTGTAGCATTCTTAAAAGGACATTCTTCTGATGGGGTGAGCAATGATGCCAAGACAACTGCTCCTCCAATTGACTTAACAAACACATCATCACTTTTAATGGCTGCCCCTGCTCCTAAAACTATCAATAAGTACTGTTGAATTTGCGTACTTTCAATTTCCAGCCCATGTGCAAGACGAACAAAATGCTCACAATTGCTTTTTATCAGGTTATAGGGCATGCCTAAATAGCGTTCTGCCATCATTACTGCTAAGTTCGGGTTATCACTGGTAATATCGCTGACTTGTATTACTTCTCCTTCTGCAAAATCCGCCTCTGGCTCAGATGTAACCATTCCACGTTTCTTTGAATTATGAATGACATTTCCATTTCCATCAGCTATTCCATAATGAAAGTATGAACCAAAATTTAACTTCAGTGTTGTTCCTGCCTGGTACATGGATTTTTCCTTTTTTGCTTCTTCAGTGTAGTACCTCGCGGCTAGCATAGCGTAGTCCGCTGGATGCCGGGGCTAGAACCTTCCCCTGCCAGCCTCAAAGTTTGCGAATGACGGGACCGAAGACCGCTAGGAAAGCTTCGGCACGGTCAAGCAGCCAGCGCTCCTGATTCGCCCAGTCGTCGCGGTTCTCGATATTGGCATCTCTCCGCACATACACCCTGCACAACTGTGCGTTCTCTGGATTGTACCAGTGAATCTCCTCCGTCACACCATGCTCACGCAAGGCTGTCTCGACCTCATCCTTCCGCTCAAGAAGCCTTGCATAGTTCTCCTTCGCACTGGTTGTGGAGAGCACAAGATCTTCCCGAATCTCGCCGCAGAAAGAATTTGTCGCCGAGTTGTACGTAGACCAGACCGAGTTGAGGACGAAGCCACTCCGCCCCACAGGATGACCAACCCAGTTGTAGGGTCCGGGCGTTCCCGAGCGGAGAGGGCTTTGCCTTTGATGTGTAAACTCGACGAACTTTGTCCAGAACTCAACCTGCGCACTCTGTGTTTCCGTGAAAGCAGCGGGGTTTATCGCTGCGGCGTGAACCTGCCGTGCCCAGTCATTCGGCTTGCACACAACGTTAAACTTCGGTGCCATTGCCGAGGCACCAATCCGCCACACCTCTATCTCAAGTCCAAAGAAGGCTAGATCCTCGTCAGTGTGTTCGTTCAGCCAGTCAAGCGCAGCCCGATGTTCTTCACGGAATTGCGCAGCGACCCATACAACCGTCGAGGCGCCGATACCAGCAGCGTAGGTAATCGTCTGCCCCAAATGCGTGTGATCAGTCCGTTCGATCTGATTCTCGATCAGCACCGGACGCGAGGTGAGGGTGTCCCTGCAAAGCACGTCTGCAGAAAAGCTCCCCACGGGCTTTTCCGTCTGCTCGAGCTCAAGAGAGATTCCGATCGCATCACCAAGGAGAGCAAGGTTCTCAGCGACCCACGGAGTGAATTGGGTAGCTTCATTCGCCCATGCCTCTCTAAGGTCAACCCGTTCGAGATCTCCAAAATCGCTCATGGTACCAACCCCCCTCTAGATAACAACCGTGCGGTGATAGTGCTACCAACAATCTTCGATTCAGCCGCGGGCTTTCCTGGCGCGACTGCTACCCCGAAGCCAACGTAACAGGCAAGACTCCGACGGTTGCAATCGACAGCTAGGAATCCTTATTTATAACAGCCTTCATACTTATAATGGGAAGTTCGTTTGTTACCTTAATCTTTATTCCAGCTTTCTCAATAATCCAAGGAATAACAAAGGCTTCAAATTGTTGGACTGCTTCATAAATAGGATCAAAATTAAAACTCTTTTCAGCAATGCTGAGACTTACACGGGATACCCATTTTTTGTTAACTGTGTCGAAAACATGCCCCGAATAAGTTGTTCCGGGTAATCTTGCTCCAATCCAGGCTGTGTGGCTCTTCGTTTCATCGTATTCATCTATCCAAGACAATACACCCCATACTGGGAAAGTATTTGTAGGCTGCTTGTTGAGTTCTCTTCGTAAGTGTTGAATATAATGACGATATTCTTTCGCGAGAACAGTTGATTTCAGAAAAGATTTGAGGTGAGGATTCTTGCCTCCAAGACCAGGAATTGCTTGGGAGATCTCTCTGGCGCGGTGGAGAGCATCCACAAATCCCCAGCATCTTGCTAGTGTAGGGATAACCTTCTTATTATCAGTGTTGATTTTAGAACATAGTGGATATAACTCCTCATAATAATGGTCAATAAGCCCGAATGAATAATGCAGACCATCTAATGCCTTCACTTTTCGTATTACTAGATTTTCCATAACTAAATGCCTAACATACAATTAGCCTACCTGAAGCTTTATAACATTCAAACATTTCATTCTAAGAATCCGATTGTATGCCCTTGATGTGGTCCCCTAGATTCCTGGAAGGAGGATTGTAACACAACAATAGCGTTTTTTCACTACTTACTTTTGACTTAATGTGAAGTGTCAAATAAAGTTACCACCACCGTTGGCGGCAAGAATCCTTGCAGTCGGTTCGTGATAAGTCAGCATAATGCTGCATTTGCGAACGCGGTCTTCGAGTAACAACGGTGTTTGCCGCTTTCTTCAACCAGGCCTCTCACCCGCACGATCGGATACCGCAGCAAAAGTGCTACGGTACAGGCCCTGTATAGTAGCGTTTTTGCTACGGTAGAGCGGCGACAAGGAAGGGCTTGCGCTTCCCCGGGTACATATGTATCCATGTTTGGCTCAATATTAATGAGCATTGTTGTAAAAGGGCCGATCTCTCGAGACGGCCCTTTGTCAATGAATATCATCCCGTTGAAACAAACGACTCGGAAGACTCTCCGCTCTCCGACCCGTGAACGGGGCCTGTATCTACTTCTCCGGCTTCTCGAGAATGACCACGACCGTTCCCTCTTCGGGAGCATCGGCCCTGACGTCGGCGACATGCTGTATGCGTGCCGGGCTGCCGATCAACAGGGTGGCCAGCGACCGCACGACCTCCTCAGCCATTCCGCCGGCCTGATCGTATGTCCTCGCCGTCACCACCACCCGGACCTTCCTGTCCGATACGCTTTCCTGGTTGATCCTGCTCGCCGCCTCGAGCAGCACGGAGACCGGCGTCCTGATGGCGGAACCGCGCGACGCGGTGCGGAGATCCAGCTCACCCCCGGTAAAGAGAAAGACCATCCCTTCGCCGGTTGTCACCCGGTACGCGGGAAGGCTGAACCCCTTACCGACAAAATTACGCTTGTTTCCCGCCCGGTCCCAGGCTTCTACGACATAGGAATAAGTATACCCCGGCGGCATCGGCGTTCCGTCTTCCGAAAGACCGTCCCATCCGATCCTGTCGGGAGGGTTGCCTTTACCATCGAAAGATCTGACTTCTCCGCTTCTCGAATCGGCTATGATCAGTTTCCAGCGCTCGACACCGGTCAGCGAAGGTTGAAACCGCACGATCTCCCCACTCGCGTACTCGTCGAGCCAGGGACACGGCAGGTACGGCGAAGACCAGGCGGCAGAAAGCACCGCGAGGGGAATACGAAGGTCGATATCGCCCTCGGCGAGCACATCCCATGTATTGTCCCAGTCGAGGCCCGACGCTTCGGCGGGGTCGAGGTGGATCCGCAGGACGGGGCGCTCGAAATCTATCCTGAACCTGTCCTCGCCCTCGATCGTCATCTTTCTGAAGACCTTTCCTTCGCTTCCACCTTCGATGACCATGGCACTGTCCGGCTCGGCCCCCACCACCCCGGCGCCCGGAACGGCAAGAAGGACCGCCGAAGTGGCGATGAACGCCGACAGTACGACAAACTTCTTCTTCAAGTATCTCATTTCGGTCCACTCCCTCGTTTCTTCGTCGGCCCATCAATCACTGAGCCGATAATCGAAGGTGATCGCTCCCCACTGCTCGCCGGTCCTGCCGCCTCCCAGCAGCTCGAACTCCCAGGCAAGAAGAGCGTCGATCGCGTTTTTATCAAAATCCTCGAACCCCGATGTCTTCTGAACGAGTACATTCTCCTTCACCCTGCCGCTGGGCAGGACGATGAAGTACAGGTCCACAGAACCCTCTATGCCCTCGCGCTTGGCCCAGTCGGGATATCCGGGCCTGCCGTATTTTACCAGCATCCTGTCGGCGACCGGTCCGACAAGACTCATCCCGTCTATCATTCTGCGCGCCGTCGAATCGGCCCTCGCCACGGTCGCCGGTTTGACGGTCTTCTCCGGGATCGTACTGAGTTTCATCGGAGCCGTAGATGGGCGCTTCTCGCTCCTGGCCAGTTGAACGGGACTCGCGACGGGCCTGTCGGTGCGCTCCAGGTCTATTGCCCCACTCCTGTTCTCCGTTCTATCCGGCACGGCAGCAAGCGCCGGCCTGTGTGATATGTTCGAGGCCGCGAGCGAGGCTATCTTCGGGCGGTCACGCTGCGTGGTCTGCTCAAGCGACGCAAACTTGCGATCCAGACGGTCCTTGACAGCCCTGTCCCTCTGAGGCTGCGGCGCGAAATCGCTCTTCTCCGTCTTTCTGACGAAGTGCTCGGCCTGCTGCTTCGGGAACGGAAGAGTCCGCCGGACCGGGCGCCGCGTCTTCACTACGGCAGCGGCCGCAACGGGAACGACTGGTTCGGGCTCTATCCAGCTTATCTCAGTCAAGGCCATCGCCTCCGGCACAATCGCCCGGTGAAGCAACAGGAGTAGAGCAAGCAGGGCGTGTATCAACAGACTGATACCAGCGATCTTCCTCGTCCTCGACTGCTGTTTCTCCAGTTCGATGCTCAGTGCGTAAGCATTCATCTCCCGCACCCGCCTTTCTGGAGTGTCGCGATAGCCAGTCTGTTCGCTCCGGCGGCCCGCGCCTCGCCAAGTATCGACTTGATCGACGAGTATGGCACTTCCATGTCGGCGCGGAGCACTACGAGAACATCCTTGTTGTCGGAATCCGACAGCAGCGACCGTAGCAACGAGCCAAAGTCGCCTCTCCGGATTGTATTCTCGTTTATCGCCAGTTCTCCCGCTTTGCTCAGCGTGATATTGATTTTTACATCATCTTCGCTCCCCCGCGACACCGCGGCCGGCAGGGTGACGTCAATGTCAGCCAGGGCCAGCATGGGCGCGGTAATCAGCAGTATGATCACGAGTACGAGCGCCACATCTATTATCGGCGTGACGTTTATCGTCGCTCTAGGCGGCATTCTACTGCCGCGTCTCGTTCGTTTCATGACTCTTCTACCTCCCCAGCACGGCTATCTCGCCGGCCCCGCATATTTTTACCTGGTCAAGGACGTCTACAAATACCCCGTGCGTGACCCCGTTACGACATTCTATGACGACCCGGCGATCGGTTCTTCCCTCGAGCATCGGCCCGAGCATCACGGACAACCCGCGCCTCGGCACCATGACCCGGTTCACGAGGAGGCTGTCCTCCGATACGACACTCAACTCGATGCGCTCCTCCTTCAGTTTCTTCTCCGAAGCCTTCGCGCTGGCGGCGGCCTTGCGTATCGCTATACTCGACTCGAAGGCGAGAGGAGTGAGCAGGAGAAGCATGACGACCAGCACGAGAGAGACGTCGATCAGTGGCGTCATATTTATCTCGTGTATTCCGCCGCTACTTTTCGGCGATTTGCTCGACAACATGGCATTCTCCTTATTCGGCAGTTACCGTCTCCAGTTCTTCGGCGATACGTCCAATGACCGCGCTGTCGGGCTCTCCGTAGATCTTATCCCGGTTGTCCGCGCCGACCTTTTTCGACGGCGCCTTCTCCAGCTCAAGACGGAGCGAACGGGTGTTGTTCTCGGCGACCGTCAGCATGACGTGGATCTTCCTCGTCAGGTGGTTGTACAACATCAGTGCGGGCACGGCGATTATCAGTCCCGCCGCCGTTGTGGTCAGGGCCTCGGCGACGCCGGCCGCCACGATCGAAGGCGCGGCCGACCCGATGGCCGACATGTCGCGGAAAGCCCGCATGATCCCCCATACCGTTCCAAGTAGCCCGATAAGAGGGGCCACGGCGGCCATTGTTCCGAGTAGCCCGAGATTATTCTCCAGCAACAGACTCTGCTGGCTCAGCGAAATCTGCAACTGTTCCTCGGCCTTCTCGCCATCAAGCCCCTCGCTGTCGATGATCGAACAGGCAACGGCTCCGACAGGATGCTTGCACGATCGGCATATCCGTCTCGCCTCGTCGCGGTCTCCGCGTCTTATCTCTCGCACTGCGCGGTCGAGGGTCTCGTCAGCCCGGTCCTTCCGCCTCGAGAAGTAGTAGACCCTCTCGATGGCCACCGCAAGCGTAACCACGCTCATACCTATGAGTACGAGGAAGATCGGGCTGCTGGTTATGACTCCCAGCCAGTTGATATCTACATTCATCTTCACACTCTCCTTCTACGTGATCGCCGGTGAGTCACCTGGCGATGGCTTCGAGCTGGGCGACACGCTCGCCTGCGGCCAGCACCAGCTCTTCGTCCTGCGAATTCCTTATAAGATCCTTGTATATTGTTATCGCCCTGTCCCACGATTCTTTATCCTCGTAGAGGCCGGCGCATCTGGCCAGCGCGAGAAGCCTGAACGGGTCGTTCTTCCCGCCCCGACTGATCGCCTTCTCGTAGACAGCGATCGCGGCAGCGTCCTCGCCCAGTTCCTCCCTGCACACACCTATGTGGTAGCGAAGTTCTATCGACATCGGTTTTGGCGGTTTTGCCGAGAGGGCACGCTCGAACTCCTTGATCGCTTTCTCCGGCCTGCCCTGCTCCTCGTGGATGTCTCCTAACTGGTAGGCGACGTCCGCAGTACGGCCGTTGCCAGACGGATAGGTCTCGCGGTACTTCTCGAGGTTCTCCGTAGCGGCCGCGGTCTCGCCGAGCATTCTCCTGCAGAGGGCAAGGTTGTACAGCGCGGCAGCCATGATCTCGTCTGGTGCTCCCTCGTCGAGAACGCCGGTGAAATCCACGGCGGCCTGCATATACTTGCCTTCCTCGAACCTAAGAGAACCGAGGCGGAAATGGACGGTCGGCCTGAACTCGCTATGAGGAAAGAAGTTGACGAACTGCTCGCATGCGAGCCTCGATTCCCTCGTCTTTCCCGCCTTGCGGTACGACTCGGCCATCAGGTAATGAGCCCTGTCGGCAGCTGAATATGCGGGGAACTGGCTCGTCACCCTCCTGAACTGTTCGGCCGACTCCTCATAATCTTCGACCTTGTAACTGCGCATGGCGATCTCGAACTGGGCATCGGCGGCGAATGGGCTCGTCCCATGCTGCTCGACGAGCCTGACGAGGACCTCGGTCCCGTCGTCCCGCTGGCCGAGGCGGTAGAGCGCCTGCTCTATCCCGCGTTCCGCCTCACGCTCCGCGTAACTGTCGGGGAAACGCTCTATGACCTTTGAATAGAGGGTCAGCGCCTCTTCGTCTCCGCCCGAGTTGTATTCGCTCTGCGCGAGCCGGAGCATCGCCAGAGGAGCCTTGTCGCTCGAGATGAAACGCTGAAGAAGCGCGCCGTAGCAGCGCCTGGCATCCTCGTAGTGGCCGGCCCGGAAATACATGTCGCCGGCGCGTACCAGTGCCTTCTCGGCCAGCGTACTGGTCGAGTCCTCAGCAACGAGCGCCTCCCAGCGGTCGACTGCGTCGCCATTGTGATCGAGCCGCTGGTAGCAGAGTCCTGCCCTGTACAGCGCCTGGAAATGTTTATCGTTCTCGGGGAACCGCCTGAGAAAATCGTCGTAAGACTCGGCCGCTTCCCCGTATTCCTTCCTGTTGAACAGTATGTTCGCCTTGTTGAAATAAGCCGAGCCGAGGTACTCGTCGTCGCCACTTGAGGCGTAACGCGCCAGCATCCTCTCCTCGGTCTTCATTGCCAGTTCGTCCCTGCCCTGGCGCGCATACGTCCAGGCGAGCAGCCTGCTCGCGGGGACAACTGCCGCGTGCGATGAAAATTTCTCTATCAGCCCGGTAAGCATCGCCTCGGCCTCGTCATATCGGGCCTGCGAGGCAAGTGCGTCGGCGTCGATCAGCACCGAGTAAGCGCGCCACGGCGAATCGCTCGGAGGCATCCTCTGAAGCATCAGGTGCGGAGCCCCGGACAACTGTCCAAGGTCGCCGGCACGGTGGTACGAATACTCGAGAAGACAGAGCGAGGCCTCAACAAGTTCCTGGTGCTCGTCGGTCGCGAAGATAAACATGCCCGAGCTGTCCGAACGTGCATACCTGTCGATCACCAGCTGGAAATACGGCGCGGCGACCAGGGGACTGCCCATGTCGAGAAGCCCGACTCCGGCAAGGTATGCCGCCGCCGGGGATTCTGGCGAAAGCGGATACCCCGCCACCGCAGCCTGATAGGAGCTCGTCGCCTCGGCACCTCGACCGAGGGCGTCGAGGGACTGGCCGATCCTGTACTGGGCACGGGCGGCCAGATCGTGTTCGAAGTACTCGGACAGCACTCCGTTAAACTCTACTATCGCCTCCTGGTAGGCGCCCGTTCCGAAGAGCGACTCGCCCAGAAGGAACTGGGCCCGGGCAGCGACCTCGGTGCCGGCACAGGCAACGGTCACTTCTTTAAGAAGCTCGACCGCGCGTTCGGTCCCGCCATCGAGAAATACCGCGACGGCCTGGCGCAGTGATGCCTCACGCCGAATGTCCCCACGACGCGATTCTCTGACGACGCGGGCCATCTCCTCCGCCGCGCTCGTATAAGCTCTGGCGTGAAGAAAGATGTCGGCCTTCGCGATCATCGCTGAATCCCGCAGGGGTGAGTGCGGCCACCGCTCGCTCACTTCCTGGTATCCAGCTGCGGCCCTGAGGGTCTCCCCTGCCGCCTCGCGGCAGAGGGCCCGCAGGTAAATGACCTCCGGCGAATCTTCAAGCGATTCAAGTGCGGTGAACGCCCCGGCGTGATCCCCACCCCCGTAGCGTATCAGCGACCGTGCCAGTACGGTGCGTCGGTCACTCTCCATCCATTGATGTCGCGATTCCAGATCGTCGAGTTCCTTCGAGGCTCCAGAGATATCGCCGCGCCTCAGCGCGTTCCACGCGCAGGCCAGCATCGCCTCGGGAACCAGGGGACTGTCGTAATACCTGTCGAACCATTTCTTCCAGGCCCTGGCCGCCTCTTCGTCCTTTCCGGACGCTTCGAGCGCCATTATATGGGCAGCGGCAGCATCGTCCCGGTAGATCTTCTCCCTGTCCTTGTCCCCGGCCTTTCCATACTCCCTGACTGCATCTTCGTAATGCCCCAGGGCGAAATTTATCTCTGCCGAGAGGAACCACGCGGCGCTCTGCCTCTCCTTGGGAAGACCGGCGTCAAGGATCGACGCGACAGAGGCAGCGGCACTGTGAAGGGCCTTGTTCTTCGCCTCGTGCGGCAGCAGTCTGGCTTTTTCGAGCGCCATGCCTGCGCCGGTAAGGGTCGGTGTGCCCTTCTCCCCACCTTCGCAGCGGGCGGAGGTGAAGCCAGGCACGAGCATCGCGCAGAGCACCAGGGCCATCACCACCGTATTTATCATCATATGCCTCATACGAATCATGATTATCACCCTCCCGGGTGGCTTTCCTAGCTTTCCTTACCTACTATGATCGGTACGCTACCCTGGGGGCCAGCCGTCATGATCTCGACAGTCTGCTGCCTCCCATCGGTCTCCCTGCCCTCAGCGTCTATGACCACGAGCTGGTACCTGTAGACACCGTCGGCCAGAGGCATGCCTTTCTCGTTCTTTCCGTCCCACATGACGTGCGCGGGAGGCTTGCCCGCGCCTCTGAACCTGCGAACGACCTGATCGGATTTATCGACGATATCGAGACTCCATCTGACCGCGTCGGCCTTTGTCCTCGCCTCGAGATCGAACCTTGTGACCGACTGCACCCCTATCGGGGAAAAGACCGGCGGATCTGCCTGCGCCCTGGCGTAGAAACCGCCGAAGCTGTAGGAGAGTCCGATCCGGTGGACCGTGCCGAGCAAGTGGTCGGACATGCCGTAGTCGAACCTCATCCCGCCTGCGAGATCGAAACTCGCGCCACCGGAAAAATAACTGTCGTTGTAGCCCATCCTCAGCGCCAGCATCGGGTGGACCTGAAACTCTGTGCCGGCGTGGAGCTTGGCCCCATAGCCAGCCCTGCCAGCGATCTCGGTAGTCAGCATCGCCCGGCCGCCGAGAAATCGCAGGGTCGCTCCGCCGCGGTAATCAGCGGGATAAGTCTCCTCGATCTCCCTCAGCTTCAGTCCGGGACCACCGATGTTCAGGACCGAGGCCCCGATCGTCACCGATGGCATAGCGTGGAACAGGACACCGAAATCGGCACCAGCGCCCGAGGCGCTGAACTCGTCGATGCTCTGTCGTATGACCTTGAGGTTGGCACCGAACGCGACACGCCTGCTTATGCTCTTTGATGCGGAGAGCAGGAAGGCTGTCTCGCCCTCCTCAAACTCGCCGATCACATCGTTGAGTTCGTTCGTCTTTTCAAATGCGCCCGAACTGAGGGATATGACGGTCAACCCGAATCCGGGGAGCAGCGACCGCTCCGGAGTCCCGAAACTGAATGTGTTGATCGTCGTCTCCTCGAAAAGACGGGTCGTCTCTACAAAGATCACGTTCTGGAATACCTGGGTAAGCGCGGCGGGGTTCCAGATCGCGCCCACCGGCTCGTTGGCGACTGAGACGAACGCGCCGCCGATTCCGACGGTACGCGCGGTGGCGTAATTTGACAGCCAGTCGCCAGGGGCGCCGCCCCGTTCGTCCTGGGCAAGGGCGCCTGTCCCGGTGACTGCGAGAATGCAGAGACCGAGAGCGAGGGACGCCGCACGCCTCGTATTTACGTATTTATGTAAGCGTTTCATGGGCTCCTCCCGCCTTAGCGCACTACGCCGACTCTGCGGCGCATTACATGTAGTGTCTCGCCGTGGCCCTCCGCCTCGACAAGTACGATATAGCCTCCGCTGGAGACGTATGCACCGTTTCCGTTGCGGCCGTCCCATGCGAATTCGTTAAGTCCCGACATTCCACCCTGCGAGCCTGCGGAGAAATCCTCGCGCAGCACGAATGTACCGCTGAGCGTGTAGATCTCCAGCTTCACATTGGCATTGTCGGAAAGTTTGTATGCGATCGTCGTCGAACCCTCTCCTGGATGGAACGGGTTCGGATAGTTCGTTATCGTCCCGCCTGGCAGGTTGGGGTTTACCAGCGCCGTCTCGATGTCGAGCTCGGCGATGAGAAGACCACACTCTGCGCGTACCCTGCTGACCCCCGGTACACGCGAACTGTAGAAGTCCGCCTCTGCGACGCCATCGTCGCCGGTCAACGTATCGAGCTGAGTCAACTCGCCCTCTCCCGCTATGAGGTCGAACACGACCTCCAGATCGGGAATACCGTTGCCGAAGGCGTCTACCACTGCGGCGCTGACCGCCGCGTGTTTGTTTCCTCCGACCCACGAGGGGCTGCACGAGAGATCGACCGCATCGGGATCGCCCGGGTTGACGACGAGGACGCCGGTAGCAGCCGGATCGTTACCCATGTCGTCGGTCGCCACTATGACTATCGGTTCGACAAAGGTGTACGTCTCGGTGACGATTCTCTGCCCCTGGAGCAGCTGAAAACTCGTCACGAGAAGGTCGCCCCTGCCGGGGTCCTGTGTCGACGCGTTCATCACGGTCAGGTTGACGATGGAGTTTATCTCCTGGATGACGCTCCCCGCGTCGTTGGTGACCTTCACTGTCAACTGGAACTCCTCCCCGGCCTTTACCATCGGAGGCGTCAGTTCGGCCTCGAGATGAAAACCGCTCGAGATCGCCCTGACCTGGGTCGTGCTTACCGGCATCACCGGTTGGGTCACGTTCGACGCAGTGATCTGCTGGTACCCTCCCGTGGAGAGCCTCATGGACATGTCGGCCCGCCCGTTCGACATCGGAGCGTCGGCGGGAAGCTCGGCAAGCGGATCGTTGGACGTCAGATGTATGACGTCGCTCACACCGGTCACGGGGTTCCACCACTGATCTGTGGCATAGACCGTCACGGTGAACGAATAGCTTATCGACTGGTCTGTAGCTGTCCCGGTCCTTCCCGACTCGGTGCCCGGCGCGGGCTCCTCGCCCGGAGCGAGTAGTAGTATCCTCGCGTACGATCCCGGGATTATCTCGACCGGCCTCGACGTGTGAGGCGAGATGCCCGGCGTGTCGAGGTCCGATGTGTTTATAGTCTGCATCCCGCACGAATAGAGTGTGACGGGCAGGGATATTTCTCCTCCGGTCAGGGTCGTCTCGACCGGCATATCGGCAAATAGATCGGTCGATCCGAGTGAGACGCGGTCGTTTACGTCCGGTACAAGGTTCCAGTAATAGTCCACGGCACGTACCCTGATCGTGAACTGGGAACCGGCGTTCTGGGCAGTCGGCTCACCGCTGTACCCCGATACGGTGCCGCCGCGGGCCATTTGTCCCGCCAGCAGAACCTGGAGTCCCTCGAACGGGCCGGGGAGTACCTGGAAATTCCCGCTCGTACCCGTGTTCGGGGGAGTCGAGTAGTCGGAACATGTGAACGAGACCGCCGCTCCGGCGCCCCTGAAGACCATGTCGCCGGTCCACTCACCACCGGAAAAAGTGATCGCCTCGGGCGATATGCTTCCCGGTCCCGTATTGGCGGCAAGGATCGCATCACCCTGGTAGTCCGGTATGGTGTTTCCACCGATGTCGGCGGCCGTTATCGTAACGCTGACCGGTACACCGGCTGTAACTGGCGAGGATATCGCGCTGATCTCGAAATGGTCCGGCGCGCTTGGTATGACGGTGATCGGCTCGCTGGTCATCCCCGATATCGAACCGTTTGTCTGGTCGCTCACGCTGAGCGTCTGCGCACCGACCGTCCCGAGCGACACGGCAAACTGTCCGAGCCCACCGGTGAGCGGTCCCGATACGGGCGTGTTCGCGGCCGGATCGCTGGAAACTATTCTCACCACGTCAGCGCTGGGAACAAGGTTCCAGTACTGGTCGGTTGCGAAGACGTCGACTACGAATCCCGTGCCGGCCGCCTGCGTAGCGGGCGAACCGGTCAGGCCGGAGACGCTCCCGGGCAGAGGACCCTGCCCCGGTACTACGATCTGCAGCTGGGAAAACGAGCCGGGATGAACGATAAACGGATCGCTCGTCCCGTTCTTCGCGGAGTTCGCCTCAAGGTAGGCGTATATGTTGACGTTGCCCCGGTTGATGCTGCTCTCGTCGGCACGATACATCGTTAACTGTCCGCTCCACGTTCCAGCGGTCAGAGTGATCTGCTCCGGGGATATACGCCCCTCTCCGTAACTGGTGATCTGGCGGAGTCTGACGGTGCCGGTAAAACCCGTGACCGTATTGCCGCCGGCATCCACCGCGGTCAGCGTATAGTTCTCCGGTACGCCTGCGTAGCAGTGCTTCTGACTGATGTCGTTGAAGAGGAAACCCTGCAGCACCATCACATCGACCGATGCGGACACTGCGTCGGGGACGGTCGGATCTGTGAGGTCACCCGTAGTAAATGTGAACGACCCTCCGGCGTTGAGCGTGGCACTGAATTGAACCTCGCCGCCGCTGAGTGTCGCCTGGTCCGGATATGTGGCGCTCTCATCAGAGCAGGTTATGGAAACCGCGTGGGTAATCGAAACCGTATTCCACTGGTCGTCGCATGCCCTTATCCGGACGGTAAAGGGTACTCCCGCGGCCTGGGCCGCCGGAGAGCCCGCCTTGCCCTGAGGCGTGCCGGGGGCCTCGACTTCACCGGGCAGAAGCACCTGTAATCTGGTATATGTCTGTGCATGTGCAGGTCCGCTCAACAGCGCCGCGGACATGATGCACACCACCGATACGGCAATAGCCGCATGCAGGAATCTTATCGTTGCGTCACACACGATCTTCACCCTCTCTCGATACTGTGTTCTAGTTCTGGATTTATTGTCTGTGCGCCCACGGGGTTCTTATTTTAGATATCGCCAGATGTTTTATCGTGGATCATACGATCCGATTCTTTCCCCGCAGGTCGTGATGTTTCCGTCATGCTTTAGATATCCTCGTATACTTCTGCCCACACCCACTTCAAGAAACAAGCCACGAGCGAAAAAACGGGACACACGCGGGCCCGGCCGCATTCAGCCAACTCTCTGATATTCAAGGAAGTTGAATCGGTGAAAAGATCTTAAAAAACATTCCTCTGAGCCGGTGGATATCGCTCTTTATCACGTTTCGGGGGACCCTGGCTGTTGCATATTCAGGAAGGACATCGAAGGAATATAATCAATGTCAGGGCATAATCTTCAACTTCACGGAAGCATGCGGTACAAGCAGGGACAAATGGGAACATTCAAAATGCAACAGAAAAGGGATGGCGCGGACAGGGTCGAACGCCATCCCTTTTTAAGAGTCCGGGAAATGATACAGGTCTGGAGTGGACCAGGCTTAACGGCTACCGCAAAGGCGTATGCTATTCCAAAGTCAGATAGCCTGGCACTACTGATTACCTGCTGATGGCAGTATAGACTCCGTGAAAATTAATCGTGCCGTCCTCGGCCAAGGTCAGGGTTTCGGGAGCCGGAGTGTTCCATCCATCGACAGAATTCCAGGTTATGCTGTATTCGCCGGGAACGACATAGTGACTCAGCAGGGCAAATCCTCCCGTACTGCCGGCGCTGAAGCTGTTGGGGCCATGCATATTCCAGCCGTCGCAGACACCATCAGGCTCGCTGGTGACCAGGATCGTATTGGGGCCCGGAACATAGATGGCTTCGAAAACGATCGTATCTCCAGCGGCGAGCGCCTGGGTCTCCGGGGAGGGAGTGATCCAGTCACTTTGCTCTCCCCAGGTGATGGTGTAATCACCGATCGGACGGTTGGGGATAGTGGTCTCTTCCCAAAGATCCATATTGAACCCATCCGGTCCAGTCAGATTCCATCTTACATAGAGTTCGTCCGGATCGTTTTCGATTACTATTGTCCCGATCGCCTCAGTGTATGTAGCTGTAAATTCCACTGTATTACCGGCTGTCAGGCTGAGTGTTTCCGACGCCGGTGTGACATAGCCGCTGACATCGCCCCAGGTGATAGTATAGTCGCCTTCCGCAAGGCGATCCAGAGTGATGTCGCCAGTGGCATCGTAATTGTAACTGCCGGGGCCGGACAGATTCCATGACGGATCGATCCCCGCCGGATTGCAGGTAATCATAGCGCTGCCGGTGGTCGAAGCTTTCGGTTCGGTACTATCGCTGCAACCGACAAGCAGCCAGAATGTGGTAACGGCGAAAAACAGCACTGCCACGATTAATGTCGATCGGGTCCTGATCTTCATACCTCGACTCCTTATTGTCCAGATCTGATTCCATCGCTGTGAGATTCCTTATCCTTCCAATTCCACCACTTCTGCAAATCCGGATGTGGACTTTCAGTACTGGCACAATAAATTGCACAACGAAACGCATACAACACGCACCTATCAATATATGTGCCATGTAAATCCTGGAGTCTCTGATACATCTCTGCAGCATCCGAACCTCTGAGATCGGAAACTCTCCTGTACCCAAGATCCATCAGGTCTTGAGCCAGGCTCTTCCCTATACCGGGAATACTATCAAGTCGGTTTTCTTTGATAATCTTCAACTTTACCCCCAGATCGGCCCGACAATTAATATACGATCCGCGCCACCGCCAGCGCTAGCGGCAGGAATCCTTGCAGATCGACAATTCTCATGATCTGCTCTTTTTCTGTGTGATGATGTACAGGTCCTCGACTTTTTTCCTTGCCCAGGGGGTCTTTCGCAGGAATTTCAGGCTGGATTTGACTGAGGGGTCACTGTTGAAACATCGGATCTTAATGTGCTTGCCCAACTCGCTCCAGCCATAATGTTCGACCAGGCTACTCACTATCTGCTCAAGTGTAATGCCATGCAGTGGATTATTACCTTTTTGTCTACTCATCGATCAAGCCCTTCTGTAATCCATGCCGCTGCTGACATCGTGAAACGTATCCAGTGAAAACGCATTCATGAATTCACCTTCGCGATTTCTTACTGATCCGTTTCACTTACCTCTCTGACATGCAACTCATCAAACCAAGCCTGCGCGCCATTTATACTCCTCCCGAGAAACATAGTCAAAGACATTCCATAAAAAGGGGGGAAAGGCCGCAAAGCCTTCCCCCCGATTTCATCCCGGGCGATCATCAGCCCGGTCTATGCCCCCCCGGTGCTCTCAGTTATGAAGCTGCTTGATCGATCCCTGCATAGGTATTTCTACCTAGGGATAATCATACACCCACCAGGCACACCTGTCAAGAAAAATTGACAATAGTTTTGAATGCTGATTGACTACCGGTTCCCGGTCATTCTTCAGATTATAATCGTGGAATCCCGCCGGATGATCGGACGATCCTGCGAGATAAGTCGATCAGGGAGACAACCGGTTGAGAAGCCTCGGGAAGGGGATCGTGTCCCTCACGTGGTTAATACCGCATATCCACGTAAGTGTCCTCTCTACACCCAGGCCAAATCCAGAATGGGGAAATCCGCCGTAGCGTCTCAGATCGAGATACCAGTCGAAGGCTTTTTCGGGTAGCCCGTGCTCCGCGATCCTCTTTTTGAGAAAATCGAGGTCATAAGCTCTCTGTCCGCCGCCGATGATCTCGCCATACCCCTCGTTCGCCAGAAGGTCGACCGAGAGACTGAGAGTCGGGTCCACAGGATCAGGTTCCATATAAAAGGCCTTGATCGCTGCCGGGAATCTGTGGACAAAGAAAGGCCTGTCGAAATCTTCGGTCAGGACCGTCTCGTCTTTCGCCCCGAAATCGCCACCGACCTCAAAATCGATCCCCTTTTTCTTCAGGATCGCCGCGGCTTCCATATAACTTACTCTCGGGAAGGGAGACTGCACCTTTTCGAGTGAAGCGATATCCCTCTCAAGGACTCCCGTCAGAAGGTCCCTGTGATCCTCGAGGGTGCGCCCGACGATCTCGACAATGAAATCCTCGGCAAGCTGCATGATGTCGTCGAGAAGAGCGAAAGCAACTTCGGGCTCCACCATCCAGAACTCTATCAGATGTCTTCTCGTCTTCGATTTTTCCGCCCTGAAAGTAGGGCCGAAACAATAGACCTTCCTGAACGCGGCCGCGGTCGCCTCGTTGTAGAGCTGCCCGCTCTGCGTGAGATATGCCTTGTCGCCGAAGTATTCGGTCTCAAAGAGAGTGGTCGTCCCCTCGCAGGCGCTCGGTGTGAATATCGGCGTATCGCAGAGGATGAATCCCCTGTTGTCGAAAAAATCACGAATATATCTGATCAGGCTGGCCCTGATCCTGAGGATGGCATTCTGTCTCGGGACTCTCAGGGCAAGGTGCCTGTGGTCCATAAGGAATGAGTCACTGTGTTCCCTGTCACCGATCCCTGTATGTGTTATCGGATAAGGCTCCGCTACCTGGATCACCTTTATCCCTGTCGCTCCCAGCTCATATCCGCCTGGAGCCCGCGCGTCCTCACGGACCGTACCGGTGATCTCGAACGATGATTCCTGAGTAAGCATTTTTGCCTGCTCGAAAAGTTCGTCCCCGAGGACCGATTTCTCTACTATACACTGGATCAGGCCGGTACCGTCCCTCATCTGGATGAAAAGGATCTTTCCACTGGAGCGCATATTCTCCAACCAGCCTTTCAACAAGACTTCCTGCCCGGTGTACTGACCGATTCCACTTATTTCCGCCGGCTGCATAGCGCTCTCCTTTCCATTCTGTTGAAAAACGTCCCGGACCACCCGGAACCTATATCTATTTAACATCCTTACCGTCTATTGTAAAGAGAATTGAAATCGGTCCTTCCTTTACACTACACGGCACGATTATTGCCGAATGGAACATCTGAAGGAACATTTTGAACCAAAAATTCCGAGAGGGGATCGCGAAATTCCGTGAACCGGCTATTTTTTCAAGAAGTTAAGGCGAGCCATCTGTATACGGCGCTGCTGAGTGTCATCGTATCGGTCGCATTCTGCATGCCCGCCGTTGCTAACTCGTTGGATAATATATCCAATCCGAATCTCAAAGAATTCACGAGCAACGAACTCCGTAGAGGAGCTCCGTCACTATACACCACTTCGAGGGTCCTCTACCGTGAGGCTATCGAAACTCTCGAAAGCGGAGACTGGGAAAAGGCGAGAGAAAAACTGACCCTCTGCGCCACGATATCAGGCGATTACGCCGATCCGATGTTCACTCTGGCACGAGTCGAACTCATGCACGCTCATCCCGATTTCCTCTACCATCTCATCGAAGGTATCAAGCGGACTGCCGGTAATTACCACCGTCAGTCATTACTTGCCATCAATCTTCTCTTCTTGATCGTATGCGCTACCACCGTGACTCTCCTCATGGCTATGGTGATCCTGCTCTGGAAGTACTGGCGATTGATAGAGCATCGTATCAACGAATCGTATTCGAAAAGATTCGCCTTCCCTCCGGGAAGATTTATCGGCAGCCTGATAATCATCTCGCTTCTGTTCATGCGGCTGGGCATCGCCATCTACGCCTCGCTACTGATCCTCAGCCTGTGGCCTGTTATTAACAAGAGGGAAAGGACAGCCCTGTCTTTCCTGACGGTACTGGTCATCGCTTTTTCCCTGTCGGCGCCGTTCAGTAACGTTCTCATACCGGCAGTGGACGAGGGCAGCATAACCCGGAGATTCTCGATGATGAACATGTCTGGAGTCGACGGAGAACTGTACAATTCCATAAGAACGATCGATAACAGAGATTTTATTGCCGAGAAAGATTTTGCGCTGGGGACATTGAACTACAGACTTGGCCGGTACGATATGGCAAGACAGGCCCTGCTCTCATCCGTTTCCAGAAGGTCTGACTTCCCCCAGGCCTATCTGAACCTGGGAAACGTCTATTTCATGCAGGCCGATTACAACAAGGCCCTTGCCGGTTACCAGAGCGTCATAGCTATTGATTCGACCAGCGCCCTGGCTCATTTCAATATAGGCCAGGCATATATAAACAAGATGCTTTTCGCCCAGTCGAGTCGGGCTCTTAAGAAAGCGAGCGTTGAGGGTATAGAAAAATACAGAGCCGGACATCCGGCCGTAATGCTCAGGGACCTCACCGTGTACGACGAAGGATTCCCCACAACCGAACTGTGGTCGATCGCCTGGCGCGAAAGCCGCGGACAGAACGACATTCTATTCGACAAGCTACTCAGGCCCTACCTCCTGATCCCGTTTGGATGGCTGGGGTATGTCCTGGCGGCCGCGTTGATGACAGCTATGGTCCTCTCGCGAAAGACCCTGGCTTTGTTCACTGCCTTCAACTGCGAAAATTGTGGATCGGCGACCTGCCCTGAATGTTCAGAGGACACGACCGGTCTCAGACTCTGCGCTGACTGCTCAAAAACGATCAGAGGCCTCTCTTCGGTAAAGGTAATGGAAGCTCTTCTGAGACATCGCAGGCAGAAAGTCTCGGGCAGCAGATCCTCCCGGAAAAGACTGAAAACCGCATTTGTGCCCGGTTCCACCTGGCTGATGTCTGGAAAGACTCACCGCGGTATCATCGCGATCTATGTCGAGGTCTCGGCCGCTCTCTCGCTTATATGGGCCGGGATGTATTTCCCTGACCCGAGGGGACTCCCTCTCACCGACCCGTTTTTCAGAGTCATTTTCCTGATATCTGTGATCCTGGTCGTACATCTGATCTCGCTGAGAGTCAGGCCCGCGAGGGAACAGAAGAATTTCAGGGTCCTTCCTCCTGATTTCAGGATCGACCCTGTTGTTGAAAAAGAAACAGCGACCGAACGACCCGCTTCGGTCGAACCAAAAACGAACGACCAGAGATTCGAGACATTCCTCGATTCGCTATAGGTCTCATCGCACGCCGGAAAGGACATCCGATGGCGCTGGAAGGAAACGCAAAAGATTTTGGATTGAGCGAGATTTTCCAGCTGATCTCTATCCAGAAGAAATCGGGGATGCTCTCGATCGTCGCGGAAGAAAACATCGCGATCTTCTTCCAGGACGGGATGATCATGTCCACAAGGGACAGGCGTAACAAATCGAAAGACCCTCTCAAGGATTACTTGCTTCGATACGGTTTCATCGACCGCGACGAGATGAACAACCTTCAGCAGATACAATCTGGATCAAACATGGATCTCACCGAGATCCTTCTGTCCGAAAAATACTTTTCCGAAGACGAATTGACGGCCATCTTCGCCGAGCAGATATATGAATCGATCCATGAGGTCCTGAGCTGTCCGAAGAGCCAGTACAAGTTCGTCATCGGCAAGAACGTCCTGTCCGGAATCAAATCGTACGCTTCTCTCAAGGTAGAGGGCGTGCTGATGGAAAGTATGCGCAGGATAGATGAGTTCCCCGAGATGCGGAGGATCTTCCCCAGTGAAGATATGATCTTTCAGAAAAACCCGTCGTCATCCACCGACAAGGAACCCGATCTCAGTGGAAACGAAGAGGTCATCTATGATCTTCTCCAGCACGAGAGGACCCTCGAGTATCTTGTCTCGCACTCGAGGATGGCGAGGTTCTGTACGTATGAATCGCTGAAACGGCTTCTGGAGACCGGATTGCTCGAATTCAGGGAAGCGGAAAAGGCCGAACCTGAAAAGATCCCGGAAAAGACCGTCAAGACGAGGAAAGACAAAAGAAAACGGTTTGTCCCCACTTTTGCGATCATGATCATCCTGGTCGCTTCGTTCGCCGTCGGAGAATATCTCGTCCCGTGGCTTATGCCTCCCGGCTGGAAAGCCCGGACCAGCGGCACGCTGACCGCATCCGTACCGGAAACTGCCGGACTCACCGTAAACCCGGATGAGCTTCGTATCAGAAGCCTCAAAGCTACTATCAGTCAGGGACTCGACGAATATTACGGTTCGATGGGGTCCTACCCCTTCACGCTGGAAGTCCTCGCGATAAGGAATTTCATAAGCGGGCCCACTCTCGAACTCGTCCAGCAGGCCGGTATCAGGTACAGGATGAATGACAACGGCGGGGCCTATTCTCTACAATAGCGGGTTTGATCGAACTCGGTGTCAATCGAACGGTCCTTTTTTCATAAAAAACGGTGTTATCGACGCGAGCCTGTTTATCGTCCTTCCCTTGATATCCTCGAACCAGAACAATCTTCCACCCGACAGTTTCAGATCGACAGAACTTTTTGTGTCAATGATCCAGACTCCCTCTCTTCTCAGACAAAACCTGTCCACCCCCTCACCCCGCCCCGTGGGGAAAAGGGTAAACCCCGCTTCATATCCCGCTGAGCGGGCCGATCCGGCGACCCTCCGGTCGACCAGGCCGAAAGGATACGAGACACTCCTTGCCATCCTTCCCGTCTGATGACCGATCACTTCTCTCGATATGATCAGCTCGTCGGCCAGCACGTCATCGGAAAGCCCCGTCAGATCCCTGTGGGTCCTGGAATGGGATCCGAAGGTAAAAAGAGGATTCGCGGAAATATCCGAGACTTCATCCCAGCCGAGGTGCCGGGTCCTTCTTCCTGGGAGAGGCAGCTCCCAGGCGTTCTCTCTACCGGCATATGAAGTGACGAGAAATATCAGGGCGGGAATATTCCTGGTTTCCAGCGAGGGCAGAGCATGGTCCATAAGCATCCTGTATCCATCGTCGAAGGTGATAAGGATTTCTTTGCCCGGGCTTTCCCTCTTGCCGTCCAGGGTATCGATGAATTGATCTTCACCGATGAAGGAATACCCGGAATCGGCAAGGTGATCGAGTCCCGACGCGAATCTCGCTGGAGTCATCCAGGTACCGCCGAATTCGAATCCGGTTATCTTGTGATATGTGAGTACTCCCGGCAGAGTCCTGTCGGGCGGGCCCCATCTGAACTTCCATAAGAGGAAAAGACCTGTTGCGGCTGCAACGATAAGAACTGGTATTATTAGAAGGGACATTACACTAACCCTTGCCGGTAGACCCGTATCCCCCGTCTCCCCTGCCAGTGGCATCGAGCGTTTCCATTTCCACCAGCTCGACATGGGGAAGCTCGACAAAAATAATCTGGGCTATCCTGTCGCCGCGACTGACGGGAAAGACCTCTTTGCCGAAATTAGTGAGGATCACCCCGAGCTCGCCACGGTAATCGCTGTCGATAGTGCCGGGACTGTTGAGGACTCCCACACTGTTTTTCAACGCCAGGCCGCTCCGTGGACGGACCTGCCCCTCGTATCCTGGAGGTATTGAAATCTCGATTCCCGAAGGAACCAGTATCGTCTCTCCAGGTTCGATGATGATATCCTCGTCACAAGCCGCTCTGATATCATATCCGCTTGCTCCGTCTGTCATCCTTCCGAGAAGAGGCAACCCCTCGTGATGGGCAAGATATCTGATCGATACTTTCATTGGGGACCTCTCTTCACCAGCCCGCGTAGCGAGCGCTTGCCGCAGGTCACGTAAGTGTGTCTTTTTTCCGGCATGAATGTCTCCATCACCCTGGCGACGTCATCCGGTCCCACTTTTTCAATATTCCTGATAATGGAGTCCAGAGTCCTGTGCCGCCTGTGATAACATTCGGCGTGAATGAGTCTGAACAATCTACTGTCTACGCTTTCCACACCGAATACGACCGATGCCTTCAACTGGGACTTGGCGCTGGCCAGTTCCTCATCCAGCGCGCCTCCCGTCCGCAGATCCTCCATGCATCCCATAAAGATATCCATCGCTTTTTCAAGATTCTTCGGATCGACCGAGAAATAGCTGGCAAAAGCACCCGTATCACTCCAGAAATTCGCGTGTGAAAAGACAGCATAGGCCAGGCCGTTCTTTTCCCTGAGATTTTGAAACAACCTTGACGACACTCCACCGCCGAGAATATTGGACAGGACCACCAACGGATATCTGTCCGGGTCCGAAGCGGAGCCGGTCCGCGTCCCGATACAGACATGTGACTGTCCCCAATCCGGTCTCCTGCCTGACACGATCCTTTTACTTGAAAATTTCGAGATCTTCCGGGGTCGAGCGGCAGAGTATTTTCCCTTAAAGACAAAGTTACCCTCTATAGTCGATATGACCTTGCCAAGTGGAATATTGCCGATGAACGCGAAGATCGTGTTCGAAGGAGTGTAGGTCTTTTTGTGGAAAGCGAGAAGCCTGCGACGGTCACAGGACGGGATGTCCTTGAGTCTTCCAGCCACCGGGTATCCCAGCTGATCGTCTCCGAAAAGACTCTTGAAGAAAAGCTCGTATGTCGATTCCTCCGGCGAATCGTTCACCGAACGGATCTCTTCCTGAACGACCTTTTTCTCCAGTACGAGAGCATCAGTCGGGATGGAGGGGGACAGGACGATATCGGAAAGGATCTCAGCGAAAAACCCGAAATGCTCTTCCAGCACCTTTCCATGGTAGCAGGTCGATTCCTTGCTCGTAAAGGCGTCCCACTGGCCACCGATAGATTCGAGATCGAACGCGATCTCGAGGGCGGACCTGCTCTTCGTCCCCCTGAATACCATATGCTCAAGGAGATGCGAATACCCCCGCTCCGATTCCTTCTCGTCTCTCGATCCCCGGGAGATCCAGACACCGAAAGCGACAGTGGGAGACACAGGATTGCGCTGGTACAGCAATGTAGCACCGCAATCCAGTATGACCTTCTTCGGGCGGGGGAGCTTCAGCATATCATTCTCTAGAGAAGAACCTTTCGGCTCAGCCTGATCTTGCCTTCCCTGTCGATCCCGATGACCTTGACCTCGAGTTCCTGTCCGAGCTCCAGAACGTCCTCGACCCTGTCGATACGTTTTCTGTCGATCTCTGAAATATGCAGCAGACCGTCCTTACCTGGAAGGATCTCGACAAAGGCGCCGAAAGTAACGATACTCTTTACCGTTCCCTTGTATACCTTGTCGAGCTCAGCCTCGGCCGTGATATTGTTGATCATCTCGAGAGCCGCGTCTCCAGAGGCCTGATCGACAGCGGCGATAGCAACAGTGCCATCATCATCGATATCGATCTTCGCGCCTGTAGTGTCCTGAATATGTCTGATCATCTTGCCTCCCGGGCCGATGATCTCCCTGATCTTGTCGACCGGGATCTTTATCTGGACTATCTTCGGTGCGAAGGGTGATATCTCGCTCTTCGGTTCGGAGATCGTCTGACCCATGATGTCGAGAATATGGAGCCTCGCCTTGCGAGCCTGCTCGAGAGCTTCTTCCATCACAGCCCTGGAAATACCGGATATCTTGACATCCATCTGGAAACCGGTGATCCCATCTCTGGTGCCGGTCACCTTGAAGTCCATATCACCGAGGTGATCCTCGAGACCGAGGATATCGGTAAGAACAGCAAACTTCTCGCCTTCCATTACCATACCCATCGCCACTCCGGCGACCGGCTTGATTATGGGCACTCCCGCGTCCATCAGCGAGAGACTGCCGCCGCATACCGTGGCCATCGAACTCGAACCGTTCGATTCCATGATGTCGGAGACGACCCTGATGGTATAGGGGAAGACCTCATCGGTCGGCAGAACCGGCGTGATAGCCCTCTCGGCCAGATGTCCGTGTCCGATCTCCCTGCGACCGGGGCCGCGGAAAAACCCGACTTCTCCCACACTGTATGGAGGGAAGTTGTAATGGAGCATATATTTCTTCCACGACTCTCCGATGAGACCGTCTATCCTCTGCTCATCCTGGGAAGTCCCGAGCGTGGTCACGACCAGACTCTGGGTCTCTCCCCTGGTAAACAGGGCGCTGCCGTGGGTCCTGGGAAGAATGCCGATCTCGCAGGTGATGTCCCTGACTTCGTCCTTTTTCCTTCCATCTGTCCTGACGCCCTCATTGAGGATCATGCCTCTAACGAGTTCCTTCTCGATATCGTGCATGAAATTCTTGATCTCTTTCCCGGATTCGGGATATTCCTCCGCATGGGCTTCGATAGCTTCGGTGACGAGCGCTCCGATCGCGCTATCCCTGACATGCTTGCCCAGGAGCCTGCAGGCGCTGTCCATTTTGGACTTATACTGCTCGAATACTTTCGCCTTCAGTTCCTCATTCACTTCTTTTTTGCTGAATTCCCTCTTGGCGGGAATCTCACACTCGGCGAGGAACTCACGCTGAAAAGCGTTGAATTTCCTGATATGCTCGTGCCCGTAGTCAAGCGCTTCCATTATCTTCGCTTCGGACACTTCACCGGACTCACCCTCTACCATGATTATGGCATCGTCGGAACCGGCTATCACCAGTTCGAACCCAGCCTCTTCGACTTCTTCGAAAGTCGGGTTGAGCGTGAAGGCGCCATCCTTCATACCAACACGGACACCGCTGATCACGCCGTCGAAAGGTATGTCTGAAAGATTGAGCGCGATCGACGCGCCGATGATCCCGAGCACGTCCGCCTGATGCTCCGTGTCACTGCTCAGTACGGTACAGGCTACCTGCACTTCGTACATGAACCCGTCGGGGAAAAGGGGCCTTATCGGCCTGTCGATCAGCCTGCAGCTGAGAGTCTCCCTCTCGCTCGGGCGTCCTTCCCTCTTGAAGAAACCACCGGGGATCTTCCCGGCCGCGTAGAATTTTTCTCTGTACTCGACGAAGAGGGGGAAGAATCCCCTGTCACTCTCCGCACCTTTGGAAGCGACCGCGGTAACGAGAACCGTCGTTCCTTCCTCACCAAGAAGGACGGAACCGTCCGCCTGCCTGGCCATTCTTCCAGTCTCGAAAAAGAACTCTTTTCCTTCGACTGTCATTTTCTTGCTAATCATTCCTGTACTATCCTCCGTTCATCGATATCTGCAGAAAAAGATAACCGCGATACCGATAATTCAAAATATCAAGGCAGATATCATGCTATTTCCTGAGATTCAATTCCTTGATAAGACTGCGATATTTCTCAATCCTGTTCTTCTTGAGATAATCCAGAAGCTTACGGCGACGACCTACCATCTTGAGAAGTCCCCGCCTTGAAGCGAAATCTTTCTTGTGGACTCTGAAATGTCCGGTGAGGACATTGATGCGTTCGGTGAGAAGTGCGATCTGGACTTCCGGTGAACCCGAGTCCAGATTATGCATCCGATGCTTCTCAATAACTTCCTTCTTCATATCCTTCTGCAGTGCCATCGTCATACCTCCTTCGTATCACGTACTTTACAACGCGATGGCAGCAGAACGGGCCCCATGCCCGATCCGCATTACAACTGCCTGCTCCCATTCACTCTATGGGTAATGTACTAACATACATCAGGATACTTTTTTGTCAATATTTCTTTTCCAGTATTGACCTGACGCAGTCCCTGTCCCGTTCGAGCTGGGCGCGAAGCTCTTCCCTTCCATCAAACTCTTTTTCTTCTCTGAGATAGTCGAGACAACATATCCTGATTCTCTTGCCGTACAGATCGCCGTCGAAATCAAAGAGATGCACTTCTATCCTCTCCACTCCGTCATGCCTGATCGTGGGAGCGGCCCCGACATTCATCATCCCTCCCGAGATACCCACCGGAGTCTCGACATTTACGGCATAGACACCCGTCGGCGGCAGAAGTTTCTCGGGATGCGAGACCGTGGCGTTGGCAGTGGGAAACTTCAGTTCCCTGCCTACCCCCTCACCATGGACAACATCCGCGTCGAAGAAATACGGCCTGGTAAGCAGCCTGGCAGCCGCATGAAGCTTCCTGTCCTCGATATTCTTTCTTATTCTTGTGCTTGAGACAGCCCGCCCGCGCACGACTACGGGCGATACCACTGAAAATCCATACCCTGCCTTCTTCCCTTCGACCGCGATATTCTGTTGATTTCCCTCCCTGCCCCTGCCGAGATGAAAATCATACCCGATCACCAGGTGTTTCATTCCGAGGCGCCGTACGAGCCGTTCTTCTATGAAATCCCTGTAATCGATCGCTGCAAGATCAGAAGTAAACTCCTCTACCAGGATGACGTCGACATCGAACTCCGAAAGAATGGACAGTTTCTCCTTCAGCGTTGTCAGGAGCCTCGGCTGCATCTCCGGATGTGTGACACTCAGTGGGTGCCTGTCGAAGGTCATCAGCACGGAGATACTCGCCCCGGACTCTGCCTTTGCGTTTTGCAGCGATTCGATCACTTTCTGATGCCCGATATGGACACCATCGAAGACACCTATGGAAACTGCCGAATCATCGAATCTTCGATCACCGATCTCGGCGCTTGTCAATATCTCGACCATTTTGCTTCTCCAGACAGACCGGTCACGATCTGTTCGTTCTTCGCTAAGCGCCGCCATCCGATTCTACCGCGGCAAACACCTTTTTCAACTGGACCAGTCCGGCCGGTTCGGCCTCAGCGATCGCTCCGAGCCGCCCGCCAGGCAGGATCAGGCGTACAAGGCTTCCCGCCGCAGGCAGCCCCGAAGCGATTCGGGGAGCTACGCCGTTCATCAGGCCTTTTTTCTGAGCATCGTCAAGTTCCACCAGCGGAAGATGCCGCAAAGCCTCGGAAAGTCCCGTGCCGGGCTTCTCCATTTCGAGCAGCTGCTCAAAGGAACCATCATCTATCGCATCGTCCAGATTGAAATGTCCGATCTCGGTCCTGACGAGACGGTGCAGATGGGCAGGGACACCCAGCGCGTCACCGATCTCCTCCGCCAGTACCCTCACATACATCCCCCTTGAGCAATGGATCTCTATCCTGAATACGGGCAGATCACACTCGACAAGTCTGAGGGAATAGGTATTGACATCTCTCGGCTCACGATCCACTTCCTTTCCCTCCCGGGCAAGGGCATAAAGCGGGATCCCCCTGTGCTTGAGGGCCGAGAACATCGGGGGGGTCTGTTTTCTCAGGCCGGTGAGTCCTGCCAGGGCCGCGGTAATATTCTCTTCTTTCGTATTCTCCCAGTCACCGGCACGAATGACAGCACCTTCAGCGTCCTGTGTATCGGTCGCCTCACCGAGCTTGATATCCGCGATATATTTTTTTGGCAGTTCTATGAGATATCCGGAGAGCTTCGTCGCCGCCCCGGTCAGAAGAAGGACCAACCCGGTCGCAAGAGGATCCAGCGTTCCGGAATGACCGATTTTTTTTACTCTGATTATTTTCCTGAACTTGCGGATGACGTCAAACGTCGACAGCCCGGCGGATTTGTTTACTGCAATGACCCTATTGTTAAATCTGCTCCAGTCTGATCCGAGCTCTTCCATAGTCCGGCTTCCCTCATCGCCCCGAGACGAGTCCCTCGAGGTCCCTGAGAATCGTTTTCGTGACATTATCGATACTGTCATTGATAGTAAGCCCCGCCGCCTTGGCATGTCCGCCACCGCCGTACCTGCCCGCGAGCAGAGAGACATCGTGATGATTCCTCGACCTGAGACTGACCTTTGTCTTGTCCGGTCCGACCTCTCTGAACAGGGCGACAAGCTCGACGTCGTCTATTGCGGCACCATAATCTATAAACCCTTCCGAATCCTTGAATTCAGCGCCCGAACTCTCCAGCATCTCCCGTTTGATCTGCATCGTAGCTATCCTGCCCTCACAGGAAAGCTCGAGCGAATCGAGGACCGGAACAAGCAGTTTAAGCGTCCTGAATTTCTTCATGTATACGAATTCATGGGTAAGCTCATACGCCCGGGCCCCATATCCTATTAATCTGCCCGCCGCGGACAAGGCATCCTCATCGGTATTCTGAAACCTGAACGAGCCGGTATCCATCAATATCCCGAGGTAGAGGCAGCTGGCAATATCCGGAGTGATGCTTTCCGGGTCTACTGACTCGAGAAACCGAAAAACGAGAAGCGCCGCGGCCGCCGCGCTCTCATCGACTATATTTACCTCTCCGTACATCTCGTTGGAAGGATGATGGTCCATATTGACTACAGGAACGTCTCCCACTATATCCATTACGTTCTCTGTCCTGCCATGAGTCGGTGAATCGAGGGCGATGACGACCTGTGGAGCAAACGATGCTATCATATCCCTGTCTGTAAGACTGTCGGCACCGGGAAGCCCAAGAAGCCTTTCCGGTACGTCTCCGGGCGCGTAGCAGACGACATCCTTGCCACGGGCCCGCACAAAGAGCGTCATGGCAAACATCGAACCGAGACAATCCCCGTCAGGGTCGATATGGCCTATCATCAAAAACCTGTCGTTATTGTCTATCAGTTCGAGTATCCGTCCGAATTCGGATCTATAGGTCTCCCCTGTCATCCCCTATCCTCTCCATCAGCCTCTTCAACTGACTCTTCTTTATCAATATCCGGATCAGTATCTCCGACTTCATCCTCATCATGGATCTTGTCGATAATCTTTTCCAGCGCCATCGCTCTATCGAGCGATGAATCATAGATGAATACCAGTTCCGGAATCACTCTGAGTCGGATATGCTTCTTTATGATCCCCCGCATGAAACCACGGCAGCTCTCCAGCCCGCGGCTCACATTCTCGAGATCTTCGCTTCCACCGATGATATTGTAGTATATCTTCGCCACGGAATAATCCCGGGCAGCCTCGACGCGCAGGACCGACACATTCTCCACCCTGGGATCCTTTACGCGTTTGAACAACATTTCGGCGACAAGCTGATGAATAGTCTCTTCGATCCTTGCCTTGTATTTTCCATCCATAACTGCTCCAACCGTCAATAGAACTCTTTGTCACACTCGATCAATACGGCCCTCTCCTGGCGTTCCAGGAATGTCACTATCGCCTGTACCGACTTGTCGACCCCTTTTCTGCTCCCGGCTATAGTCACAATGGCGAGAGCGCTTCTCTGCCACTTGTCCTGGTAATCCGTCTCGCACAGGGCAAGATTGAACCTGGAACGGAGCCTGTCCTTGAGACTGTTTAAAACAAATCTCTTTTCCTTCAGGGATTTACAACCCGGCAGGTGCAACTGGATCCTAAGGCATGCGACGAGCATGGAAAGCCCTCGCTTAATCGATGGTCCTGATATGCTTCTCTTCCAGGTATATCTCCAGGAGATCTCCCTCTACAAGGTCCTCGAAGCCGCTCACCCCGATGCCGCACTCGAAGCCCGCCTGGACTTCCTTCGCGTCATCCTTGAAACGCTTGAGCGAATTTACCGAACCCTTATAGATGATCTCTCCCTCGCGACGGACCCTGACCAGGGCTCCGCGCTTGACCATTCCAGACTTTACATATGAACCCGCGATAGTCCCGATCTTGGAGACCCTGAATACCTGGCGTACCTCGACTTCGCCGAGTTCGACCTCCACGATATCGGGTTCAAGAAGCCCCGACATGGCTGCCTTGACATCGTCGATAGCCTGATATATCACGTCATAGAAACGAATATCGACTTTCTCTACACCGGCAAGCCTGGCCGCTTCAGGAGTGGCATTTATATGGAATCCCAGGACAACGGCATTACTGGCTGAGGCGAGAAGAATATCGCTCTCACTTACGATGCCTACACCCTTGAGGATCACGTTCACCTTTACTTCATCGGTACTCAGATCTATGAGGCTGGCACTGAGAGCCTCAATAGAACCGTCAGTATCCGCCCTGATGATCAGGTTGAGCTCCGCCGCGACACCTTCCTGTATCTGCGTGTAAAGCTCTTCCAGGGACATTACCTGCGAGGCCCTCCGGTCCTTTTCACGGGAGAACTGCTGCCGCTTCGTTGCGATCTCCTTTGCGGTCCTCTCCTCTTCCACCTGGATGAAGGAGTCACCCGCCTGGGGCACGCCGGAACATCCGAGTACTACGGCCGGCGTCGACGGTGGCGCGTTCTCGATCCTGTTACCGCGTTCGTTAAGGAGAGCCCTTACCCGGCCGAAATGATCGCCGGCAATAAAAATATCTCCCACATTAAGAGTGCCCTGCTGGATGAGGACTGTACAGACGACACCCCGCCCTTCCTCTTTTTTCGATTCGAGCACGACCCCCCTGCACTGTGATTCCGGATCGGCTTTCAATTCCATCATCTCGGCCTGAAGAAGGATCATCTCGAGCAGTTTTTCTATTCCGACATCGTTCTTGGCCGATATCTCGGCGCACATGACATTACCGCCGTACTCCTCAAGGACTATGTTCTGCTGCATCAGTCCACTTTTGACCTTTTCCATGTCGGCGTTCGGCAGATCGATCTTGTTGATCGCTATGATGATCGGTACATCGGCCGCCCTCGCGTGGTTTATCGCTTCCTTGGTCTGCGGCATCACTCCATCATCCGCCGCTACAATAAGAATGACTATGTCAGTCGACTGGGCACCCCTCGCCCTCATCGCCGTAAAGGCCTCATGACCCGGGGTATCGACAAAAGTGATCACACGACCGCGCACCTCGGCCGAATAGGCTCCGATGTGCTGCGTGATCCCGCCCTTTTCACCAGCTATGACATTAGTATGGCGAATGTTATCGAGAAGGGAAGTCTTGCCGTGGTCGACATGGCCCATTATCGTGACGACCGGCGGACGACCCTCGAGTCTTTCAGGCTTTACTTCCTTCGTCTCCACCAGGATATCCTGGCCATAAGAGGTGACGAACTTGACCTTGTAACCATATTCGTCGGCGATCATTTCGATGGCATCCGAGTCGAGCCTCTGGTTGATCGATACCATCATCTCCATCTCGACACACTTCTGAAGGATCCCGGTAGGGTCCTCATCGAGTTGCTGCGCGATGTCGGCAACGGTCGAGAACTCGGGAAGCTTGATAAGAGTCTCTTCCTCTTTTGGAACCTCGACGACCTCGTCCTTGCGTTTGCGTCTCTTCGACTTACGAGTGACTTCGAGCCTGGCCAGTGTCCTCTTCACACTCTCCTTGACCGCTTTCTGATCCGCTTCTTTCCTTTCCACCTTTCTGGGCTTCCTGGAGCGATGCTTCTTCTCGGTCTTTACCGGCCTCTGCGGTCGTTCCTTCCTCTTGACCTTGGCCGAAGCCTTGTTCTTTATCCGGTTCAGGTGCTGCTGAATAAGAATCTCCACACGGTCCTCGACCGTACTCATATGACTCTTTACAGTAATACCTTCCTTGACGAGGATCTTCCTCAGAGCCTCACTGGAGATCTCATACTTTTTAGCAAGCTCGTAAACACGGACCTTTGCCAAAGGAACTCAACTCCCTTCATCCATTTCTTTGCCGACTCAATCTTCCGGCTCGTCATCCCCGTCAGTCGCGCCATCACCTGAGATGCCGGTATCAGTTTTCTTTATATCTTCATCACTGGAATCATCCTCATCGCCGGAGTCATCCTCATCATCGGAATCATCCTCATCATCGGAATCATCCTCATCATCAGAGTCATCCGTCTCATCGAAGGTGATCGAAACATCACCATCTTCTTCCGTCGACTCGTCAGCGACGTCTTCCTCCTGCGGGGAATCGTCATCAGAACTATCCCCGAAAATATCTTCTTCTGTAAGCTTGACTTCCTCTTCTGCCTTCTCGATCTCGGGCGCGAGAGCCTCTTCATCGAAGAGCTCGACCTCTTCGGCAGCAGCTTCTTCTTCTTTCTCTTTTGCGAGAAGTGTCTCAAGAGCACTGTTGAGCTCTTCCATAGTCTCAGAAGACATCGCTTTGAGCCTCTCAGCTGTCTTGGCTCCGATCCCTTCGAGCTCCAGAAGTTCATCAAGGGAAGTCTTGTGAAGTTTCTGCACTGTCAAAATACCGATACTCTTCAGTTTGACAGCCAGCTTATCGCTGACTCCGTACATATCGGAGATATCCATCTGGAGTTTCTGCTCAAGCCTGTCTCTTCGTTCGACTTCCTTGACCGTAGTAAGATTGATCTTCCATCCTGTCAGCTTCGACGCCAACCGGACATTCTGTCCTTCCCTCCCGATTGCAAGGGAAAGCTGGTCCTCATCGACGATGGCAAGAGCCACATTCTCGAACTCGTTGAACCTGAGGGACGACACTTTCGCCGGCGCCAGAGCTCTCGACACGAATTCCGAAGAGTTATCACTCCAGTTTACTATATCTATTTTCTCTCCATGAAGTTCGTTGACGACTGCCTGTACTCTCGATCCTTTCATTCCTACACAGGATCCGACCGCGTCGACCTTGTCGCTTCGTGAATGAACTGCTATCTTCGAACGTCCGCCCGGTTCCCTGGCTATTTTCTTGATTTCCACATCGCCGTCGAATATCTCCGGGACTTCCTGTTCGAACAGCTTCAGAAGGAACTGGTTGCTCGTCCTGGAAAGGATGATCTGCGGGCCCCTCGCTTCCCTGTCGGCTTCCATGACACATGCACGAAGGGTATCTCCCTGGTTATATCTTTCCTTCCGGATCTGCTCGCGTAAGGGCAGGTATGCTTCGGCCCGGCCCAGATTGACAAGAATGCTGCCCCGGTCTATCTGACGGACCGTGCCATTTACTATGACCCCGATCTTGTCCTTATAATCCTCGTATATCCTGTCTCTCTCGGCCTCGCGTACCTTTTGCGTGAGGACCTGTTTGGCGGTCTGAACGGCGTTCCGGCCGAATTCCTCAACCGAGAGTTCCTCTCTTACCTCTTCCCCGACCTTGGCATCGGGATCGATCTCCCTGGCGTCCTCGAGCAGAAGTTCCGTCGCTTCATCCTCGACTTCCTTGACTACCTGGAAGATACGAAATATCTCGATCTGACCCTTCGCCTCGTCGATATGGACCTGGATATCTGACTCCTGGCCGTGCTTTCGCCTGGCCGCCGACATGAGGCTGATCTTGATCGTCTCGATAAGGGTATTCTTGTCGACCCTTTTGACTCTGATAATCTGCGAAAACGCTTCTATGAATCCCGAATTCATCTTCTAACTCCCCTCAGACCATGTCCGGCTGCAATTCTAAGACAGGCGCACACATCTGTCAAAATGTTTTCGCCCCGGACAGCCCGACCGGTCTGTTCTATCTGTCCTGTTTTTTCTTCCTGCCGATCTCCCACGTCTCACCATGCAGACGGGCTTTCAGGATACTCCTGAACTCCACGGCAGTCTCATTCCCACCGTCATCGACTATAATCGAATCTTCTTCAACATCCTTCAAAATACCTATGACCATGGCCTTACCCTTTTCACCGCTCGAATACTCGACCCTCACTTCCCTGCCCTCGAAACGTTTGAAATGAGCCGGTTTCGAAAGGGGTCTGTTGATACCAGGCGATGAGACCTCGAGATTATACGGGCTACTGAAAATCTCTTCAGCTTCAAGTACCAGGCCGAGGGCCTTGGCCAGTCTCACACAGTCATCGATCGAGACTCCTCCGTCTTCGCGGTCTACGAAGAGTCTGAGAATTTTTTTTCTTCCCCCCGAGGATATATCGAGTCTGACAAGCTCAAACCCCAGCCCATCCAGCTCTTTCTCGATAAGGGAATTAAGTTGCTGATTACCATCCATCCAGGAACTCCCGGAAAATTACTCTCAATAAGACAAATGGGGCTATCAGCCCCATAACTTACAAGAACGTAGTCCAATAAGGTATAAAAAGCAAGCAAAAACAACCGCATTCCCATTTCGGGACTTATCGACCGAAACCCCGCCCCACATCACCCGCGTAAAGGATGATCGGTCTTTCCGATCCGACCGGGAACCTACTCCTGCTGCCAGATAAATTCCAGCAGGACATCCCCGACGGCCTGAAGGCTGGCCGGCGAACACTTGTCAGGTGTATCCTCGATAGTATGCCAGTACCTGTAGTCAAAATCGATCAGGTCTATCGCCCTGAGCCCGGCCTGGATAAGAGGAAGGTGATCGTCGACGATCGTCGGGCCCCTGTCCCTCGTGAACTGCTTGTACCCGAGTCGTTCAGCGATGGAATATACCTCATCGATCAGCCGGGGAGATGCTGACAGGGAATAGCCCTCTACAGGGATCCTCAGGTCGGAATCCCCGATCATATCGATAATGATGACCGCCATCGGCCTGTATCCCTTAAGGTTACGGGCGAACCACGCGGAGCCGAGACAGAAATCCTCTGGAACACCGGCATCACCGTAATCTTCCCCGTCAAAAAGGATAATATCGACCCCGACCGGAGGTTTGTGGATCTGCAGCACTCTCGCGATCTCAAGCAGGACGGCGACACCGCTGGCGCCATCGTTTGCTCCCATCACAGGTGTCGTCCTGTTCGCCGGATCTGGATCCATGTCAGAAACCGGGCGAGTATCAAAATGGGCCCCGAGCATGATCCTCCTGTGGGAATCCATATTATAATTACCGATGATATTGACCAGATTCCGCAGAGTATCACCCGTCGTCAGTACTCCCGTAAAAGGCTGCAGCGACAGATTGGCTCCATATTCATCGAGCCGGTCGGCCAGATACCTCTGAAGTTCCCTGTGCCCCGGACTGCCGGGATGTCGATATCCGATATCACACTGCTCTTCGAGAAAGAAAAAAGCCTTCTCCCCATCGAATGCCGGCGTCTCTCCACTCCCGCACGACGCGGTCGTAAACGCGAGGATCACGAGCGTCGCAAGAAATGCCGGCAGGACACCTCCTCCAGAAACGGCCCATCTTCCAGAAAAGACCTCTTTTTTAAAACTTGAATTCAGCAGTCGCATGCAGACCTACCTCATGGTTGACATATCCGTATATCCCCCCGGCCGAACGCCTGTACGTCGCGGTCAGGTTCCCTGACATATTCTTGCTGAAAGTATAGGCCATTCTGGGAGAAACTGACAGGGAAGTTACAGCCGGGACATTGTATTTTTCAGCCCTGCTATACACGAGATGCAGGGTCATCGTCAGGTTGCTCTCAAACGTGAGTTTCTTCTTGCTGAGGAAGGGAAGGGGCAGGCCGAATCCCCTCGACCCCCTGATGTCGTACTTGAATTCCGCGCTGGCTGACCAGTTCTTTTCCCACATCTCCTGGTTACGCTCAATTGTCGTCTTTTTGAAATAAGTCACCGAGAGATTTGAAGTCAGAGAGTTCTTCCACATCAGATTCCAGTTGGGAACAAGTCTGAACCCATCCGTTTCCTCACCCAGCCTCTTCGACGTCTGCCTGATATAACTGATGTTTATATCGCTGGTCTTGATATACTTACTGAACATCGGCCAGGTTTCGATGCCCTTCCAGTTGAGGTTGACATCCGGCCATGTCAAATCGTCGATCTTTGTGACTCTCGTATCAGATTCCTCGGTCCTTTGCGACATATGGAACTTGAAATTTGCCGATATCTTGCTGGTCAACGCCACCCCGGAACGGAAATCGACATTCAATCGTGAAGACTGCTTCTGGGGAGATGCCTCTTCGTCACCGAAAGCGCCACCCATACCGCTGACCGGAGAAAGTCCCATCTGATAGGCAAAGTCCGCCCTGTCGAACAACCTCTCGTACTGATTCTTCCGCGTGATATCTATCGAACTCTTGATGGCATCAAACCTGCCGATAAACCTGAACAGATGCTTGAAGAACAGCTTGGGGTCGGGCTTCTTCATTCCGCTTTTCGCTGATGAAGTATCGACCACCGCGGTGTCCACAGGCGCTTCCTCACTGCCCGGCTTTACCAGCGGCCGTTTCAGCCCCAGGCCAGTCGATTCATTCTTGTCACTTCCAGTCGCATCCGTAGTACTTCCTCCACCCGCCTGAATCGGCGGCGGGCTGGCCTGCTGCGGCGTCTGTCCCTCCGGGAGAAGAGTCTGCGCCCCATCGGGCTTGTCTCCGCCTGTGCTCGTCTGCTTTCTTTCTTCCATCATCTTCTGGAACTCGGCTTTTCTCTCCTGCTGCGCCGATCTCTGTCTCTTGAGCTTTGTTGCGGTCCTTTGCTCGGACTTGTCCAGAACACCAATGAGTTTCCCGAGGCCAATGGCGTATTTACCAATATCAACATCGAAATCGATACCGATGTCCCTCTTCCCAAAGACATCCCTCGTCCCCTCGGGATCGTCTCCCTGCCTGACCCCCGGCTTAAGATCCTCTTCATAACTGGTCCTGTATTCGAAAACAGGATTGAACTCCGAGAGAATGAAGATGTTGCTCCTGGGCTGATATCGCATATCCATACTCTGGCGGAAACTGGTAAGCCTCCCCATGTCGACTCCGTATATCTTGTTCTCGATAGCCAGGTTGCGGTTCTCCACTCTCCGGTAACTGATCTTCACCGATTCGAAAGGATCGTAGATAGTCGATATCTCATTGTCCCACGCGCATGAATATCCCTCGGGCCTCTCCACAAACCCATCACCGTCGAACGAATATCCGCGTTTGATCGACCTGGCTCCATTTGCCTTCATGGAGATACTGGTCAACCAGTATTTCCATTTGATTCCTTTGAACAGACCAAGGTCCCTGTCCCTTTTGAACTGGATCTGATAGTTGGCATTTCCGCTCATCGACCAGGAAGTATCCTTTGCGGTCGGAGAGAAGGAGGCATTCTTCGTATAGCTGAACCCGGCCTTAAGGTTGTCGAAGATATTCTTCATAATTGGGTTCTTCGATCCCCTCCGGCTCAGAGACACACTCATGCTGTAATTGTTCTTTACTGATTTCAGACTGTCCTGGACCGCCGGGTCAGTGATCTCGACATCTTTCTGAGGAAGGTATTTCGGCTTGCTGTCAGCACGGTTGTAACGGAAAGTGACTGGCAGCTGGAATCCCGCTGTCGGGATGATGTGGTTGAGTTCGGTTTTGACGTTCAGGTTATAGCTGTTTGTATTTGCTCCACTTCCGTTTTTCTGACCGAGAGACCTGAACTCCGGGCCCGAATGCTGCCAGCTTCCTCCCACTGTAAGGATGTTGCCGAAGCTTGCTGACAAACTCACTCGCTCCGCGTGATCCACATCCTTTCGGACATTACCGAGAGCGAGATCGTTGAACCATACCTGGCCTCTCGGAATCATCACTCCGGAAAGGTTCCTCAATCCGGAAAAAAGATACTTCACCTGGAAAAGCGATGGATTACCGCGAAGTGTGGCGATGTAGGCTCTCGAAGGATCGACCGCATCGATAATTTCGCGCACAACGTCCTCTCCAGACTGCGCGTCGAGTTTCATGTCTGTAAGGTCGCTGAGTCTGATATTCACCCAGTTCCACAACCCGGCCCGCTCTGGAGTGAGAGGAATGGCGATCTCGTAGAAGTTCAGACTGTCGTAGGCAAGCTGCAGGTAGAAGTCAACCCGGTCCCCGTCATGCCTGGTGAGTTCATTGTCGCCACGGACAAAAAACTGAATCTCCCTGTATTGCTGAAAATCCTGCCCCCTGCCGATGAAACGCTTCATCAGCCTGAACGACCTCTCACGCTCGAAGTTGTCCACTTCGATCAAGAGGGATTGCTCTCGAGTCTCCAGGCCTTCCTCTATATTTACATTGTAGGGAGAATAGTAGAGCGAAGGATTGTCCTTGTTGTTGATCGTCCCGATCTTCACCTGCATGTCGGGGGTGGATACGATCTGCGTCTCATCGTTCAGATCCCTTATATGGTCGAATTCCCACCTGCTGCCGACGAACTTCATCTCGGCGATCTCGACCATATTCTCTATCGAACCATCATACTCGGCCTGGGCCCTCAGCTCGGCCGGATTTTCCACCCAGACCCTGATATGCTGTACAGCATCCATTCTCGGGGGTATCCCCGACGGGTTCTCGACTTTTGAAAGATCGAGTCTGTACATCCTCCAGGATTTCTTTCTATTCACCTGGTACTGGGGACCATACACCTCTGTCTTGGTCGCGTCGTTCCAGTAATCGGAATACTGGTCCTTTGGAAAATCTCTCTGAATGTCGATCAGCGCCGTATCGGCAAGGTCCAGCGTGAGAGAATAATATTCGTTTCTCAGGTCGTGCCTGCTGTTGCGGTTGAGGTCCTCGGTGTCATGGTAGTTATTGTTCGTGCGCGAGTTGATACCGTTGTACACCCTCCATGCGTCGTTCCATGTGTTGTCGAAATTCGTCGGATATACGCCAAGGTCGTCGTCGGGGAACCCGGTATCATACTCGTTCGTCCAGTCGATCTGTTTCTCATCGTCGAAGGCATCCAGTTCCGGCTGATGGAAATCCTCGTCGATCCTTCCAAAGTCGATATGGATCACTCCGGCCCTGTCCTCTGGATCGAGCGTAAAATCGTTCACCCAGATCTCCAGATACTGCGCGGTCTGCACATCGAGCCCGCCCGCAAAACCGGTCATCACTCCACACCAGTCGCCCGGACCAGGATCGATAGTCTTGAGAAAGAGGGAAGCGATGGCCGAGTTTTCTCTCATATCAAGTCTCGGATTGAGATCTCTTTTGCTGGAAGTGTATTTATAGAGTGGACTCGTCTCTTCTCGAACAGGATTGTACCAGAAGAAATCGCCGTCCGTTACGGGGTCGAGGGTCGACCCGGGATTCTGGGGGTCGACCGGAGGACTTGCTTCGTACCAGAGCTTTCTCACCACTGTCACCTGATCGCTGTCCTCGACACCTTCCATATCGTCGATGAAGGCCTCTCCCTTGGTGTTTGGATTCGGAATGGATACAGCCACCTCACCACTGATGTTCAGGCTGCTTTGCGTGTCGGTATCCACACGCGGCAGCAGGTTCGCCATGGATGTCATCCACCGCGGATAAAACTGGAATGTCCCGTTTATGTCGGCCGCCATCGTCCGCGTCGGTTCGTCGCCAAGCCGCGGATTGTACCTCGGCGTTCCTACCGAATTGTAGATGAAACTGGCGTTCATCCTCGCATTGCTGGATATATTGAAATTAGCCCCGACACCGAGCAGGGATGTCTTGCCTCCCCCGACAAGAGGCTTGTGCTGATACTCTATCGACACCCTGCTGTCAGAAGTCATCGTAAGCAGACGGTCTCCCTTGAGAGTGACCATCCCCGACATATAGTCGATCGTGTAGTCCGTACCGGCGATCAGCTTCTCGCCATCGACAGAGACGACTTCCGTCCCCGCGATGATATCGAAGGCGTTGAGCTGGAAGGTCCGGCTACCACTGCTCGTCTCGATGACAATATTGAAGTTGTGGGGGGGATTGGTCAGCCCCGCCTTGGCATAATCGAGATAGATCATCTCGTTCAATTCGAGGTACTTAAGCACTGAGTCGGCATCCGCCTCAACGCCAGGGGAAGGTGTGTGGAACGGGTCGGGGACGTAATCCGGATCGAGGTAGTTAATAAGTTGCGATCTCGGTATCTTGAAAGGCTCGAACCAGGGAAACTGGATATATCCGTAATAATAGTTAACGACGCCCTTCTTGTCGTCTATGAGGTCGTCAGGCACCCTGACACCCTCGGTGTTCTCCTGGTCGAGGCCGAAGACCTGCATAAAATTGACCCCGGTTTCCTTCTGGATATGCTTCGCACCGATGATCGTCGAGACTCTGTCTATACGGACATTTATCGCGCCATCGGCCAGGCCTGCGCTTCCAAGGGAATAGATATTCCTGAACATCATATTCCATGTCGACCAGAATCTCCCCTGCGTTTCCGGGTCACTCTGATCGTCCGTCTCGGGACATATCAACTCGGCGAGGAGCGTGTCGTTTTCGGGAATGTCGGGGTAGACATTATAATCGCCTACTTCAAAATGCTGAGCGGGATCATCGGGAAAACCCCCGTCCGACTTGTACCTGACAGCAAGAGACTTGGTCTCCCTCAGAGGTGAATTAAGCCTGATCCCGAGATACCTGACCTGACTGTCGTCACCGATCAGCTGAATGAGGGAGTAATCTCCCTGACCCGTGGCATCATTCTCCCTGAGTATCCCGTACCACTGAACGATGTTATCAGTTTCGGCCCCGGTCACACCGTCGTTTTCCGGGTCGGCGCAGGCCTTCAGCTGCAGCTTCGCTCCTCCCTGGTAATTCTGAAGTTCATACTGTTCGAGGGAGATGAAGACCTCGATCATATCGTTAACGCCCCCTCCGATCACCGGGAAATACCGGATCGAAGAATTTATAAAACCCGGCTGAGGCGTTTCGAAAGACTCGCCTGGAGTCTCGAAATAGAAATATTGCCTTTTGATGTAATTATGGTCGGCTATAGTCGTCTCGCTGCTCTGCCCTCCCGTCCCTGAGTAGCTGCCTGAGGCACTCTCACCCTCTTCCTTGCTGGCGATCAAAGTGATGTCGGCGACTCCGAGCTGCGCCTTGACCTTCACGCCGAACAACCCTTTCGCCGCGCCCGAGTAGCTAATCAGCTGGGCTCCGCTGAGGGTAAGATCCGTGTCGCCCATTTCAATGGACCTGATTATCTCGTCATCCAGCCCCTCGTAGTTCAGACTCACCCTGTTCGTCGACCCCATACCGGACCCCATGCTGGAATGATCGATATTCACATGTATCTTCTCGCCGATATTTCCGTGAAGATTGACTGTGAGCTGCTGCTCCATGTCGAGATCGGGGAATTTCTGCTGCTTCGGCCGTCCCTCCGTCACCGGGCAGTTGGCGCACCATTTCGACGTCCCGCCTATCGTGATCGTCTCCTTGCCGGATACGGTCAGCCTCGTCTCTTCCCCATCACCGATCAGCCACTCGATCTGCTTCGGCAACTTGATCGGTATATTAAGGTCTATCAGTCCACCGGAGCGCCGTGCTTCTCTCTCTCGCTGGAGGTTGTACCTTATGTCCGAGATCCAGGATTTTTTAAATCCCACGGCACCTATCACATCGGCTCGTTCATCTATCGAATACGATCGTATTGTCATCCCGGGTATATCGACATTCCTCGCGCTTCTGACATAATAGACACCATCGCGCTCTTCCGTCCTCGAAAACGAATAATCACCGGGAACCCTGTATTTGAATATCCGACCGGTGATCGGATCGTATTCGATAAATTGTCTTCTCAGATCGAATTCGCTCCGAAGAAAGTTCGGATAGAAACAGATGTTGTTGATCAGCAGGTACTTCGGAGGGACACGCCCCTCATTTTCCGCCATATAATATCTCACTTCGATCTGCTCCGCTATATCGAGAAGATCGATTTTCCAGATATCTTCCGCCGGATCGGCGATCTGCGCGTTCAGAGGTACGGCAGACAATACGAGTGGTAAAAACATGAGCAGGAAAAGGATCTGGCGGATAGTCCCGATGCCCGTTGCCTGGCAGGCGGAGGACAGAGAGATGCCGACCGTGGATTCCGGTCGGTCGGAGAGTGGCCCTGTGCGACAGGCAGAAACACCCGGCGAAATGGACAGCCGGGGATATTTGTCACGGTGACAGTTTCTTTTTCCGTTCTGTTTCTTCATCCACCCTCGATTGAAGATGCCAGAATTGACTGTCCAGCACAAACCATAATATGCTAAATTACTTGATGTAACTACAACGGTGTTACATCGTTCTACCCGGGGATCCAGGAGGCTGGCATTCTGTCCTTGAAAAGATACAGAAAAGCCCCCACCTGTCCACAAAAGGGTACAAATACACCACACCCCTGCCGGTCGATTTTTCAGAGGACCAGGGGGGGGGTCAGCGTGTGTACGGTCTATTTGTCGTCTACAAGTCCAGACGGCCCCGGAACAAAGATTGCATCTTTTTCACTGGGCCGGAGCATAGGCTCTGGACTTACGATTTAACATGGTAACTGCAAATTATGCATATAATTGACAGATATATTTTCAAAGCGCATATCCAGCCATACTTCTTCAGTATATCTATAATCACCTTCGTTTTCGTTATGGATTTTCTCTTCCGTTACCTCGATCTCTTCATCGGCAAGGGGGTCGCGTTCCTCGTTGTCCTCGAGTTCTTCATCCTCAGCCTCGGTCATATGTTCGCATTAATCATTCCAATGTCTGTGCTGCCCTCTACGCTCATGGCTTTCGGACAACTGACCTCCGGCAACGAGATCACGGCCATGAAATCCAGCGGGATCTCACTCTACAGGATAATCTTCCCCGTGTTCGTCGCGTCTTTTCTGCTCTTCCTCGGTCAGGTACATTACCAGAACGTCATCCTGCCTGAGAGCAACCACAGGTTCCTCAATCTCTACCTCGATATCCGCAAGATGAAACCGACGCTGGAGATAAAGGAAAACATCTTTTCCAGCGCGATCCAGGGCTACACGATCCTGGTCAAACAGAAAAACGACAAGACGGGCGAGATCCGTGATGTCCAGATCTTCCATAAGACAAAGGGCAACATCCCCACGACTATCATTGCCGACCACGGCAAGATGTATTATGTGTACGAGGACAACGCTCTCAGGTTCGAACTCGAAGACGGTGAGATCCACGAGATGCCCGACCCGAAAGATATTTCGACCTACAGAAAAACCCTGTTCAATCATTTCACACTTAACATGAAAGATGTCGATCGCAGCCTCGCACGTTCGGAAAGAAGCCACAGGGGGGACAGGGAGATGACTGTGAGGATGATGCTGGACAGGGTCAAAGAAAAAGAGCAGGAGATCGAAGGGTACAGACAGACGATGCATATCGGCGGGGCCGACAGAATGATCGAGCAACTCTCCAAAGCCGCCCCCTCGCTCAGCAAAGAAAGACCCGGTGGCGAAAAGGAACGGATCATTCCCGACCACAGTGCCTCTGTAAAAGCCCGCATGGCCGACCGGCCGGAGAAGAAAATAATCCACGACCTCGAAAGCGCGGCTCGAATAATCGATTCCTCCAAAAGGATGATCAGCCGGTACCAGGTGGAGATACACAAGAAGTTCTCCATACCGTTCAGCTGTATCATCTTCGTGCTGCTTGGAGCGCCCCTGGCCATACGTTCGGGAAAAAAGGGGATGACGATATCGATCGGGTTCAGTATCCTCTTCTTTCTGGTATATTACATGTTTCTGATCAGCGGAGAAAAACTCGCTGACAGGCAGTTTGTCTCGGCCTGGCTGGCCATGTGGGCACCGAACATCATCCTGTTGCTCGCGGCCGGACTACTCACATGGAGCACCGTCCGAGAATCGCAGACCATCAACTGGGCGAAGTTCAATCTGGTAAAAAAGTGGCGTTCCAGATAAGGTGGATTCAGTACGGTTAAAGGGGAAGTCTGGCATTGCGTATTCATGATAGATATATTTTATCCGGATTCTGGCGAAACGTCTTCCTCGGACTCATCGCTTTCGCCGTTATCTTTGTCACGGTCGATATCAATGAGGAGATAGACAATTTCATCGACCACGATGCGACGATCTTCCAGGTAACATCGTACTATCTCTTTGAACTGCCCTGGATACTCCTTCTTGTCACGCCCGTAGCCGTCCTTCTTTCTACCATCTTCACTCTTGGAAAACTATCCCGTAACAACGAACTTACCGCGTTCATAGCATCCGGCACATCCCTTGTCCGCGTGGCAATGCCTCTTTTCATCTCGGCATTTTTTATCACCGGTGCCTCTATAGTCTTCAACGACATCCTGGTCCCCATGTCGAAAAGGAAATCCGAAGAGATCATGCTGGTCCAGATCGAGAAGAGAAAGAAGCGCAGTTCTTTCAGGTACAAGACCGACCTGCACTACCAGGGAGAAAATTCAAGGACCTATTACGCCGAGCGTTATGACATATCGATGTCGATGATGGTCAATATAATAGTGAATGAGTACGATGGGGCGACCCTCGCCAAGAGGATCGACGCGAAAAAGGCGTTCTGGGACGGGCTCAAATGGGTATTCGTCGATGGCGTCATCAGGGAGTTCCATGATTCGGGAGAATCGATAACAAACTTCAGGCGGAGAGAGATGCCCGAACTTCCGGAAAAACCGGAAGACTTCTCCAAAGAAGATATCGAACCGGAAGAAATGAGGTTCTCAGAACTCCTGGAACACATCGACAAGGTGAGAAGAGGGGGCGGATCGATTGACAAATACAAGGTCGACCTTTATTTTAAATTCAGCTTCCCGTTCACGTCCCTGATCTTCGCGCTGATCGGGGTAGCGCTGTCGTCCGCCAAGCGAAAGCCGTCGATGGCGACCGGGTTCGGCATGACACTGCTGATAAGCTTCACCTATTACGGCATCCTCCGTATAGGCCAGGCGCTGGGTCACAGTGGGGTACTCGAACCGATGCTTTCGGCCTGGCTGGGGAATATTGTCTTTTTTCTGCTGGGAGTGACACTGCTGTACAGGGCGAACAAGTAAAGGTCCGGAATATCGAAAAAAAGGATGGGATGAATTGAAAAATCTACTCTTCGCGAAGCATATCCTGACAAATCGCACCCTGCCGATCTTCGTTTTCCTTATCTTACTGTCCGCCATGATCATCCTGTCCCCCCTGAATGTTTCCGCCGAGGAATTCAAGGGTGAGAACGAAATGCTCAGAAAGCTGTCGCAGAAAGAGCTCGTCACCTACTTCGGCCTGCGATACTCGATGAACAGGCACCAGATGAAGCAGTTTCTCTCTCTCGAGACCAGGGTCGAGCGGAGAGCCTGGGTCAAACGCTTCTGGATCGAACTCGACCCGACACCCGCCTCCCCTGATAACGAACGAAAGATCGAGCACGAGGCCCGCGTCGAACTCGCCCGGAAACTCTACTCGATGAAAAAACCTCCCGGCTGGGACAAAAGAGGCGAAATGCTTATCCGCTACGGCCTGCCTGCCGAGAGAAGAAGTATACCCGCCGATATCGGGTTCTACCGTATGGTCCCCCCGGGGGAGCTGTGGTACTACCATTCCCTAGACATGCTCGTCGCATTCCAGAACTTCAGCCTCCATGGCGAATTCATATTCGCCTTCGAGACCTACGGACTTACAGGCCGGGAACAGCTGGACAAGCTGAAAGCGCTTGGCGAATTTATGGAATTCATGCCGGCCGAACTCAACCAGGTGATCACCGACCAGGAACTTGCGGGAATCATGAATTTTAACCCGGACAGAATAGACTATATCGCCGACCCGAATATCCGGGGCGAGATCCCCAGGGACATGATAGCCGCGATACAGGCCGAGAAACAGCAGAAGAGCAAAAACAACTTCTACAAATATATGAAAGAAAATCCCGTCATATACTCGGTCGAACTCAGGGACAACCAGCTTCCGTTATTCTTCGATGTCACCAATTTCAGCGGCGGCGAAAACGTTATCAGAACTGAGGTCAATTTCGAGATCCCGAGCAGCGCGCTTAAGTTCACCCGGAAAGACAATCTGCTGACGGCCGATATCAGACTCGACGTACTCGTACGGGATATGGACATGAACGAAGTTGCCAGAGTGAGCGATATGGTAAATGCCTCGCAGACCGGTGGAGATGTCTGGCAGGGACCGAGCCACATTCCGGGGCAGCTTGTCGTCGCGCTCAAGCCGGGCTACTACAGGCTGGGCCTGGAGGCCACCGACACCACTTCCGGAAAGAAAGGTGTCTTCAGGACCAACATCGACCTGAAACCACTGGACAGGGGCCTCGCTCTCAGCGATATCCTCTTCGCCAGCAGCATAAGGGAAATTACAGGCCTGGTGAAGTTCCAGAAGGGCGAGCTACAGGTCGTACCCCATCCCCTGCACGCCTACAAGATCCCATACCCGCTTACCTTCTACTTCGAGATCTACGGGCTTGACACTGACAGCGAGGGACTGGGCCTCTATTCGATAGACTACAGGATCATTCCGATGACCAAGCGCCGTAAAGGCCCCGTACTCGAGGACCCCCCCCCGGTGATAAGCTCACAGTTCGAGACCACGGGATTCGGGTCGACCCAGACTCAGCGCCTCGAGATAGCTACTGACAATCTCTGGGAAGGCTCCTTCACCCTGATAGTCGAGGTGATGGACCGCCGTACCCGACACATAGTGGAGCAACGATCGAACTTCTCGATCCTGGAATAATGCTGTTGTACAGCAGCCGTTCTCTTAACTACTTTTTATAGTCGGCCTGATAGTAAAAGGGCCCCGCTTTGCGGTAAGAAAACTGTTCTCTCCACTACTTTCCCTTGCTGTCATGATAGAAAAGGGGGGCGCTTTTGCGGTAAGAAAGCCGTTCTCCCAACCGGCTTTCGTCCGCAATAACGCCCCCCCTTTTAACTGTCTTCAGCTACGTACCCATCTCCCAACTCTCCAAATACTTCACCTGCTTCTCCGTCAGCTTATCGATCTTCGACCCTATCGCGTCGAGTTTCAATCTGGCGATCTCCCTGTCGATATCTCCGGGCACCGGGTAGACCTTATTCTCCAGTTTCACGCCACCCTTCACCAGGTACTCCGCGCTCAACGACTGGTTGGCAAAGCTCATATCCATCACAGAAGCTGGATGACCCTCTGCCGCTGCCAGGTTGATAAGCCTGCCTTGGGCCAGCAGGTTGATCTTTCTCCCGTTCGGGAGCAGATACTGGTCGATCTCCTCACGAATATGCTTACTGCTCTTGGCCATCTTGTCGAGTTCCTCTACATCGATCTCGACATTGAAATGCCCCGAGTTCGCCACGATCGCGCCATCTTTCATCAGCTCGAAATGTTCCTTGCGGATCACAGAGATATTTCCAGTCAGCGTGATGAATATATCGCCTATTTCAGCAGCCTCCATCGATCCCATCACGAGGAACCCGTCCATCACGGCCTCGAGAGCTTTTACCGGATCGATCTCGACGACGATCACGTTGGCTCCCATGCCCCGTGCTCTCATCGCGGTACCGCGTCCACACCAGCCGTATCCGAACACGACGACCCTGGAACCGGCAAGGAGAGTATTCGTAGCACGGATCACTCCGTCGATCGTACTCTGACCGGTACCGTACCTGTTATCAAAGAAATGTTTCGTCATAGCATCGTTGACGGCGATCATCGGGTGCTCCAGCACACCAGCTGCCTGCATCGCTCTGAGCCTGATCACGCCGGTCGTGGTCTCTTCAGAACCACCGATGACGTTCTTCAGCAGATCCCTTCTGTCCTTATGCACCAGCGATACGAGATCGGCTCCGTCGTCCATCGTGACCTGGGGTTCCAGATCAAGCGCGGAATTGATGTGCTTGTAATATGTGTCGTTATCCTCACCCCTGATAGCGAAGGTGGAGATCTTGTAATCCTCTATGAGAGACGCAACGACCTCGTCCTGGGTGCTGAGAGGGTTGGAAGCACAGAGAGCCACTTCCGCTCCACCGGCCTTTAGCGTACGCATCAGGTTGGCCGTCTCCGTAGTGACGTGGAGGCATGCAGCGATCCTGATCCCCTCCAGGGGTTTCTCCTTCTCGAAACGGGCCCTGATCGTCTTCAGAACAGGCATCGTCTCGTCTGCCCACTCGATTCTTTCCTTCCCAGCCGAAGCGAGACTCAGATCCTTCGCGTCGTAGTTCATTCTTGATCCTTTCAGATATCTCCTGTAAAAACATTCGAATTAATCAATCCAGCTTTATCCGGACTTCGGATTCCCGATCCGGCATCTCTATCAGAACTTTGACTTCAACAGATCGACAAAGTCCAGTTTCTCCCATGTAAAATCTGCTTCTTCCCTGCCAAAATGCCCGAAGGCCGCCGTCTGTTTGTAAATACCCCTGCGCAGGTCGAGTCTCTCGATGATCCCCTTCGGTGTCAGGTCAAAGACTTCACGGACGACTGCCGTCAGCTTTTCGTCAGTCTGCGTACCCGTACCGAAAGTGTCGACCATGACAGAGACCGGCTCCACCACGCCGATAGCGTAGGCGAGCTGCACTTCACAAGATTCGGCCAGTCCGGCCCCTACTATATTCTTGGCGACATGTCTTGCCGCGTACGACGCTGACCTGTCTACCTTTGTGGGATCCTTGCCCGAAAAAGCTCCTCCACCGTGACTGCCAAAACCGCCATAGGTATCGACGATGATCTTTCTGCCGGTGAGCCCGGTATCCGCGCTCGGGCCGCCCTTGACAAACCGGCCCGTAGGGTTGACCAGTATCCGGTAATCCGATTTGTCCACATCGAATTCCGACAGCACCGGCTTGATGACGTTTTCCGTAAGGCCTTCCCTGATCTCTTCGATCGATACATCCTCACTGTGCTGCGTGGAAAGAAGGACCGTATCGATTCTCTGAGGCTGGTTATCTATGTACTCTATCGTTACCTGGGATTTCCCGTCGGGTTTCAGATAATCGAGAATATTGCCTTTTCGTATCTCCGACATCTTCCTGACCAGTTTGTGCGCCATATGAATCGGCATCGGCATAAGGACGTCGGTCTGCCTGCAGGCAAAGCCGAACATCATGCCCTGGTCCCCGGCCCCGCCAGTATCGACTCCCATCGCGATATCACCGGACTGTTCGTCTATCGATGTGATAACGGCCGAAGTCTGCGCGGCAAACCCCAGAGCCGGATCGTCGTAACCGATCTCATGAACCACATTTCTCGCGATAGTGGGAATATCAACATAGGCATTCGTATGTATCTCGCCAGCGATGAACGCCATACCTGTTGTCACAAGAGTCTCGCACGCGACCCTGCCACCTGGATCTTCGTTCAGGATGGCATCGACGATGCTGTCCGATATCTGGTCGGCGACCTTGTCAGGATGTCCCTCCGTGACTGATTCCGATGTAAATAGGTGTTTTTCCGACATCTGGGCCCTCCTTTAATATTCTCTATTTAGTCTACAATTCGATTAAAGTTCCTGTTTCTCTGGAAAATCAGTTTATCGATCGATCTTCACAGAGCCAGGGCTCATGAAAAAAATCTTCATCAACCCAGGTCTACCTGCGAGTCGTCACTTATATTCAAGCTTCCCTTTCTGCCTTTCACTTCCGCTCCGGCTCCTATGACGCTATCTTCCAGGATCACGTTTGAAAGGGAGCTGCCTCTATTCAATATTGAATTGCTGATGACCGAATCCCTGATAGAACATCCGCTTGCGACCGTCACATAGGGACCTATAACGGAATTCTCTATCACACTGTCCTCCGCGATATAGCAGGGTCCGGTAATGACCGTGTTCACACCATGCTTCACGGATTTGCTGCCCTCAAGCAGGATCCGGTTCGTCTCAAGCAGGGTCTCTAACTTGCCGCAATCGAACCAGTCGCCTATCTCGTAAGGGCTGAATCCTGTTCCGGTATCGATCATCCTGGAAAGCGCGTCAGTGATCTGATACTCGCCCTTCGTCTTTATATCATTTTCTATAACATGGGCGCACGCCTCGTAGAGCGGTGAAGAATCCTTGAAATAATAGAGCCCGACAATCGCCAGGTTGCCTTTCGGATCGTCAGGTTTCTCGACGATGCTTGTGATCTTTCCTCCGGAGACCTCACATATCCCGAACCGCCTCGGGTCCTCCACTTCCCTTACTCCAAGGACGTAATCTCCAGCCTCGGGAATCCTGCTGAAATCAGTATCGATGATCGTATCACCGAGGATTATTATCAATTCGCTACTGTCCGCGAATTCCCTGGTCAGCGACACGGCATGAGCGATCCCCTTCTGCTCCGTCTGTACGACGAAATCCATCTTCATATCATATTCACTGGTCAGGTATTCCCGTATCTGCTCTCCCTTGTAACCGATGATAGGCACGAGTTCTGTCACACCCATGTTGATGAGCCCATCTACGATATGTCCGAGGATCGGTTTTCCCGCTACAGTCACCAGAGCCTTCGGGCTGGTGTATGTCTGCGGCCTGAGTCTCTTTCCAATTCCGGCAACCGGAATAACAGCTTTCATCAATCCTCCGATCCGAGCTTTTTCTTTATCTCTTCTATCTTGCCTATCGGCGTGGGGTCTCTTCCATACTCTACGGCAAGATAGACACTCGTAAGGTCTGCCATGGCCAACATCGAAAGAAGTCTCGACAGCCGACCGACTCCCCCGCCACCACCGTCGCTATCCAACCCTATCGAACCGCCGGCAAGCGGTTCGAGTATCGACATCGTCGCATCGATTCTCTTCTGCACTCTGGGATGATCATCCCTGTCACGAAGCATTATCAGAAAGATGTCCTGCCTCAGCTTCTCGGGACATTCCCAGGCCATGACCTCATTATGTCCGAGTTCGGGAAAGGTATTTGAAAAGGCCATACATTTACTGTTTTCGTTCAACTGGCATTTCCATCTGTACGAAATACCGGAAAGCAACCCGTTCCCGCTGTATATCAATGGCACCTTGCCATAAAGACGATGTGCCAGCTGCAGAGCGCTATTTCCCGCAAGATCGGCATCCGGCCTGCAATCATCAAGCAGGCTTTCCATATTTTCCATCGCGGAAGAAAAACCGCCCCCATCGACAGAGAATATCCCCCATTCAGTCACGATCCTGAGAAGCGGCGTGAACAGGTGTCCTATGGCGGCCCTTGGCGGAATACCGTCCGGGACTTTCAGCAGGGGCACTCCCGCCTTCACGGCTTCGTCCATCAAAATGCCGCCTGAAGTAATTACAGAGACTTCACATCCCCTGGACAATCCGTCCCTGAAGGTGCTGATGACCTCTTCGGTATTTCCGCTGTAACTGACACATATGACTTTTGTATCTGTTCCAGAAAAGGAAGGCAGCAGATAACCTCTCTCGAGGTGGATCGACGCGCCCTTTTCCCTGCCGATCAGGTCCTTTAACAATCTGCCGCCGATCGCCGAGCCACCCATCCCACATATGACCATCTGCGATGCTGGCGGGGATTGTTCTTCGGCAAAAGCGCCCGCCGACTCCCATGACTGCCTCATCTGGGCAGGCATCTCCAGGACCCGGTCGATCATCCTCTCGACGTCGATGCTGTAATGTTTTTCCACGGCTTCCGAAGCCATTCGATTCTCCCGGCAGGCCTGCCCGCGAATACCTGTTTGTTAATCGGAGGGTCCTATCCCGGACCTTTAGGAATGAGTTCCTTGAGCTCCGGCCTCTTTTCCTCGATAAATCGATCTATCAACTCCACGACTTCGGTAGCCGTAGCTTTCTTAAGCGCCATTTTTACCATAAATTTTGTCTCATCGTATGTGACCGAACGGATGATCTTCTTGATCTCTGGTATCAGGTAGGCACTCGCGCTGAACTCGTCAAGCCCGAGACCTATCAGGAGAAGAGTGCCTCTCACACGGGCATCGGCCACCATCTCTCCACAGAGTCCCACCCAGATATTGTTGTCGTGAGCCGCCCGTGCCGTATCGTTAATAAACCTCAGAATGGCTGGATGCATCGGACTATAGAGATAGGATATCCTGCTGTTCCCCCTGTCCACAGCCAGGGCGTACTGTACCAGATCGTTTGAACCGATACTGAAGAAGTCGACTTCCTTCGCCAGGACATCGGCCATTGCGACAGCCGAAGGAGTCTCGATCATGATCCCTGTCTCCACATTATGATCGAACTGGTATTTTTCCCTTTCCAGATCTTCCTGGACTTCCCTGCAGATATCCATAGCCTGCCTGACCTCTTCCACAACGGAGACCATGGGAAACATGATACGCACTTTGCCGAAAACTGCGGCCCTGTATAACGCGCGAAGCTGCGTCCGGAATATGTCCTTGCGGGATAAGGTAAACCTTATACCCCTCCAGCCCATGAAGGGGTTTTCTTCCTGAGTGTCATCGACCCAGGCCGCGATCTTGTCTCCTCCAATATCCAGAGTCCTGAACAGCACCGGGTCCGGAGCTACATTCTTGACTACCTCTGAATAATAGCGGTACTGCTCTTCCTCACCCGGCAGAGTCCCGCGGGTGATGAAGAAATACTCGGTCCTGAACAGGCCGACTCCCTTCGCGCCATGGCTCTTTATATCCTCGACCTCGTCGATCGTCTCGATATTGGCTGACAACTCGATCGTCCGCCCGTCAAGAGTGACCGCCGGATAATCCTTTATCGTCAGCAGTTCCTCTTCCATCTCCAGGAATCTTTCCTGGGCCTGCTGGTAAAGAGCTACAGTATCTTCTTTCGGATGCAGGATCACCTGACCTGATATTCCGTCCACTATCAATTTATCGTACGGCTTGACATGACTACTGATCTCATCAAGCCCGACTACAGCCGGAATACCCATGGAACGGGCTATGATAGCGGCATGGGAAGTACTCCCGCCCATATCCGAGACAAAGGCCTTTACGAATTTCTTCCTGAACCCGACCGTATCGGCGGGCGTGAGGTTGTGCGCTACGACAACAGCCTCTCTCCTCAGGTTGGCAAGCCCTTCCACTTTTTGTCCGAACAGATTTCTTATGACCCTTTTTTTGACGTCACGAATATCTTCGGCCCTCTCCTTCAGATACTGGTCTTCCATCTGGTCGAAGGCCCTGAGAGTCTTGTCGATGACCCTCGAGAACGCGTAGGCGGCGTTTACCTTGTCACTCCTGATTATCTGGATCGTATCGGTTTTCATCAATTCGTCGGCGATGAGCATTATATGTGAATCCAGGATCTTTGCGTGTTCTTCACCCATCTCGGCGGCCAGGGCGCTGTGAAGTCCGGACAGCTCCTCCCCTGTCTGTTTCAACGCCGATTCCAGGCGGGCGATCTCGTCTTCGACCCGATTTTTCTCGACGGGTTCGGCCGTCACCGGAAGATCATCGATATTAACGACAAAAGCCTGTCCAAAAGCGATGCCTGGAGCCGCCGGGATCCCCGTGAAGATCATTTCCTTTTTAGAGCTCATATCCATCTGTTCACTCTTCCACGTAAAACCTGTTTTTGATCAGATTGACCAGTGTGTCGAGAGCATCCTTCTCATCTTCGCCATCTATATTCAACAGCAGTTCAGTGCCATATTGCGCGCCGAGTCCCGCCACACCAAGCATGCTCTTGGCGTTGACCAGGTCATCGTCCCTACCGATCATGACCGTTGCCTTAAACCTGGTAGCAGTCTTGACCAGTTCACCAGCCAGCCTTAGGTGTATTCCGTTTTTGTTCTCTACCTTGACTTTTCCAGTGACCATTTTACTGCCCCTGCCGGGGACCTCTCCTCCTGCTACAGGCCGCCGTTGAAAACGACCAGAAATATCGCCGAAGCTAAAAATAATACAAGCACCACCCATATCAAGGAAATCTTCCTGCCAAGCAGAAAGACACCGACCAGTGCCAGGACACCCCATATGACAAACCGATACCCACCCAGGCTCCATCCCCTGAAAAAGATCAGGGCAGCGAAACACCCGGATACGAAAACGGCGAATCCGCCGAGGAACTTCTGTTCCCTGAACAGATTACCGGCAAGTTCACGCCCGACATCTTCTCCCAGTAGCAGGCCCGTCCGATAACCACCGATCCTCGAATGAAGATGATACAGGTTATATGATACCAGGAAGATAATCGGACCGATATACGAACTGCCGATATACGAGCTATAGATAGCAAAAATGCTGCCGATTGTCAACGCAAGCGGGATTAATATGACTTCGAAGAAATAATCCCCCTTTGCCGTAAGTACCGCCGACAGAGTCTGTTTGACCCTGTCAATCCTGTCCGCGCTAATGTCCTCCCCCGCCTTCTTCTTTAGTTCGAGGTTCATGACAACACCGACGATATAGGACGCGAGAATAGGATTGGCGTTGAAATAGCCCAGATGTCTGCCCGCCATCTCGGCCAGTTCATCCTCGTTTTCGGCAATATCCCTGAAAAGGGGTGAGAGGACATGGAAAAACCCCAGGCCGTCAATCGTCCTGTCATTTCTCGAGTTCCTGATGAAAAACAGCCTCCACATCATATTGAGATGTGTTTTAAACATATCGTCCTCTTCTCAGAGTCGGCATTTCAACCGCTACCACATCAACCTCGCACCAAAACGATCATAATCGTCACCAGAAAACCCGCTGTAAACCAGAATACCTGTGATCGAGACCTGTACAATCTCATGAGCGAACCGACGCCTATGAACGGCAATATCACCGTGAGGGCGGCAAGGGAGCCTCCCACGACCGGCGAGGTCAGTTCAACGACGGCAGCAAGGGCGATCGTGCCGATGGGGACCAGCAGAATGATCAGCAGGGCTCCGTAGATAAAATGTACCAGGAGGATCGAAAGATGGATCATTGAAGCCCGTCGGAGTTTTCCCTCCCTGACATATCCGAAAGCCGCCCTCGTCAACCCACTTGAGGACCTTTCCCATACCGTATATACGTACTGACCCAGTCCCGCTACCAGGACACCGGTCAGGATCGACCAGAAAAGAACATTCCCCCTGAGCAGGTGGTCTCCACCCGATTCGGCGGATATGAGAATATATAGTGCTGCCGCGACAACTCCACCAACGGGGAGATCAGGAGTCGTCCTGCCCCTTATATTTACCAGGCCGAGAAACATCATCTGCATCAAAGCCCCCACGAGAAGCCCCTCTGCCGGCGCGTGCAGAACGATTCCCGTGATCAGTCCTCCACAGATCGGCTGAGATATCATCAGCCTGAGAGAACTCCTGTAATCTACCGCGAGGACTCCTCCGACTATGGCGACGGCAAAAACCGGGTTCATCGATCTGTCCCCTCTCCGCCTGAAGCCGGTCTCACCATGATCCTGAGTCTGAAATTAACAGTCTCACCATCAGCAGATTCGATATCCCAGGCCGGAGTGACAGCCGAACCCTGATACACTCTCTCATACCCCGAATCGCTGTTCGACACCGTCTCGATCGGAAAACGCCAGAAAAGCGATGCTGGCTCCATCTCCAGGTCCACCCTGAGGCCGAGCCATTCATCGACCAGCGACATATCCTTTACACCGACGACCTCACCGGTCGAAGCCAGTTTTCTGTCATCGAGCTCTTTGCCGGGGAACTCAAAATACCTGTCGGGAGCATCTCCCGCGAGAAATGAGAAGACATTCTCCACCGCGAAACGGCAGCTGAGCCCGCCACCTTCGGGAGTGATCGAATATTCCACATCAAGCACCGGAGAAGACCCATCGATGGAGATGACTTTCTTCAGGGCGACAGTCCTCTCTTCATCGTCCTGCGCCACTTTCCCTTTTCTGGTAAACACGAGGCGGAGTCCGTCGCCCGATTCGGTCTCCAAATCGTAGAACGCATCATGAAAATCTCCGATTTCGGTAAATAGCCCTGTATCGAGGCTTTTCGCCCCGTCACCGGCCGGCAGAAACCGGTCGACCAGCGACAGTCGGGGATCCAGATCGTAATGAAGTCTCTTCTCCAGACCCTCTTCCCTGACTACAGCCATATCGTGAATGCTCACCGCGGAGTCCAGGTCTTCCTTTCCTTCTTCACTTATCCTTTTGACGTCACCATGATACAGTTCTTCCCGCCTTGTGAGAGTGTCGGTGAGGTTGAATGCTGGAGAAACACTGTCCAGTTCCCGCAGCGCACCTCCCCTGCGCTTGAACCAGGCCCTTATCGAATCGTTGGCTACCAGTATCTCGTCCACCCCGTCTCCGTCCATATCGACGATTTTCCATGAGGGAGACTCGCCCGAGATCTCATCGTCCGAACTGACGATCTCTGTATCCGAAATGACATTCTCGGCCTCTATCAGATGTTTGAATATCGCGCTTCTCAGGTGCGGAAGATATAGCCCCCCGAAAAGCCCGTGCCAGTACGCGCAATTGCACTGGGCCTGGTAGAGATGGGAAAGAGCCTTATCGCGCTTCAAAGAATGATCTGTGTCTATCTTCGCGCTCACTGAAAGCATCCGTTTGTGCATCCAGTTACTCTCTTCGTATTTTACGAGAAAATTTCTCCAGAGCCCTCCTTTGACCGCCTCAGACGGGTCGGAGAAAGAACCACTCGCCTCAAGGATCTCCTTTGCCTGGTGATAGGCTACCTGCGCTTTCAGCGGCAGCGCCCACTCCATCATCTCACTGTAAGAAGCAGTCGGCAGATAGACCATGCCGAGAGGCCGGACAGAATCTATCACGCTGGAAAACGTCGTCACACTGAGCCACTCGCTGTTGGCCCGCAAAGCATCGCAGAAACGCCTGAGCCAGTTCTGCCTGTAGCAGAGGTCGTTTGTGCCGGGCCATAACCCGAACTTTTCCCCGTCGTCAGCCAGGACCGCTATCTTTCTCTGATCACCGCCGTTTTCATATATCTCCCTGAAATATCCGATGACTTCTTCCGGATCGTGAAACGGAACAAGATAGCGCAGGCCCCGATCGATCGGGAAGACCCTTATATAGGAACCGTTCTCCTCGGTCATAAAATATCCACGCATCTCGCTGGACAGGAATCCGGTACTTTTAAAATGCGAATCATCTACGATGACATACTCGAGCCCGGCACCGGCAAGTGTGTCCGGAAGGTGGGGGTCCCATATCCTTTCGGTCAACCAGCAGCCCCTCGGCTCGACCTGGAACCGGTCCACAAGATAATCCTTCATCATCGCCAGTTGACCCTGTCTGTCCCTTTCGGGAATCACAGTGAGAATTGGTTCGAAATACCCGGCGGACATCAGTTCGATCCCTCCGACGCGGGTCATCCTGGCTATTCTCTTGATGTAATCGGGATGTTTCTCTTCCAGCCAGTCCCAGAGGATACCACTGTTGTGAAGCGCGAAGGGAATATCCGGATATTCCTCCATCACCTCGATAAATGGCCGGTAGGCTTTCTGGTACGCGTCCTCTATCACATGATCGAAATTACCGACAGGCTGATGATTGTGTATGCCCAGGACAAATTCGACTTTATTATCCATTATTCTTCATTTCTCCTGTCAGACGACCATCGAATTGAGAATGATCCTCTCGCTGTCCGGCAGAGCCCTTGCCTCGAGAGTGATCCCTCTTTTTACCAGTTCTCTCAACGTATCGCGCTCGCCCTCGTCCAGGTAGATGTTATCGAGCAGCTTTTCCTTGCCCTCTGAAAAATGCATCCCACCGACATTCACTTCATCGAGATCAAGTCCCATTTCCAGCAGCCGCATGGCACCCTTTGGCCCTCGTACGAGAAGGATGATCTTCTCCTTATCGAACACTCCACCATTTATCTGCTCGAAGGCTCTTGCTACAGACAGGATCGAGACCCTGAAATCGGGGGAAGCCGAGGCATAAAGCTGCTTTTCCCAGTCGTTGGCTGCTATATCGTCGTCCGCTATGACTATCCTGTCGGGCTTGACGCTTCTGCCCCACCCGATCACGACCTGTGCGTGTATCAACCTGTCATCTATCCTTAGAACGATTATCATCCGCTGTCTCACCACCTGATCTTTGCGATTAATTGACGCCTGCCCGGAACTGCCCTTACGCGGTTGCTGGAACGGTTGTTCAGATATTGACGATCTTGACACTTTCCTGGCCACGGTGGATGAGATTATTGATGATCTCTTCCGGCTCCATCGTGCCCCGTTTAGTGACAAAATCCAGAAGGATCGGCAGATTGATCCCACTGATGACCACCGTATTATCCCTGCCCCTGACAGCCCTTACGCAGTTGAGCGAACAGGAGCTGCCAAAATAGTCGACAAATAAAAACGCGAACGAAGGATCAGTCTCCTCTATTATCTTTTTTATTTTTGATACAAGGACCTCGTCGGCAAGGCCTTTATTGGAAATAGCGTAGCAGAAAGGGATCTTGCCCACGATCAGTTTGGCCGTGTCCAGTAGTTCCCTGGCAAGCCCTCCATGAGTGACTATGATTCCTGTCTGTTCGTTCACGATCACCTCTGATCATCATGACGCACGGCCTGCATGAACATCATCGTCCAGCAGGTTCTTTCCTGCCGTCACTCCACATCATACTTAAGATACCGTCTTGTCTTCTTGTCGCTTTCCATCATATTGAGGATCTGCTGATCCAGCCTCTGGGCCGCGTCGATACCGTAGACCTTGAGCATGTGGTTCAGAGCGATCACTTCGGATATTACCGTAATATTCTTTCCAGGATAAATCGGGATGACAAGCTGCCTGACATCCTCGCCCAGGATCTGGGTCACCTGGTCATCCAGTCCCAGTCTTTCCCAGTCCTTATCCGGATCATAATCTTCCAGGCGGACGACAACCTCTATCCTCTTCTGGATCCTGACGGCCCGGATACCGAAAAGGTCCATGACATTGATGATCCCTATTCCCCTGATCTCCATATAGTGTCTGAGGTGATCACGTCCACGACCTAAAAGCACATCACCATGCCTCACGATCTCGACGACATCGTCAGCTACGAGGCGATGTCCCCGTTCTACCAGATCGAGAGCGATCTCGCTCTTACCGATAGCGCTTCTTCCCGTGAACAACAGCCCCACTCCGTAGACGTCGACCAGAGAACTGTGGATCATCGTCCGGGGAGCAAAGACATAGTCGAGCTCCGCTGTAAGAATGTGGATAAAGTCGGTGGTCTGCATCGAGGTCCTCAGAACAGGAACTCCGTTCTCGTTGGCGAGCGAAAGCAGGTCTTCCGACACTTCAAGCGCTTTCGTGACGATGATGCAGCAAAGCTTACGCTCAAAAAGTCGGCCGACAGCATCTTTCTGGGCATTCGCGTCAAGAGAGCGGATATAAAGTATCTCTGTCTCGCCAAGTATCTGGATACGCTCATGGAGATAATTTTCCATGAATCCGGCCAGCGCGAATGCGGGGCGATGCACGTCCGACGTCGTGATCGGGATCGGACTTGACAGGCCATCCGTCAGCGCCTCGAGTTTGAATTCTTCGGCGTTCTCCTCGAAAAAGAGCTGAACTGAATGTTCTTTTACCAAAGCTTCTCCCTCCGGCACAATTACTGACAGAAACCTATTCTGAAATATCTATAACACCGTAATGTCCATCCGAACGTTTATACACAAAATTCATTTTACCCGATTCGGGATTATTGAAAAGAAGAAAATCCTCAGAAGCCTTGTTCATCGCCAGGATCGCTTCCTCTACATTCAGTGTCACAAGCTCGTGATCGATGTTTTCGAGCAACTCGATCCCACTCTCACTGCCCACGCTGTCAGCCTTGATGACGATCTCACGCGGAATGTAGTCCTTCATATGTTTTTTGTTCTTCTGATGGCTCGACTTGAGCTTGGCTTTGAACTTCTTTATCTGCCGCTCAAGGCTCTTCGCGGTCTTATCTATGGAGGTATACATATCCTCCGACTCTTCCTTGGCATTGAAATCATGCCCGTTTACATGGACATTGATCTCCGCGATATGACGAAATTTTTCGACTGACATAATGACATCGACATTGAGGATGTGATCGAAATAGCGCTTGAGCTTCAGCAGCCTCTCCTCGATATGCTCAAGAAGACCGGGTTCAGCTTCAAAATGTCTGGCTGTCGTAGTCAGTTTCATATTCTTCCTCCTTGCCCTGGCCCCTGCTTGGGGGCATCCGGCAGGTATCGATCGAGCCGGTTTTCCTGGTACGAACTCCTGACGAGCGGTCCCGCCGTCACCTCCAGAAATCCCATCTCGTAACCCTTCTTTTCCAGCAACGCGAAATCTTCCGGCGGAATATAGGCTTTCACCGGCACCTGGTCAAGACCCGGACGCAGATACTGCCCAAGAGCAGCAAAATGGCACCCGGCATTGAGCAGGTCTTTCATCGTCTCGATGACCTCTTCCTTCGTCTCTCCCAACCCCAGCATCATCGAAGATTTCAGTTTGATCCTCCTGTCCCTTTTTCCAGCCTCGGCCAGAAGTGATAATGACCCGTCGTAATCCGCTCCTTTTCTGACTTCTCCAAATAGTCGCCTGACCGTCTCGATATTATGCGAGAAGATATCGGGACGGGCATCAAGCACCGTCTGAAGCGCATCCATACACCCTCGAAAATCGGGAACCAGAACCTCGACGACAGGCGCCGGATCTATCGCTTTCAGACACCTGATCAGATCCGCGTACTGAGCCGCCCCTCCGTCAGAAAGATCGTCCCTGGTAACGGAAGTGACTATCACATGATCGAGTTTCAATTCCCTGGAGGCATCCGCTATACGGGAAGGCTCACCATAGTCCACGGGCAAAGGCCTTCCATGCTCCACGCTGCAGAAACCACAGTCGCGAGTACATGTATCACCGAGCATCATAAACGTGACTTTACCCTTCGAATAGCACTCGGCCCTGTTCGGGCAGAGTGCTTCCCTGCAGATAGTGTGCAGCCCTCTCTTCCTGACGGTACTCTCTATAAGCGAGCATTCGCCAAGGAGAGGTATCTTCCTCTTGAGCCAGGCTGGAAGCCGGCCCGCACCGTGAACTTCAGGTTGTAAGGTCATTTATCGCAAAGTTCTCCAGGTATAAAATCAATATTCTTTCCTGTGTCTTGCAGGAAGTATACCGAGCTGTTCTCTGTACTTGGCGACTGTCCTGCGAGCTATTATCAGTCCGTCCTTTTCCAGTATGTCGGCGATCTTCTGGTCACTCAGAGGTTTCTTTGTATCCTCCGCGGCAATGATATCCTTGATCCTCAGCTTGGCACTCTTGGCTGACACTTCTTCTCCCGACCGCGTACTGAGAGCGGAGCTGAAGAAAAACTTCAATTCGAAGACCCCGCGTGGAGTCTGCACATATTTGTTAGTCGTCACCCTGCTGACCGTGGATTCGTGCATCCCGATCTTGCTGGCCACCTGCTGCAGAGTAAGGGGCCTGAGCGCGGCGGTTCCCTTTTCAAAGAAATCCGCCTGCTCTTCTACGATACTCTGCATCACCTTGATCATAGTCTTGCGACGCTGCTCGATGGTCTGGATAAGCCACTTGGCATTCTTCAACCTGCCCTGGATGAAATCCCTGGTCTTCGGGTCGATATCCGGATTGCTCCTCAACTCGTCCTTGTACGACTGGCTGATCCGAAGCCGGGGCACGTTACGGTCGTTGAGGAAGATCACATATTTCTCGCCCACTCTTTCCACGACGAGATCGGGAATCACATACTTCGGACCATCGGCCAGAATATCCAACCCCGGTTTCGGATTGAGAGTACCGATAACGGAAGCCTGGTTCTGTATCTCTTTCAGCGATATCTTGAGTTTCTTGCTCAGATCGAGGTATTTCTTCTGTTTGAACTCCTCAAAATGGTCACGGACGATCTGCGCGGCCATGCTGTCTTCAAGTCCCTTCATCTCCATCTGGATGAGAAGAGATTCTTTGAGGTTTCTGGCTCCCACTCCCGGAGGATCGAAGGTCTGGATAAGCTTCAGCACCTTCTCGATCTCCGCCTCGTCTGTATCAAATGTCCTCGCGATATCCTCCAGGCTGCTGGTCAGATAACCCGAATCGTCGAGGCTCCCGATCAGGTATTCACCGATCTGCAGGGACCGTTCGTCCTCTGTAGCGAGACGCAACTGATTGAAGAAATATTCCGACAGGCTCTGCTTGGCAACCGGCACTCTCTCTACGAAATCCTCTCGTTCCTCCGTCTCCGCCGTCCCTCCACCGGTCCAGGCAGTGTCGTAGAAATCGTCCCATTCGTCCTGATCGTCTTTGCCCGTCTCATCCTTTTCTTCCTCTTCATTCTCATCCTTTTCATCCTCCTGGCTGTCAACTATGTCGTCGACTTCCTCCAGGAGAGGATTCTGAAGAATCTCCTGCTTGAGTACCTGCTGAAGTTCAAGGGTCGGCATCTGCAGCAACTTCAAAGCCTGCTGAAGCCGTGGAGTCATTACCAGCCTCTGCTGCATTCCGAGTCGCATCCCCATCTTCATTTCCATGATTGATCCATCCTGTTCTTACAGACGAAACGCCTCTCCAAGATATATCTCCCGCACTTCGGGATCGGAGGCAAGTTCATCCGCGGTTCCGGAACGTTTGATGCTCCCCTCGTACATAATATATGCTCTGTCAGTTATCGACAGTGTTTCTCTAACGTTATGATCCGTGATCAGCACACCGAGCCCCTTCTCCTTGAGCTTCAACACGATGCCCTGGAGATCGGCGACGGCGATCGGGTCTATTCCGGCAAAAGGTTCGTCGAGAAGCATGAAGGACGGATCGGTGACGAGCGACCTCGTTACCTCGACTCTCCTTCGTTCACCTCCCGAAAGCTGGTATCCATAACTCTTCTTCAGATGCTCGATATTGAGCTCGGCCAGGAGTGATTCCAGACGCTCTTTCTGCTCCGCTCTGGGAATTGACAGCGTCTGCAGAATCGCCTTAAGATTGTCCTCCACACTGAGCTGCCTGAATATCGAGGCCTCCTGGGGAAGGTACCCGATACCCTTTCTTGCCCTTTTATACAT
>JAGLYV010000083.1 GCA_023131975.1 Candidatus Krumholzibacteriia bacterium | reverse complement strand
TTGCCAGCTCCGTTCGGCCCAAGAAGCCCCACCACTTCCCCTCTCCTCACCTTTATCGACACATCATCGACCACACACCTCTTCCCATATATCTTTTTCAGCCCGACACACCCGAGACCGACCCTTTCGCCTGCTGTTTCCACGTTTTCGGCGCTGCTATTCCTCACTACCAGCACGCTCCTTTTCGATCTCTTCGTCGACGAGCCCATCGTCGTCCTTCAACCAGGCTCTGACATCTCTCTTGATATCTATATTCTTCAATTCCGGATATCCCTGAAAACCATACCCGGTAAGGATATCTTTCCCTCTTGTCACTTTCACGAAATCTTCTGTATGGATCTGTTCGACCGTGTTCAACCAGACGAGGCTTTCGGTCTCGAGTATATATCCCTCACGAGAGGTGACCACGACATTCCCGAGAGCTGTCAGGTCGTGTGAGATCCTGTTGTACTCAGCCTTGTCCGCAGTCAATACGGATGAGACCTCTCCGGTCTCATCAAAGAAACTGATCGTAGGACTCTCGGTCACAAGTAGATTCCGGGCATCATAGACACGGGCTACTGGTGCCACGAGCTTCCACTGGACCACGCCCGAATCGCTTTCCATCGTGACGAAGTCGGTGAACTCCTGGTCGGCCAGAACGCCGGTCCCGAGCGACCGTTCCTGACGGGCCGAGTCATCACAAGATCCTATCAAGACTGTCACTACAAATATGACAAGTGGAAATATGAATGTTTTCCGCCTCACTGTCCTCCCTGTGCCACTGCCGATCCGAATCCTGTCGCTGCGGCCAAAAAGTGTACCTTCTGTTCCAAACAGATCGCCAGGCAGTCTTACCTGCATAATAAATATAACCGACTTTTCTGAAAAAAGCTCAGATTTCTGACACTTTTCCTATGAAAACCGACTCGCCCAATCCCGAAAAGGAAGGCGCGTCTCGATTCACCACAAACGTAACACATTGAATGACAGCATAATAGCTGCCCACAAGGAAATGCTAGCACAGGCTGCACCCTTAGTCAAGCAACATATATGCCAGTTAGAAGTCTCGCTATTACAACAGGTTCGGAAGAAAAGACCGAAACGATGATATCAGCGGGCGAGAGATCATTTCAGGCCGGCACGGATAATATCATGTATGTGAATCACACCTTCGGGTCGCCCATCATCGTCTGTCACGAACAGAAGGGTGATAGGACCGCCCGGATTCATCTCCATTTCCTCCAGCGCGGCGACAGCGAGGACATCCGCTCTCGTCGTCCTGGGATCCTTTGTCATCAATTCGGATACGGGCGATTCCAGGGCGCCAGGGTCCCTGAGCAGGATCCTTTTCAGGTCGCCGTCAGTTATAAGCCCCGCGAGTCGACCGCTGCTGTCCGTAATACCGGTACACCCCAGCCTCTTGTCTACTATCTCGATCAGGGCTTCCCTGAGGGTCGTACCGACATCGACGACAGGCATCCCGTCGCCACTGTGCATGAGGTCCCTGGTGGTGAGGAGAAGGCGTTTGCCGAGTATCCCGCTCGGATGAAGCTTCGCAAAATCCTCCCTGCTGAAATCCCGGCTTCTGAAAACCGCCACGGCCAGGGCATCTCCGAGGACGAGCGACACGGTGGTACTCGTAGTGGGGACGATGTCCATCGGGCAGGCTTCCTTCTCCATGTCGATGGCCAGCACTACGTTGCTGGCCTTTGCCAGCGCCGAATCTCCACTACCCGTTATCGATATTATCGCGACCTTCTTGTCTTTGAGATAGGGGATGAGTGTGGAAAAATCTCCGTCGCCCCCGCTCTTGCTCACGGCAAGGAAGATGTCATCGGCCGAAACCATTCCCAGGTCGCCATGCGCGGCTTCTACCGGGTGCAGAAAAACAGAGGGGGTACCCGTACTACTCAATGTGGCGGAGATCTTTCTCGCCACAATACCCGACTTGCCGATGCCGCAGACTATCACCTTGCCCCGACAGGCGAGGATCGACTCGACGGCACTTACGAAATCATCGCCTACAGCATCCCGCAGGAGTTCGAGCCCCTCTATCTCGAGAGAAAGGACTTCCCTGCCGGCCTTCAATATATCGGCTCTATCATTTTTCATGTCTGATCATCCTGAATATGCGGGCTGTCTCTTCCAGCAGGACAGGTAATTCCTCTAAAGGCAGCATCACTTCGGCATCGCAACTGCAGGAGAGGGGAGAAAAATGAGTCTCTATGAAAAGTCCATCGCACCCCGCCGCAACGGCGGCCCTGGCCAGTGCGCGAGCGTACTGGGGCCTCCCGCCCGACCTGTCTCCAAGCCCGCCGGGAAGCTGAAGAGAATGAGTGGCATCGAATATCATCGGCACTCCGAGCGGCCGCATCCTCTCAAAAGAAGTCATATCGACGACCAGATTGTTATATCCGAAGAATGTCCCCCGCTCCGTGACCATCACTCCGCCAGCGCCGCTTCCCCTGGCCTTTTCGACAACATTCGACATCTCCTCCGGGGAAAGAAACTGCCCTTTCTTCAGGTTGATCACTTTTCCCGTTGCCGCGGCACCTGTCACGAGGCTTGTCTGTCTGACCAGAAAAGCAGGTATCTGAAGAATATCGCAGACTTCCGACGCGGGGCCTGTCTCCTCCCTGGAATGAACATCGGTGATCAACGGTACCCCGAGCTTCTCGCCGATGGTACTGAGCATCTCCAAACCTTTTTCGAGGCCCGGGCCTGTGTAGGAATCGAGTGAAGACCTGTTATCCTTGAGATAGCTCGCCTTGAAAACGTAGAAGAACCCAGCCTTTTCCGCGGCTTCAAGACATTTCTCCGCCACCCGCATGGCATCTTCAGACGATTCGAGTACGCATGGCCCCGCTATAAGTAATGGAGTCTTGTCCGGGTCGAATCTCCTGCCGCCTATTTCAAGGGATCGCATGGCCCCCTCCGGATCAGCTTTCAGTGCCGGCCGCAGCTTCGCTTCCACGGACACCGCCTGATTTCATCATATCCCTGGCGGCAGCCACGAGCCCCCTGAACAGAGGATGAGCTCTCATGGGTCTGGATTTGAGTTCTGGATGGAATTGCACGGCGATGAAAAAGGGATGTCCCGAGATCTCGACGATCTCGACGAGATTACCGTCAGGGGAAAGGCCGGAAATGGTGAGACCAGCCGTCTCGAGCTGCTTGCGGTATTCGTTGTTCACTTCCCAGCGATGCCTGTGTCTCTCGCTGATATCAGCCTCCCCGTAAAGGCTGTACGCGAGGGTCTTTTCCGTAAGACGGCAGGAATAGGCGCCGAGTCTCATGGTGCCACCCATCTTTGAGCGGCTCCTCTGCTCCAGCATCAGATCTATTACCGGGTTCGAACAATCGGGATCGAATTCACTGCTGCCCGCGTCGATACCGCAGACGTTTCTCGCGAATTCTATCACTGCACACTGGAGTCCAAGACATATACCGAGGAAGGGGATCCCGTTCTCCCTTGCATACCTGACGGCCATTATCTTGCCCTCTATGCCCCTGTCACCGAAACCTCCGGGAACGAGGACACCATCGACTCCCTTCAGAAGAACTTCTGCTCCCTGCTCTTCGATATCTTCCACGTTCACCCACCGTATGTCGACATGAACGTCATTAGCGACTCCGGCATGCGTGAACGACTCTATAATACTTTTATAGGCATCGACTATCTGGGTATATTTTCCACAGACCGCTATCTCCACCGTCCCATCGACACTGAAGATCTTCCCGACCATCTCTTCCCACTCTTTCAGGTCAGGCTCGGGACAGTCCAGGCCGAGGAGCTCGACAACGATATCATCCAGTCCCTGCTTGTGGAACTTGAGAGGGACCTCGTAGATAGACTTCGCGTCAACGGCCTCTATCACCGCTTTTTCCTCGACATTGCAGAAGAGCGCGATCTTTTCCTTTATATCTTCTGCCAGGGGAGTCTCGCTCCTGCAGAGCAGGATATGCGGCTGAATACCTATCTCTCGAAGACCCTTGACGCTGTGCTGGGTCGGCTTGGTCTTGATCTCCTGGGCAGCCTTTATATAGGGAACGAGCGTCAGATGGATGTAGATAACGTTTTCTCTGCCAAGATCCCTCTTCAACTGGCGGATAGCCTCGAGGAACGGCAGCCCTTCGATATCGCCCGTCGTACCTCCGACTTCCGTGATCACTACATCGACGTCATGACCGTTTTCAGCAGCCATAAGGATCCGGCTCTTGATCTCATCGGTAACGTGGGGAACCACCTGCACCGTTCTCCCCAGATAACCGCCGGCCCTTTCCCTGTTGATGATCGCCTCGTATACCTGGCCGGTCGTCACGTTGGAACGCTGACTCAGGCTGCGGTCGATGAAACGCTCGTAGTGCCCCAGATCGAGATCCGTCTCGGCCCCGTCGTCAGTGACGAACACCTCTCCATGCTGGAAAGGGCTCATAGTGCCCGGATCGACGTTGAGATATGGATCGAATTTTTGAAGTACCACATTGAGGCCGCGCTGTTTGAGAAGAAGGCCCAGCGATGAAGCTGCTATGCCTTTTCCGAGAGAAGAAACCACCCCGCCAGTCACAAATATATATTTAGTCTTTTCGCCCAATCGTCTCCCCGCCTGATTCTATTCAAAGAATGGAACAATTCCAGCCCACCTTACCCTCTTTTAATCTCCTTTTCAACTCTTTTTATATCCCCCGGCCTGTCTACACCCAAACTTTTTTTCCGGCAGGTGACGACACGTATCCCAAAACCGTTTTCCAGGGCCCTGAGCTGCTCCAGCCCCTCCCTTTTCTCCAGGGGTCCGACCGGGAGGGAGGAATATCGAAGAAGGAAAGGGCGCCTGAAAATATACACACCGGTATGATGGAGAAACTTTCCCTTACCGCCCGGAACAGGGGACCGGGAAAAGTACAGAGCCATCCCGTCTCTGGAAGTCACGACCTTGACGACGTCACTGCTCTTTAGAGCATCCGCATCGGTCGAAGGAGTGGCAAGGGTCCCCATCAGGCATCTCCTGTCCTCCTTCATGGCGTCGATCAATCTCTCGACCCCGCCGACCGGCAGGAGAGGTTCGTCCCCCTGTATGTTGAGAACAAGCCCGTACCGGTAGGCAGCCGCTACTTCCGCGACGCGTGAGGTGCCGCTCCTGTGAGATTTCGAGGTGATGACCGCCTCGTATCCGCCGGAAAGCACACAATCGAGGATCCGCCTGTCATCGGTAGCGACGACCACCCTGTCGACTCCCCTGATCCGCGTTGCCTCGCGGGCGACGCGCAGGATCATCGGCACACCAGATATCCTGGCCAGCGGTTTTCCGGGAAACCGGGTCGAACCATATCTGGCCGGAATAACGGCGATCACTCTGGGTCCGGGCAAATCATCCCTCCACAATCAAACGACAGTCTACCGCCTGTACTGTTCCTGGCCTTCCTTATAGACATTACCGCCCCCGCAGTCCTGAGCGACTATCAGGGGAAAATCCTTTATAGTCAGTTTTCTTATTGCCTCGGCGCCAAGGTCCTCGTAGGCAACGACCTCTGCCGCGGTGATGCTTCTCGCTATCAGCGCCGCGGCACCACCCGTAGCGGCAAAATATACCACAGTATTTTTCTTCATCGAGGCAACGACCTCATCGCTTCTCATTCCCTTACCGATCATCCCCTTGAGCCCCTCGTCGAGAAGCCTGGGAGCGTATGGGTCCATCCTGTAACTCGTCGTCGGGCCCGCCGACCCTATCGGCTTGCCGGGAGGGGTGGGCGAGGGGCCTACATAGTAGATCACCTGTCCATCGACCGGGATGGGGAGTTCTTTTCCCTCGTCGAGGAGGTCGACCAGTCTCTTGTGAGCAGCGTCACGCGCTGTATATATCGTACCGCTGAGCAGGACCTTGTCTCCCGCCTTCAGCTTCTTCACGTCTTCATCGCTGAGCGGCGTCGTCATCGAATAATCAGCCATATCAATACCTGCCTCTCACAGTTCGATATATTTATGCCTCGCGGCGTGACAGTTTATGTTCATCGATACGGGGAACGAAGCTATATGCCTCGGAGCCACCTCTATGTGTACGGCCAGCGCCGTCGTTCTGCCGCCAAGTCCCATGGGGCCGATACCGAGATCGTTGACCAGGCCGAAGAGTTCTTTCTCCAGGTCGGCATAGAACGGATCGGGATGGACACTGCCGATCTCCCTCAGCAGGGACTTCTTCGCCAGCTGGGCGCAACGTTCGAACGTCCCGCCGATGCCGATACCGACAATGATCGGCGGACAGGGGTTGCCACCTGCCGCGTTGATGTTTTCCACAACGAATTTCTTGATACCCTCTACCCCGTCAGCCGGCTTCATCATAGCGATGCAGCTCATGTTCTCGCTTCCGCCCCCCTTGGGAACGACCCAGAGCTTCAGCTTGTCGCCGGGAACCATATTCAGATGAATGACTGCGGGAGTGTTATCGCCCGTATTGCCGCCCCTGATCGGGTCGGCGAGAGCGGATTTTCTGAGATACCCGTCTGTATACCCATTTTTCACGCCTTCATTGATCGCGGTCTCAAAATCGCCCCCTGTGATATGCACATCCTGCCCGATCTCGACAAAGACGACCGCGAGACCGGTATCCTGACACATAGGTATCTTTTCAGAACGTGCTATCTCCGAATTCTCGAGGATCTGGCGGAGAACTTCTTTCCCGGCCGGTGATTCCTCGGCTTCATAGGCCTTTTCGAGCGCATTCTGTACATCATCCTCGAGTTCGAAATTCGCCTCCATGCAGAGACGCGCGACCTCTTCGGTTATCCTTGCGGCTTCGACCTCTCTCACTTTCTTTCCTCTCGTTGGCGGCGGCTACATCGCCGGTTCAAGCACCACTACCCTTATTGATTCCGAAAGAACGGAAGGAACAATTTCCAGTTCGCTACCTCCCATGATCTCGACATTATCCATGATTTCTGTGAACCCGTCCACTGAAGCTATCGGAAATCCCAGTTTTTCTGTCTTGTAATGCATCGGAACGACTATTCCGGGCCCGATCACCCGGGCTATTTCAGCTGCCATCCCGGAATCGATCGTAAAAAATCCTCCGACAGGCAGCATGAGAAGGTCGACGCCCTTGAGAACGGGCATCGATCCGAGATCGATCATATGCCCCAGATCTCCCATGTGGGCTATCCTCAATCCATCTGCCTCTACGATCGAGACAAGATTGGTCCCCCTCTCGCTCCCCCCGGTCTCATCGTGATATGTCAGATAAGAAGTGATCTTCACGCCTTCCAGATCGTGCTCACCGGCCGAATCGATCACGATCCCGGCATCCTCGACGGCCTTCTCCCACCTGTGATCGGGATGGTCGTGGCTCACGACTACGATATCCTGCCCTGTCTCAATGGGATCGAACCGTACCGCGCCGTCATATGAACCGGGCTCGTAGGGATCAAAGAGCAGTCTGCGGCCGTCAGCCAGGACCAGTTCAAAAGCGGCGTGTCCAAGGTATCTCAGCATCATCTCGCGGACCTCCCATAAAAAAAAGAGCCCGGAAGCTGTTTCTGCTCCAACGGGCTCTGAAATATGCGCGCATATCGATCACTGTGCTTTTAGTTCTCGTAGACACTCACTTTTGTCTTCGATTTTCCAAATCTCTCAAACTGTACCTTGCCGTCGATGAGGGCGTACAGCGTGTCGTCTCCACCCTTTGACACGTTCGTGCCGGGATGGATCTTCGTTCCGCGCTGTCTCACCAGGATCGATCCGGCGGACACGGTCTGCCCGGAGGCCCGCTTGGTACCAAGCCTCTGCGCGTTGCTATCCCGACCATTCCTGGAACTTCCAACACCTTTTTTGTGTGCCATACTATCTGCTCCTCTGGCCGCCTAGGCGTCGATCCCGCGAATCTTCAACAAAGTGAATCCCTGACGGTGGCCGTTCTTTCTGCGGTAGTTCTTTCTCCGCTTCATCTTGAAAACGATTATCTTCTTGTCACGGCCGTGGCTTACTACTTCGGCCGTCACCTTGATATTATCGAGTTTTGGTTTTCCAATGCGTACATCGTCTCCATCCGAAAACAGGAGTACATTATCGCACTGTATAACACTTCCGACCTCGGCATCGAGGAGCGGAACCTGGATACTATCCTCAGGTTTTACCGTAAACTGTTTCCCAGCCAGATCAATGACTGCATACACGTTATCCTAACCTCCTGCAATTCAACAATAGAGTTACATAAATAACAAACGGGCAGGCCCAAGTCAAGAGCAAAAGGTATAATAGGGGATTTGCGGGGCAAAGACCTTCAGACACCCGAATCGAGGGCATCTCATCTCGCCCGGTGACAACACTCACGGCGGGCAAACCACTCGCCAGTAGCGACACCCCCCCCTCCTGGCGGACAAACTACGGGCCACGCTGGACTATTTTCCCCCAACGTGGCCCATCGACCTGAACAAAAGGTCCTTTAGAAAGACAGAAACCTTATCGCTTCAAATACTTTACCACGGCATCGTGATCATTAAGATCAAGCTCTCCGGCTTCCGCCGCCACGATGACCTCGGAAGCAGGAGCGATGATGACCTTCACCTTCACAAAAGTGACCGAATTCGTGTAGCCAGCCGTTCCGTCCGGAACCAGAATCCTTATGGTCAATGCGTACGTGCTGCCGCTTGTCTGGTATGTATACCAGCGTGTCATATACGCAGCACCTGCACCCAGTCCGGGGGAGGGATACCATGCCGTCTCTCCCTCAGTATCAGGATTGGTATAGACAAGTATCAGGCTGGAATCCATTACTTCCCTGGTAACGTTTAAAGTGTAGTTTAAAATCCCTGTCGAAGTCGTCTGGGTCCCGAATTCATACATTATTACTTCGGCATTTCCATCTGCTCCATCCGTTCCGGCGGGGCCTACAGGACCCGTCGCTCCATCGTCACCGGAACAGGAATAAAAAGAAAAGGCCAGGAACAGGCACAACACAACCAGCTTCACGTTTGACACGAAGACCTCCTCGGTCAGTACAGATTCTTGGGAACACCGCCGGACCAGACGACAATACTTCCCGGGTTCACTGCGAACTTACTGAAGAGACATAACGTCCGTCAAAGCTGCCATAGACAATCCCGGTGGCCAATCAATATTCAACCAGGTGGCCGATATTATTCCTTATCCAGCTGTCATTCTCTTCTTTTTCAGCTCAGATGCAATTATCGCTCCAGCAAGAAAGAAACAGGCAAGTCCTCCACCGAGCATAAGATAGACATTTTTCTTCATCCCGGCATCGAGCAGGGCCGTTCCCGGATCGGCTGGATCGTAATATACAGAGACCTCTCCACCCACAGGATATTTGTCGATAATATCATTCGCGCCGCTCAACGATTTCTGATAGACATCCGAAGCCGTAATACGCTTACCCGTGTAAGACTTGCCATCGACCGTATATGTATATTTCACCGTCGCCTGATATTCCTGCTTACTATTTACCCTTCTGCTATCAGCGTGGGTATAGGTGACCTTTCCTTTAACGGTCGGCCAGTTTCCGCTTTCCTTTCCAATATTGTATCTGCGGAGGCCAAAGCCCCCGAATACCAGTCCGAAAATGACAAGCGCTATGATCAGGATCGCCGCGTTGCCCTTCGCGTTCTTCGGAACCGCTTCTTCTGTCGTCATCTTCGATACCTCCCTGATAAACCTCGCATCAAAGAAAGGGGCGCCCGTAACAGGCGCCCGAATTCAATATAGTCGACTTGATATCCGCAGGACGAGGCACCATTCCCGAGAATGAGAAATCATTCCTGCAGAATGTCATTATCACCAGTCGCCTACCTCTTTTTTACCCGTCACCTACTTCTTTTTTAGAGAGACCCTGTCTCCCGTCTCAAAACTACTTCCCTCGACTGCTTCAACCGTAGTGATTCCCTCTTCGACCTCAGTGGCCTTCACCACTCCGACCTTGTCGTAGATCACCTTGAGAATCTTGCCGGTCTTCGGATGCTTCACTACCTTACTCTGTCTCTTCACCTCGAAGGTCATGCCTGGTTTGAGGCCAAGCTCGGTACCGCCGTCTATGAAGAGATATTCGTCAGCCGTTATAAGAAGCCCCTGCCATGGCCGGTTCTTGATCTGCTCCTTGAGTTTTTTGATGATTCCTTCGATGACCTTGCGGGTCGCCTTGCCGACGACATGATCATCGAAACTCTTGTTATCCCCGAAACTGAACTTGCTTGTCCCCAGATTGAGAGATCGGGAAGTCTCTTCCTTGTTGACCGTATCCGCCCAGAGTACCTCACTCGTGCCTATATCGATCAGACGCAGATCGACCGCCACGCGTCCGGTGTATGATTTGACACCACCGGAACCACGGAACTTGCTGATGGCGCCCCCGATCTTTCCTTCTTTATAACCAAACTCGGTTATCGTCGCCTTCACGAGGATATCACCGATCTCGAGCTTCTGCGCTACGCTGGAGCTCGGATTGGCCAGATCGGACATGCTCAGGTTCTTCTCATCGAGAAGTTCGTCAAGCGCCGCGCGCTCGAAGACCCGGAACTTGCCGGTCTTGACCAGTGAAGTGATCAGCATATCGGCCAGCCCCGTGCCGGGCGTGGGGCCGTGATACCAGGTGTGCTGTGATTTGTCCGCGAATTCTCCCACGATGATACGGAACTTGATCCCTGGTTCGTCCGCGACCGCGAACGAAGGCAGGAGTACCGTCAGCAGAAGAACGGAGACAAGACTCAGTATTGCAGTCTTCATCGTTCTAACCCCCCTATTTAAGATTCCCGGATTATTATTAAACAGACAAGCGGTGCCACGTCAAGAGCAAAAGGTACAATATATTATCGGAGATGCTGATCAATGCCTCCATCCGACCAGCAGACGATAAGTGTTCAGCGTCACAGAATCGTCGAACCAGGTATCGCCCACTACCATCGAGTAATCGAACGACGCGATCCATTGCCCGCTGTCCCAGCCCAACCCCAATCCGGCAGTCACAGCTTCACCGACGACAAACATGTTGTTCGATGTCCCGATCCTCGCCCTGAGCAGCTCCAGAAGAGAGATCTCAGCCCCGAAGGCCCACATATCATCTTCTTCAAGATAATCGTCGCCACCGGCATCATCGAACGCCAGATCATAACTGATTGAAACGCGCAGCATCCGAACTTTCCTGTCGAACTTCCATCCCAGGCGTGATTCCCAAGGCGGAGAAAAGTCGAGTCCCCCACCGACCCGATAGCGCTGAATAAGATCGCCCGTCCCGCCTTCCGGCAGATCAAACCCGTTCCCGAGATCTACGACACTGAATCCAACACGCGGACGCAGCCAGCTCCCGGTCTCTCCCTCAAATTCAGCAACCGCGATCACACCAAGGTCGAAGGCCCAGAGGGAAAATCCGCTATTTTTATATTCGAGGTATTTTATCGCCCCACCCATGCCTACCTCGAATATCCCCTTCTTCCAGGCAACAGCCAGAGAACCGGTCAGATAATATTCATGGATCCCCGCGGCGGACACTGCCGATCCCCCCGGCAGATATATCGTCCGCTCTTCTCTCTCCGGCATGTGAAGCCCCCAATAAGAAAGAGCCCACCCGAAACGCAAGCCTCTCTCCCAGGGAGTATTCTCTCCGAAACCCTTGCCTGGCTGGTAAAAACCGGAGATCCCTATATCGTACAGATCGATATCGATCAGATACTCCTGAAGTGAACTCCCGACTATAATCGCGTCGGTCCAGGCCAGCGACGCGGGATTATAATACCCCGCACCGTACCCCGATATCTCCGAGACACCGACCCCTCCCATCCCGATATTTCTCACATTTCGAAGAAAATCGGTATGTACCGATATGTGTATCGTGGAGAAAGGCTTTGTCTGGGCGTGGCAATCACCGACAGGTAAAGGTAGCCCCGGCAAAATAACCAGAATAATGGCCGCGGCGACCGTCACTGCCGAAATGTCACGTGTCTTTCTTTTGCGGGGCATAGTATCCTCACGATCCTTAATCGTTCGATCCGTCCCATCCTCCGAGGCGTGCCCAGAGATACCAGGCCGCGTAGGCTTTGAGGTTGCCGTTCAGATGCTGGGTATGGAGCGGCCAGCACTCATACCACTCACCGGGATGCGCCTCCTGCCAGTCCAGCGCCCAGTTGGCATCACGATTGGTGTCACCATTACTGTCATAATCACAATTGTCGGCAGCTCTCTTGTCAGCGTAGTAATTACCGTCCGGATCGTACGACTCTATATCGGCAAAATCGTAGAGGATCTTGTCGTTATCGATGCAATAGTCGCGGATCTGCTGGTTCCTGACATGTATGGTGAAGCCGGGCGGCTGACCGTCCAGATGTCCTGTCATGTAGACAAATGATACATCCGGATAGTCGGTTTCGAGCCCCGACATGAGGAAAAGATAGGTATTGATATTTTCTTCGGTCGCGCCACTGACCTCACCGCACCATGACCAGATGATCACATTGACATCCGGATGACTGGACAGATAGGTTCTGGTTGTATCCTCCCAGCTTGTCCAGTTCGGGGCGCCAAGATCCCCCGGCATCACTTTATCCCTCAACTCCAGCGTATTGCCAGCTCCATCCATGCTGTGATTGTATAGATCGTCACCCAGAAATGCCGCCAGTTCGTCCATGCCGCTTATCAGCTGGCTTCCGTGCGAGGTGTGTCCGTAGGCGATCACAAGGCCATCGATCGCGTCCTGGATCGCCTGCCTCGGTATCACAGTGATATCGCAGCATGTATGATCCACTATCATCGATGTGTCAGCGGGGTTCGGCGGTATTGTGTCGTTTCCCGTAGTGTCGGGCTCACCGGCCGAGACGGAATCATTCGAACATGAAAAGAAAACAAGGCTCAGGGCCACCAGCATGGCCGCCAACCCGATTATTTTTTCTGCCATTTTCATATCGTTGCTTCCTCTTTCTTATTATTACCTGTCATTACGATAATTCAAGTAATAATAATGCAAGAATCATGGGAAACGAATGCAAGTATCGTGAAAAACGAATGTACGTATAATGGAAAACGACAGATTTAACTCATGGTTTATTAACAAATTTCTCGCAGAACCTGTTCATGATCACCACGAGATCCCGTGACAGCAGATCCTTTACCTGCGCCGCAATCTCTGTCGGTATCTCCCCGTAGAACGCGTGTGCCACAGAACCGGTAATGCAGGTAAGTGTGTCGCTGTCGCCTCCGAGAGAGACCGCCTTGCGGATGGCATCCTCGAAGTCGTTTGATTCGAGAAAGGCGATCATCGCCTCGGGAACGGTGCCCTGGCAAGACACGTCGAATTCGTAGCCTGGACGGATCTCTTCGAGGCTCCTGTCCATATCGTAACCGAAGGTCGTTGACATCTCCTTGCGTATATCGCTCATCGAGGCTCCGCTTCTGGCCATGAAGACCGCGAGCGCCGTGGCCTGCGCCCCCTTCACCCCCTCGGGATGGTCGTGTGTGACCTCGGCCGACCTTCGGGCCTCTGCCATGACCTTCGTTTCCGTGTCATAGGCCCAGCCGACCGGACTCACTCGCATGGCCGATCCATTCCCCCAGCTGTTGTACGGCCCCATCTGAGGATTTCTCAGCCACTGCTGGAACCTCCCTCCATACCCACGCCCCGGATGGGTCTCTCCGAGCCTCCTGTAGGAAGATTCATAACTGATATCATTCAGGATAGAATTGGCGGTGGCCAGTGTAAGGATCGTATCGTCAGTAAAAGTGGAAAGTGGAGTGAACAGATCGAAATCCGTCCACTTTATATTGTTCCACTCATAGGGCGCGCCTATGACATCTCCGACAATCGCTCCAAGCATTTTTCCCTCCGTCAGTCAGCGGCGGAGGAACTCGAGAGCGCCTCCGCCACTGTCATCAAAGTCTGCTTGTCGTCTACTCGATCTCTTTCAAACGCTCGTCACCTGCAGCGATCTTCTGCAGGACTATGAGTATCTTCGCGGCATCTTCGTCCCTGCCGGCCCTCTTCAACAGATCATAGTAGAGGAAGTGGATAGCGACATTGTCGACCTCTTCATCGGGGTCCTCGATATCCTTTCCGTAATATGTAAACCCCTTCTCCAGGGTAGCCAGCGACTTCTCGTACTCCTTCATATCGAAAAGGACTTCGGAAAGCTGCGTATAAGCGTCATAATGCGTCTCCCTGGTCTCGATAGCCATTTCAAGAGACATCACCGCGTCGTCATATTCCTTGTTCTTCCAGTGAGCCTCACCGCGGTGCCGCCACGGGCAGGACCATTTAGGCGATTTCTCGTTCAGCACCTTGTATATCGCTATCGCCCGGTCGAACTTCTCGAGACTGAGAAGAAGATTTGCCGTTGAGAAAAGGTTCTTGTTGTTTAGATCGTCCAGATTCTCCTCGAGCAGTGCCAGGTTGCGCTCCATCTCCTTCATGTGGAGATAAGAAAGTATGACCGTGGCTCTGTGGTTCACCGTATCGGCTCTTTCAGCTTCATAATGCTCGAAGGCCTTCAGGAAATTCTCGGTCGTCTTGTCACCGAGATAAATACTGAACAGTGATTTCGCCTTCTCTTCGGCGACTGCGCTTCCGGTGAACGCGGTCATACCGATCGTCAGAACGATAGCGAGAATGATAAAGGAAAATAATGTCTTCTTCATGCCGACCTCCTGTCGTGTTCTGATCCCCAACGACCCGGCTCCGTTCGTCACGGATCGACCCATTCCTGGTCCGTCCCGGGCTGCTGAACCTGTTTCCCCATATACTCCCTGTTTCAACTTGCCAATAATACCAGAGAAACGGCTGCAAATACAAGCCCGGTTGTAGAGAGCCTGTCCAGTTTCTCTTTCCAGACGAACAATCCCAGGAGGGTAGCGCCGAATATGACCGTCACATTTATAAATGGAAAGACTATCGAGGCGGGGATATTTTCCAGAGCTTTCAGTGTAAATACAGTAGAAAAGAGGTTCGGCAGGCCGAGGAACATTCCAAGCCTGAATGTCTTCCAGTCGACCCTGATCCTTTTTAATAGAATAATAAGCCATGTGAGTATCCCGGCTGACGAGAATAGCAGCCAGGTAAAGGCGAGGCGCCGCACGTCGGGCGAGACCTCACGAAAAGTCTTCAGCAGAATACTGGCTAGCCCTGTTGAGATAAAAATGGCCGCGAGCAACAGCCAGAATCCCCTTGTCGCCCGCTTCTTCCTGCCGTGGCCCGCTACTCCCAGGCCGAAGAAGACGATAGCGGCAAGGCCGAGGGCTATACCTCCGTACCGCGTCAGGCCGGGAGTCTCGTTCCAGAGAAAGATCGAGGCGACTACCGGAACGACCACGGAGAGCCTCATCACGGTAACGGGTAAAGCCAGAGGGCCCTTGCCGATCCCCGCCATCAGCACGAGAAAAGAGATCACATAGTCAGCGCCTGTCAGGACTCCAATGCCGAGAGTGACCCTGTCAAAAGGACCCGGATTGCCGCGCAACATCAGGAGGGCGATAAAAGACGCTACTATATAGTTGCCGCCCATCATGACAAGACGGCTGCCACCCGCGCCTTCGTTTATCTTCAGAATAGCGGCGATCGTGATCGAACAGACAGCCGCCGGCAGAAGCCAGATCAATCCTGCTCCACAACGAACTGCTCAACGAAATATCTCGCTGAAAGCGGTTCGCCGGTAACGACCCTTATATGCTCCATCCATGGATAGAGAGCTCCGGGTCGAAACACAGTATTCCTGAAATACTCTCCGACTGCCCTGTTGCCGTATATCCGGATCTCGCCTTCCTGCTCGAGGAAAACGTCCGAGATATGGTGATAGAACTGAGATGCTATAAGTTCGCCGAGCATGTAATTGTGGTAGTAGACCGGCGATGAGGTAATATGGATCTTGGAGGCGTAATCGGGTTCGTCCCTGCCCTCGGGCCTCTTCACGAACTGATATTTCTCCACCATGTCCCACCAGAGAGAGTTGAGGTCCTGTTCCGGGTCGCGATAGAGTTCTTTTTCGAAATTGAACATCACCTGCACCCATCTGGCAAATATGAGCTGCTTGAGCCTGCGCGATCTCTGAAAAGCCGGCCTTATCTTTTCGACTTCTCCGTCGCTCAGTCCCAGGGCATCCTTCATCCATAGAGAGTCATGCGACAACCGGCCAAAGAACATCGCGGAGGCCTCGGTCGTACAGAGATGCGGAAATCTCCTCAGCAGAAAGGGGAGTTCCCTGTCGATATATTTATCATAGACGGCATGCCCCAGTTCGTGAAGCATCGTATCCATCCAATTGGCATTGTCTATGATATTGGCCAGTATCCTGATATCTCCCTGCCTGTCGATGTCTGTGCAGAAGGCGTGTGGATTCTTCCCTTCCCTTTCGTAGAGATCGCTCCGGGAGAGGATGTCCTCGACCGGCATCCCGATTCCCGCGTAGAAACCGGCGGCTATCGCCGCAAGATCCTTTCCCTTGTAATACATGTCGAGATCGATCTCTCCGACAGCCGGCGCTTCCTGGAAAAATGGATCGTGATAATGCCAGGGACGCATCTCTTCGGGTGTGATCCCATACCTGGCGGAGAGTTCCCCGTCGATCTCCCCCTTGAGCCTGAGGTACGGTTCCCTGGTCAGCTCTTCGAGTTCGGCAAATACTTTCGAGAGCTTTTCCTCGTCCTGTTCGCTCAGGGTGAGCGACATCTCGTAATAATCCCTGTATCCTATCGCACGGGCTGCCTCATTCCTCGCTCTGACCAGCTTGAGCAGATCGCATACGACTCTCGGCCCTACCTTTTTGCCCGCCTCCCACACTTTCCGTCGGTATTCGCTGTCCGTGCTGGTCTTAAAGACCTTCATGACCTCTCCGGGTGCCAGTTCCACGCCGTCCACGACCGGCCTGAAGGTGCCGAATTTCTTCTCCACCTCACTGCTCAGTTCGACGATCTTCTTCAGCAGGACCGGATCCATCTGGTTTCCCTTGTAACTCAGGTACAGCAGATCTGCTATCCGTTTGAGCTTATTATCTTTCAGATCGCCGTTCTCCCTGATGTTCCGCACATATTCGAATTCTTCCCTGTTCGTGTATATCTTCTCCAGTTCCATATGGGCCTCGGCATACTTGCGAAAATCGTCGTTGCTGCCGCTGCGCGCGGCCTCCCAGTAGGCGAGACTCCCCGCTCTTTCGAGTGAATCGACCCTTGCCGAGTGTTTCTCCACAAATCTGCTGAATTCCATATCAGGATCCTTCCCGCACGATATGAGACCAGATATGATGACTGATAATGTTGAAAAAATGATCAAGGGTCGTAATATCCGCATCAGCCGACCTCCGAACATGTTTATGAGGATTGCTGTCACCTGTTGTCAGGATTCCAGACTCTAGCAGATGCCCGCAGGCAGGTCAAGGGGCGGGAGGTGATTTGGAAATGATTTGAAGCAGTCCGCTCTCACTTTTCATTTCCGCCGGCTTCCCGAAGGCATCCGCTATTCCCTATTCACTCT
>JAGLYV010000082.1 GCA_023131975.1 Candidatus Krumholzibacteriia bacterium | reverse complement strand
TATGTAGGCAAATTTACTCCTTCATAATTATCTGTTCCCGGTCACTATTGTTTTGGTTTGAAGAAACTAATTATACGGGCGGGGTAAATCAAGGGAAAACTCAATCAGGTTGGGCACATGATTAAGCCGAACTTGACTTTGCGGCAGCAGACATCAGTACGAAAGCACGCAAATCCACTGCAACTCACTGCAGATCCATTGTTGAACAGATCAGGTGCGATATGGTATTATTTATATAGTCCGCCCGCATTAGAGGGCGGATTGAATATTATATGCTATCAGGCGAGGATTCTTATATGCTCTTCAATTCTATTCACTATCTCATATTCTTCCCTGTAGTTGTGTGTCTGTACTTTCTTCTGCCTCACAGGTGGAGATGGGTATTATTGCTTGTCGCCAGTTATTATTTTTATATGTGCTGGAGGATGGAATACATCTTTCTCATCCTGATCTCGACACTTGTGGCGTATCTCACTGCTCTGGGAATGTCTCGTTCGAAGAAGAAAAAGACCAGGAGGAGGTATCTGGTTCTCAGTCTCCTCGTCAACCTGGGCCTGCTCTTTGGCTTTAAGTATTTTAATTTCTTCAACGATAATGCGCGGACATTTTTCGACCAGTTTAATATCTTCTATTCCGTTCCCTCGTTCAGGGTTCTTTTGCCGGTCGGAATCTCTTTTTATACCTTCCAGACCCTCAGTTACACGATTGATGTATACAGGGGGGAAACTCCGGTACAGAAGCATCTTGGGTATTTCGCGGTTTACGTGTCGTTTTTCCCTCAGCTTGTAGCCGGACCGATTGAGAGGTCGGGAAGGCTCCTGCCGCAGTTCTTTGAAAAACATGGATTCAGCTATTCGAGGATCACTTCAGGACTCAAGCTCATACTCTGGGGTTTTTTCAAGAAGATCCTTATTGCGGACCGCCTGGCTGTTTTGGTCAATTCCGTTTATAATGAGCCTTCTGCTTATCCCGGTGTTCCTGTCCTGGTTGCCACCTTTTTCTTTACGTTCCAGATCTACTGTGATTTCTCCGGCTATTCAGATATAGCTATTGGCTCGGCGCGGGTTATGGGATTTGAATTGATGGAGAATTTCAGGCAGCCATATTTTTCGAGGTCGATATCAGAGTTCTGGAAACGCTGGCATATCTCCCTTTCGACCTGGTTCAGGGATTACCTCTATGTTCCCCTGGGGGGAAACAGAGTGGCAAGGCCCAGGTGGTATTACAATCTTATGGCGACATTCCTCGTCAGCGGGTTGTGGCACGGTGCGAACTGGACATTTCTATGCTGGGGAGGACTGCACGGGCTTTTTCTCGTGGCTGAGAACGTGCTTAAACCGGCTGGACAATCGTTTGCCCGTGTGTTCAGGATTAATACCGGGTCCATAGTTTTTAAGGGTTTAGCCATGGCCTGGACCTTTTTCCTCGTATGTATGGCATGGGTTCTTTTCCGCGCAAATTCCATGCATGATGTCGGGATATTGATGAATAGCCTGGTCTCAAACCCCGGGCAGTACCTGGATGTCAGCGCGATAGGACTCTCGTTCAGGGGGATGGGGCTGAAATCAGCAGACCTGATTCAAAGTTTTGTCTTCATCGGGATCCTTCTCATATACGACATTATCGACACACGTTACGATTTCTGGAAGATTGTGTACGCGAGGCCCATATGGATAAGATGGGCAGTCTATTATGCGATAATAATATTGATTTTGTTCTTTTCGCCTTATAACAAGGCACAAAACTTCATTTACTTTCAGTTCTAGGCGAGCAATATGAAAAGACTCATGATCAAATTGGCTCTGTTCTCAATTCCCTTCGTGATATGGGTGGCGATTGTAGTATCCATAGATCCTTTTAATTACTTTGACACCTCACACTTGATTTCCGACAAGGTGAAACAGATAAATGCGAAACCTCTCAACAGGTTGATGTTCAATATGATCGAGTACAAGCACGATTCCAGTGATAATCTGATTATCGGTGATTCGAGAAGCAACAATTTAAAGATCGACCGAATAGAAGAAATTACTGGGGATGACTATTTTCTTCTGAATTCGAATGCCCTAAAATTGAATGAGTCTTTTGAATTGTACTGGTTCGCCTCTAAGGCGAAACAACTGGACAGAGTGTACTTCACCCTGAATTTTAACATGTTCAACAAATTCGCTTATGCAGACAGGGTAAAAAGCGTCGAGAGTATTCTGGACAACCCATTTTTTTACATATTCGACCGGAGTGTAGCCGAAACTTGCTGGCTCGTTACGAAGGCTCATCTTCAGAAGACACCTTCAGTTTCCACAAAGCCTCCTATGACCAGGGAGGCATTCTGGGATTGGAACATAAGAGTCAAGGCGAACGATCATTACGGAAAATTCAGTTATCCCGAAGCTCTTTTAGGAGAGATGAAACGGGTAATCAGACACGCGGCGGAGAACGGAACGGAGATTGTTGTTATTATAGTGCCTCATCATATAGAGATGCAGGCCAGGGTGGCTGACTACAATTTGACATCTGAGATGAACCGTTTCCGGAAGGATTTCTTCGAACTGGGAGTGAAGGTCTACGACTACGATTTTGTGAACGAAATAACGACCGACAAGGCTAATTTCGAGGATCCCATACATTACACCGTCGATACGGGAGATCGGATCATAAGGGAAATATGGGGTGGAGATATGAATATAGGGAGATTGTTGACTAGTGCATTAATCGATTCACTTGTTGGTTCTGATGAATGAGGGTTTGCGGGGGCGAACAAAGAGAAACATTTTGCTAGCAGGATTGATTTGCTGACGGGCGAAACTGTTTCATTTGACGGCAAGGTGATCATATGATTAAAAGTGACAGGGTTGATACGGTCATGCTGGCAAAGGGAATATGTATAATCCTGGTTGGTTTTGGTCACTTTTCTACGGTGGGTGAACCAGCATACTGGACTGTAACCCGTGATGTGATTTATCGTTTCCATATGCCTCTTTTTTTATATTGTCCGGGTATCTCTACTCAATAGTTGATACTTCACGGACGAATTATTTTCGATATATTTCCAGAAAAACTCAAAGACTCCTTTTCCCTTTCGTTTCTATCCTCTTCTGTCGAGGCTGTTTCGCCGACAAGAACTGGTTATGGTAATCACATTCGCTCTGAGCTTCATCCCATGGCCTGGGTTTATGACCCTCGATCACGTTTTCTATAACCTTCCTGTCTTTACAGTCGGAGTCCTGATTGGAAAACAGATAGATCTTGATGGTGTTTCTATGGCCAGAAATGTTTTCGTGATGGTTGGTTCGCTCCTGATCTTCAGTCTGATTTACATCAACAAGACTATTTTCGTCGAACTGCCGGGAGCGGGGCCGACCGTTAAATTTGTACTTGCCGTAAGCGGAAGCGTGTTTGTCATTTCCCTTTCATCCATAGTTGTCACCTCAAACGGTATTATCAAACGGACATTGATGACAGCTGGTTTCTACTCGATGAGTATTTACCTTCTTCATACAATATTTGAGAGTGGGGTAAGGATCTTTTTCCATCAGGTAATGGTCCTGGGAATACGACAGAAATGAAAGTTGAAGTCAGGATAGTAGATTGTCCAATAAACTGCATTATTCTGGGGGAGCGGACTTGAGCCGTTCCTTTTTTTGTTTATCGATAACATTTGAAGTCGCGATGATCATTCCGAAAAAGAACCAGATGAAAAAGACATACTTGTCATTCCGCAGGTATTCGATTTTTATCTGATCGATTACGAACATTACGAAACAGACATGGAGAATCTTCATGAACCCTTCGGCGTAGGAGGAATTTGCAAGGGAGGAAGAGACCCCTGGGAGGGTAGCTCTTCCCAGTCTGTATAGCAGAAAGAGAAAAGATCCCAAGCCAAGTATTCCGGTGATATTGAAATAGAAGAGATATACATTGTGAGGCCAGAGTCCGACGTTGAGACCTCCCGAGAAGTCCCATCCCGGACCGTTACCGATTATCGGATGCTGCATTCCCCTCGCGATTGCGCCGCCCCAGGCAGCAACCCTGTTGGTAGGAATTACCCCCTTTTCAAATGTTGTCTGGAAAAGACGGTCGAACAGGGATCCCGAAGCGGTATACTGGGCGACAACCGTCTCCAATACGAATATCATCAGGGCGAAAGTGCCTGCAAGCATCACGAGCCTGACGAAATTGAGATCCTTCCTCGACAGGAATGTCAGGTAAACAACGCCGATGAAGAGTGAGATGAACGCGCCCCTCGTGATTGTCGTGAACATCATCATAAGGTCCGTTATCAGAAGACCCATGTATAAAGATTTCATGAGCATTCTCTTGGCCCTTGTGAAGAGGAAGAAGAAGATCAGCACATTCATGGCGAAGAATTCTGCGACCAGCTCGAAGTCGTGGAACGGTCCACCCATCCTTATGCCTTTCATGATGAGACGGGTTTTGTGTGCAGTGTAGAGCCAGTTTGGGACGATCGTTTTTCCAGGGAACAGGATCTCGATGATAGTGAATGCTATAACCAGCGTGGCGGTAATCGCCATGATCTTGACCATCCGGGCGAGTTTTTCCTCGTCGTCGATCAGGTTGATGACCATGACCATGAACATCATCGCCGCGAACATATTGCCGGTATTTACGAGGGCATGCCTGAAGAGCGTAGTATTTGGGTCAACGTTATAGAAGGAAAGAATATAAGATCCGATTAGAAATATAGTGGGAAGAGCCACTTTCTTGTCAAAGTAGATCTTTTCCTCTCCGGTCGAAACCCTGACAAGATAGATAATAAAGATTAATATGGCGAAAACGAAGTTGGAGTTTCCAACAACAATCGCAAAGGGGAAGGGGTACATGATCGCGAGCAACCAGAGGGCGTTCAGGGTCGAAAAATTCCACAGGACCGACATGAGAACAAACCCGACAATACTCTGGATGACCCTCTTGTTGGGGGCATAGATCTGGTTGCCGATCAGGAGTCCAACACCAAGGATCAGGGCTGGGAATCGCAACTTACTAAAGGGTATCCTGGATAGAAGGTTGCCATTCTTTCGATTCCTGTCAGGTTTGTTTTCTTCCAGTTTTTCCATAACCTGTACTAAAGTGCATTAAATGTGCCGTAAGTGCTCAGAGTCCGGCCTTTACCGCAGGGAGCATTCCCCCCCTATATAAGTATTATCTCTTTCTGCGGATTGGAAAGGAATTCCCCTCCATCGGGTCGTACTACGATGATCTCTTCCATCGTGGCAATACCGAATCCAGCTATATTTATCCGGGGTTCTATAGTATAAACCTGGGTCTTTTCTATCTTCAGATAGGGGAGTTTTCCGTATCTTTCCCACTCGGGGCAGAGCAGTCCCGCTCCATCATGAGTAGCCTGGCCGACCTGATGTCCTGTAGCGTGGGGAAACTCATCGTAACCTTTATCAGTGATATAGCTTCTGACAATCGAGTCGACTTCGCGCCCCTCCATCCCCGGCCTGATCATTTTTGCTCCAAGCGCAATCGAGTCTCTTATTGTGTCGAATGGCCCGATGACTTCCGGCGGGGCTTCGGTCTCGCCGTCTCTGAGGAAATACCAGGTCCTCTGCAGATCGCTGCAGTACTTTTCATCGCGGGTGCCGAAGTCGATATTCAGCACGTGACCTTTTTCGATCTTTCTGTCTGTAGGACCTGCGTGCGCTCCGGCCGAGTCGGGGCCAGTGAAGACAGCGGGGCAATGCTCTTGCTCCCAGGATGTTTCTACACCCTCTTTGGCAACTTCGCCGAGGATGAAAGCAGCGACTTCCTTCTCGGTCATCCCCGGTTTTATAAATGCAGTGACCCTGTCAAATATCTCTTCTGTAAGATCGATATTCATTTTGATTCTACGGATCTCTTCAGGGCTCTTTCTGCCTCTGAGTTTTGAGATGATCCCTTCGGAGCTTACCAGTGCGTTTTCATAGATGGTGCCTTTGAGGTATTCGGTCAGAGTCAGGTACATCCCATGCGAGAGACCGTCGGACATCTTGTCACTTGAAGAGTAGTTGATGGCTATAGTTGCTGGAGAAAATCTGTTGAGCTGTTCAATCAGGACGGATCCTATTCCCTCTTTATACCCGATCACTTCATAAGCACCGGTTTCCCTGATCCTCGTTTCGTCGAGGCTTCCTACGATGGCTATTGCCTCTCCGGTCGCTGCGATCATGAATGCTGACTGCCAGGTGCAATTGGCTCCGAGGATAAGGTCGAGAGCGGGATCTCCGTTTATCTCGGTCTCCCGCACAAATGTAAGCCAGAGATCGATAGACTCTTCATCCATGATGGCGGGAACTTGGGCTATTTTTTCTTTTATCATCGGGTCACTCCTTTTCAATCGATTTTCCGGTTCTGAACCTGTAGAGCCTTACCTTTTCGTTTTCGAAGACCTTGTCGAACCAATCGGATACGTGGTCGTATTTGACTTCGAGTCCCGCGTATTCCGCCGAGTCTTCGTTCCAGAGGGTGACATAGATATCCAATCCTGTAGCCCTTATCGTTTCAAGGTCTTCCATTGAAAACGGGGTTTCTGAATAGAGCATGTCTCTGAGAACTCTGTATGATTCGTACTTTTCTCCACCGTATCCCAGGACTTTCATCACGCCACGGTCGGAGAAGAGGACACGTCTTTCTCCATAGACCGCTGGCAGGTGGTCGAGATTTCTCTCGGCGAAGACGGAATTTTCCGCTGTGTTTTCTCGTATCCATTCGTATACCTCCCGGTCACGATGGGCGGTCTCGAATCTCCGTTTTTCCACCGGACCCTGACCGCGGTCGATTGCGAATCCTCTCATCGTAAGCAAGGGAGGGAATAAAAAGAGTACGAAGATAAAAATGAGAACAAGCCGTTTTTTCGCTCCTGCCGATTCTCTGATCCAGTGGATCACTTCGATGTAAAGGGGTATCCCCAACACAAGGAAAAGGGGGTAAATGAGTTTTGATTCATTCCTGGTCGGAAGGTCGACAAGGATATTGAGGGCGAGAAGGCACAGGATCCATGCCGCAAAGACGTTGTATTCTCTGTATTTTCTGGAAAACAGCTTTATAAAAACCTGGCGCGAAGGCCGGAAAAGGATCAGCAGGGGCAATAGAATAGTCGCGATATTCTTCAACCCTATATGCAAAGGGCCTGTCTGCGATGGGGAAACGGATTGTCCCGCAGCGCCGAGAGACAGAAAGTATGGTATACCCAGTGATGCCGCGATAAGCGCCGCGGCGGGCAGGAGGAGCCAGTCCGACATGGATGGCTTTTCCCGATGAATAAACCGGTCGATGAGCGGAAGAAGGACTCCAGCCCCGAAAACAGTACATATGAGGGCTGTGCCGGTAATCACGTGGAAGAGAAAGGCTCCGAGCATCGTTGTCATTATCAGGAAAGCAGTTCGTATTCTTCTCTCTGTTCCGGAACGAAATGAGATGAAAAAGACCAGAGCCAGGAGCAGCAGGTTGAGAGAATAACTGAAGGCAGTAATAGTCAGAAACTTGTCGGTAAGATTTACCATCCACGTCCCGTAGGGGCGCAGAAACCGGATGACCTCGCAACTATTCGCCTGAGCAAGCGCAAGCTGAAGCTGTCTCGATACTTCGCTGAAGCCGGTCACCTCGCCGAAAAAAGCCCTGCCGAGGCCGATGGGCCACATGATCCAGGAAGCTGACTCCAGACCGGCGATCGCGAGGAAGGGGATTGCCTGGATATATCTTCTGTTGGTCGTGAAGTGTGCCACCAGTCTTGCTACGAGATAGGGAAAGGAGAAAGCCGCTATGATGTTAAAAACACCCATCGAGGTGAAGAGAGACAGGCTTGAGAGATTTTTCCACGAAGCGAGAAAGAGGTGGTATATCCACATGTATCTTACGGGAGCATCAGCGAGCCATGGTTCCATCGGAGGGATGCCTCGGGTGGATATCTCAGAGACGAGAGACGCATGATACCATGCATCGGAGCGGACGAGGAGCAGACCGTTGTATATGTAGAGAACGGCTATCAACCCCGCGTAGAAAATAGAAATTGCGATGATACCACGCGGAAAAGATTCTCTTTCTTCATTCTGTTTTAAACGACCAGCAAGAACAGCGACAGCAAGAGCAAGATAGGGGAGTGCTGCGCCTATCCTGAAAGCCTGGTCCAGGGTTGGGGTGAGCATCGATACGCCAAGAACTAATAATGGCAAGATTACGGGAGAGAGAAGCAACGGTAAGTAAAGGTCGTCGAGCAAAGGCCTTTTCCTGTTTCCCAGGAAAAGAAGCATAGCAAATCCCGGAAGAAAAAAGGCCTGCAGAAAACCGCAGAAGATTTGAATCGGCATGGGGAGATGAATCAGCAATGAGGTTACCGATAGAAACAGGACTGTAATGAATATCTTGCGGATCATGGTACTCCTCTTACTCCGTCCATTCCAGAAAACTATAGCAAAAACCGGAAATCTTCAATAGTATTCCCAAATCATACCATGAAGCAGCGATGGTGTGAAACAGGGTTTATTAAAAGGCGATACACCGATGGTCCACAATAAGCTGGTTGATCGACTCAGACAAAAAATCAGGGGGGGGGTGCTTCCCGGCGAAGCCCTTTGCGGGTATACGACCTATGAGACGGGTGGGGCCGCTGAAATACTTGTGATTCCCGAGAACAGTATGGAATTGCGGTTGGCAGTGTTATTTGCCCGAAATGAGGGTATTCCTCTGACTTTGCTGGGGGCTGGTTCGAATGTTATCGTGCCCGATGAAGGTGTTGACGGTATTACGATCTGTACAAAAAGCAATCGAACAAAGCTGGAGATACGCGATGACGGGTATTGTTACGCCGATGCTGGAGTTATGCTCGATGAAATGATTAGAGTAGCAGCCCGAAAGGACAGGGGCGGGTTCCATGGAATATCCGGTATTCCTGGAACAATAGGGGGAGCTCTGGTCATGAATGCCGGGACGGATATTGCGACCATCTCCGATTTGGTCAGATCTGTGGAAGTCCTGACAAAAACTGGTGAGAGTGGGGTATTGTCCTCGGCGGAATGTGATTTTGGTTATCGCAGCAGTATATTCTCCGATTCAGACTTCATTATACTTGGCGCCGAATTCAAAACGATTCCGGTGAGAGGAGATGAAGAGGAAAAAGTCATCGATGTTGTCTGGCAAGAGAGGAAAAGGAAATTTCCGATGGAGTTACCAAGCGCCGGATCGGTATTCAAGCGGCCTGATGGTGATTTTGCCGGCAGATTGATCGAAAAGGCCGGGGGCAAGGGAATGAGGGTCGGTGGAGCGGTGATAAGTGAAAGACATGCAAATTTCATAGTAAATACCGGGGATGCTACATCGAATGATATCATAGAGCTCATTCACAGGGTAAGGAACAGAGTTTTTTCACATTCCGGAATCGAATTGGAGTTGGAGCAGGTGTTGTTATAGATTCTCCGTAATAATAACCTTTTTTCTGGATGTTGGGGAATAAGTCTTGCTTCACAAAGTGCAAGTGACTACGTAAGATAACAATAGAATGAGTTGGACGGGGCCTGCCCGATCCAAGTCGTAACTTTATGACAGAGATGAGACAGGATACTAGATGAATCCAATAATTAGAAGAATATGGCTCTGTTATCGATAAGAAAGGAACAGTAGATTGCAGAAGGGCGATAACCCGTACCGATTGAGTCCCTTGCAGGAAGGGATGCTTTTCTACAGTCTGGTCAATCCTGATGCGGGATATTATATCCAGCAGAGAATATGCGATCTAAAAGAAGAGATCGATATTCCAATATTCGAGAAGGCGTGGAATCTCCTGATATCATCCAATCCTGTCCTGAGAACTTGTTTTGTTTGGAATGAGCAGGGGGATTCGAGACAGATCGTCAGATCCTCTTGGCGCATTTCTGTCAAAGTTATTGACCTTCAAGGGATGTCTGATAGTGAGATCGAGGAGAGGTTTTCCGAATTTCTGATTTCGGATAGAAAGACCGGATTTGATTTCAAGGATGGACCTCCCCTGAGAGTATCTGTGTTTCACCTTGGGCAGTCCCGATTCAGATGCGTATGGACATACCATCACGCGCTATTTGATGGCCGATCTGAATTCTATCTACTCAAGGAACTGTTCCATATCTTTGAAGTTCTGATAGAAGGTGATGACCCCGGAGTTGTCGTGAAGAAGGAGCAATACGCCTACCTTGATTGGATTGACAGGGGACAGTATAGTGACGGGGCGAAGGACTATTGGAAGAATCTCCTGGCTGCAAAGATATCTCCAACATCAATATCGATCAAATCAGGTTTTCCGGACAAGTATAGCGGGTTCTCGGAAATGAAATACCGCGTTTCAGCGGAAACGGTTTCAAAGTTGAGAACATTTGCTGAAGAGAACGGAGTAACACTGAACACGATGGTGCAGGGAGCATGGGGCGTGCTTTTGGCGTGTATCTCAGGCGAAGACGATATTGTTTTTGGTGCGACTAAGACTATCAGAAACTCGGTGCCTGCCGAGAGCGCGTCGGAAGTCGGGCTTCTCATCAATACTCTTCCAGTAAGGATACAGGTCTCTCAACATGGGGGGCTGGGGGAAATGCTGACAGATTTGAGGGCGCAATGGATCGGGATGAGGGAGTACGAGAACACTCCTCTTGTAAAAGTTCATGAGTGGGCTGATATCAAACCTGGCAAATCCCTTTTCGATAGTATCGTGGTTTTTGAGAACTATTTGATCGATTCCGAACTGTGCAAGCAGGGAGGAAGTTGGGAATCTAGGGAATTCAGACTGATTGAACGTCCCAATTATAATCTGAACATCACAGTGTACGAAGACGCGGGACTTACAATTAAAGCAGTATTCAACAGGGGACATTTTCCTGATGACACAATTGAAACCATACTTTCGCGTCTATGTCTTATCCTTGATCAGATGTCAGGTGGTTTTCGTGGGAGAATAGGGGAGCTTGACCTCGTCAGTGAGAAAGAATATCAGAAAATCGTCTATGACTGGAACCAGACAAAGGCTGATTATCCCGAGAAGGAATGTATCCACGAGATTTTCCAGGCTTTTGTTGAGAAACAACCTGACGAGATAGCGGTTGTGTTCGGCGATGAGACTCTTACCTATCGGGATCTAAATGAGAAGTCAAATAGATTGGCGTGGTATCTTCGTGATCACGGTATAGGTCCTGAAGCGCTTGTCGGGATATGCACTGAAAGATCGCTTGACACTATTATCGCCATTTTTGGGGTGATAAAGGCGGGAGGGGCCTATGTGCCGCTCGATCCGGATTATCCTGCGCAAAGAATAGAATTCATGCTCGAAGATTCCTCAGCGCAGGTTATTATCACGCAGAAAAAATTCGTCACACTTGTTGACAATAACTGCAGACACCTTGTATGCGTGGATTCGGATTGGGGTGAAATATCGAAGTTTTCCGCTGATAACCCTACCAATGTCAGCACACAGCATAATCTTGCCTATGTGATTTATACATCAGGTTCGACGGGGCGTCCAAAGGGTGTCGCCATGGAGCATCACAGTGTTGTCGTATTTATATCCTGGGCTGCTTCTATCTTTACAAAGGCGGAATTATCCGGGGTCCTTGCTTCAACGTCCATTTGTTTCGACCTGTCGATCTTCGAGATATTCGTCACTCTTTGCCTTGGGGGAAAGACAATTCTTGTCAGGAATGCCCTGGAGCTTCCCTCACTGTCGGGGGCGTATCCTGTTACATTGATTAACACGGTTCCTTCTGCTATGACGGAAATTGTCAGAATGGATGGAATTCCGGAAAGTGTAAAAGTCGTCAATCTCGCAGGCGAGCCGTTGAAAAATTCCCTCGTTCAGGATTTATACAGGAAAGAATACATTGAGTCGGTTTACGATCTGTACGGCCCATCTGAAGACACGACATATTCTACTTTCGCTCGAATGGAGAAAGGATCGGAGAAATCTCCCCTGATCGGAGTCCCGATATCCAATACGCAAGCCTATATTCTCGGAAAGAACCTGAAACCCGTTCCGGTGGGAGTCACCGGCGAACTTTTTCTCGGAGGAGAAGGACTTGCCAGGGGGTATTATAACCGTCCATCTCTTACAGACGAGAAATTTATACCTGATCCATTCATAAATGCTGAGGGAAAGAAGATGTACAGGACAGGAGACCTCGCCCGATACTTGCCGGATGGTAGTATTGACTTTCTTGGCAGAATCGATCATCAGGTCAAGATCAGAGGGTTCAGGATAGAAATGGGCGAGATAGAATCCGTTCTTGAAAAACATCAGGATGTGAAGGAATGTGCCGTGGTCTCCAGAGAAGATACCCCTGGAGATCTTCGTCTTGTGGCTTATCTTGTACCCCCATCGGATAGCAGTATCGATATCAGGACTATTCGTGACCATCTGAAAACTCGATTACCAGATTACATGATACCGGCAGTTTTCGTGTCGCTGGAAGAACTGCCTCTGACCCCGAATGGCAAACTGGACAGATCCGCGCTTCCCGTTCCTAAGAAAGAGGGTGGAACTCGTGGGTATATACCTCCAAGAGACCAGGTCGAAAAGGGACTGGCGAGTATATGGGAGTCGATATTAGGAACTGGACCTGTTGGGCTGGAAGATGATTTTTTTGAACTCGGTGGACATTCCCTGCTTGCAGTCAGACTTTTTTCTGAGATTGCCAAAATGTTTGGGAAAACTCTTGCATTGGGGTTGATTTTTGAAACATCGACTGTCAGGGGGCTGTCAGCCCTGATAAAAGGAGAAGATTCGATTACTGAGGGGAGATCGCTTGTCGCAATAAATTCTTCAGGTTCGAGGCCCCCATTATACTGTGTACATGCTTACGGTGGAGGGGTCTTTTTCTACCGTGAATTATCACAATATCTTGGTGATGATCAGCCATTCTACGGGCTTCAGGCTCAGGGGATGGATGGGAAGAGTCCTGCGATTCAAACGGTCGAAGAAATGGCGGATAAATACATTTCGGAGATTCTTGAATTTCAGCCATCGGGGCCATATTACCTTGCCGGAAGGTGTCTCGGTGCCTATATCGCTCTGGAAATGGCACACCGGTTTCAAAAATTGGGCAGGGAAGTTGCTTTTCTCGGTATTCTTGACAGTTACTGGATGCCTTTACGCCTGACTTCAAGCTATGACAAGATCCAGTATCATCTTGCAAACCTTTCCAGACTGGGATTAGCGATGAAGATTGTTTATATTCTAACAAACATTAAAGACAGATTTGTCAAAGCGACTTTCCGTGCGAAGGTTTTTATATGCAGCTTTTCTTTCAAGCACAACAAAAAACTTCCATCAGGACTAAAAGATTTTTATATCAATACATACATCCCTGCTTTGAACAGGAGCGCTGAAATTAACTATAATCCTCCTCTTTATGAGGGTGAAATGATCTTCTTTCAAGCCACTGCAGAAAAGAAGAGAAATCCCCGTTCCTTTTGGGGCAAGCATACGATGAAGCCTTTGAAAGTTCACATGATCGAAGCCGGGCATCTTGACATCCTTGTCGCCCCGAATGTCCAAAGAATCGCACAGAGTCTAAGAAGTGCCATAGATGATTCTGAAGTGAAATATAGAAACCGGGAAGAATGAGTAGTGAGAGTTATAGAATGGAAACTCCTGTCTGATTTTCCAGAGCTTACAAAAAATGTTGTCCATATATGGAAATCGGATCTTTCCAGATTATACGGTATCGATTTGAACCTGTTATCGGCTGAAGAATTGAAAAAAGCGGATAAATTCAGGTTTGAACCAGATAGAAAAAGGTATCTGGCATCTCACCTGTTTCTACGTAGAATCCTTTCGGGATATGCCAGGATGAAACCGGACAGGATTCAATTCCAGTTTGATGATAATGGCAGGCCATCGCTCAAGGCTACAGACAGGGCGCCATTTTTCGATTTCAATCTGTCATATTCAGGCTCGATGGGTGTAGTGGCAGTCACAGGTGGCAATCGTACCGGCGTAGATATCGAGAGAATAGATAATGCGGATTACGGCGCAGATATCGTCGATCGATATTTTTCCAGGAGTGAGACCAGGGCTATTAAGGCTGTTGAATCTTCAGAATGGAATGAAGCATTCTTCAGATTATGGACAGGAAAGGAAGCCTTCCAAAAAGCGCAGGGGGGGGGGCTCCATATATCATTGGATAGCTTCTCTATCGAGTCTCTCCTTTTGGATGATACGGTTGGGATATGTTTTTCTGAAGAATCGTCCTTGCAACGCGGTTTCTGGAAAATCACTCATTTTATTCCGGCCGATGGTTACTCTGGCGCTGTTGCGTATAGTGATCAAGTCACCAGCCTCGAGTTTTATGAACTCGAAATCGCTCCATAGTATAGTTACCTGACTTTGTTCATGAATTTAGAAAGGATCATGTTGATCTCTTCGATCTTGAATTTTGTGACGATAAAAAGGTAAACAGCGAGGTAGGTTGACGAGAATACAATTGCGTTTATAACAGGATGAAGACTGGATATTACATCAGCGAAAAGGATTGGTGACGACACTGTGCACGCGAGTAGTATCATCATGATTCCTCGCCACTTCACTATTTGTTTGACGGAAATGTTATAGAGTACAATGACTTTGTAGGCTAGGAACAGGGTGAAAGAGAGCATGCCGCTGATGTAGGCGATAGGTGGAGCAAGTATTCCGATAAATCGAAAGAGCGCAAATATGAGAGCAATATTAATAATAAAGTGGATAATGTCGCCAGCAACGAAATATTTATTCTTATTCATCGCTCTAAGTGGGCTAGCCATGTCAAAACATTGAAGAAGCATCAGTGAAAGGTAAATCCTGAAAATAGGAACGGCACTGATATATTTTTCCGTGAACAGGGTCACAATAACAGTATCAGCGAAGCGGAAAAAAATGACAAACACCGGGAAAATCATAAAACATAAGGCGATTGTTGCTTTTTTCCAGAGGTTTATTCTGTCAGATTCATTTGCCTGGGTCATTTCAGGAAATAACACATCCATGATACTGGAACGAACGACCTGAATCATTGGCACCTGGTAATTACCGATACTATAAATTGCCAATGCGGTTGTTCCGAGAAACGCCGATACTACGAGTTTGGCAACGTCTGAATTTACCCTCGTGATCGCGGTCGATGAGCCGAGTGGGATTATGTATCTGAGTTGTTCTTTCAGGAAGGGGATGTCCACACGAGGGATTAGCAGTTTTCTCGTTGCCACCAGGACAAACAGACATTTCACTGCTTCAACCGCGACGATCGTCCAGATCACGGCCATAACGCTGCGTGTGATCGATGCGACCACCAATATTGCTCCAAGCCTGATGATCGCCCGGGTCGCGGAGAAGTACAGTACCTGGTCGGTCCGCTTCTTTCCAAGGTAATAGCTTTCGTAATACTCCATGTTGATATAGAAGAAGACGTACAGGATCATGGGAAGGATGAAGTCGAAACTCGTTTTGGAGAGGATCAGATTTTTTGCCAGATATATGCCGCCGCATCCAAGTATTGAAACGATAAACAGCAGCAAGGCTGTGTGAGTGATGCTCTGTTTTTCTTTGTCGGGGTATTTCGATATGAAATAGATAGGATTTACCTGAATCGAGAAGATCAATATTCCGGATAGAAGAAAATAGTAGAGAACGAATTCCCTGTATTGGCCGTACGCAGTGATATCGAATATTCGGACAAGGAAAATCGGTGACAGTATAATTACGCCGAAGTTCATGATCCTGCACACTACAAGGACGAATGTTCTTTTGACTATCGATGCCAATCTGACCACCTGGTAACGGCAGGAGAGCCTGCCCTTTTTCTCATCTACTCTATTACTATCTTTCCGACCGGGACTCCGCTATAGAAGTCGTCGTCGCCCAGTATATCCTTGACGTAGTAGTTCGGGTACTGGGTCCTTTTCGCCATCTTCAGTGAGATGATATATTCTCCGGGCGAGATGTCGGTCGGTATGTTGATAGTCACCTCGTCCATGATCTCTCGCCCCACCGGCCACATGTCTGCAGGAAATATACCATTGAGGGGCAGCCGGTCTATCCTGAACCTGTACCTGATCCCTTTTTTCTTTTCCAGCAGCTTTCTGTATATCTTTCCGTACCATTCTCTGTAAAGGGAGTTTTTCTCGAAATCGGTATCGAACCGCAGAAAAGAGATGTAACTTCCGAATTGCACGGGGGCTGATGCCGCCCATCCGATCCTTGCACGGACAGATCCTCCTCTTGCGACAGGATCAGTCGTGAGTTCGAACCTGGTTATGACGATGTCCGGTATTCCGGATTTCAGTGAATGTTCCATTTCTCCGTCGTCGATCTCCCGGCCAGCGAAGTGTCTCGCGCCGTCTTCGGTCGGTAGAAGGAGCGTGTCGTCGGAATCGAATCTAAAGATTTCGACCCCGTCATTTTCAAAGATCCTGATAAATGCAGAGCCTTCATCTTCAAGCCGTGCGGCGAGCGCCTCATTGACGGTCCTGTCGGCTCGCCAGTACAGGGTGGTGAGCGAGGCCGGTAATCGCCCGTTCAGCAGGATGTAGTCGGCCTTATATTTTTTCATAATCTCACCGATCGAAGCGGTCGTAGAGAATGGTGAATAGACACTTCTGCAGTCGATGAGTCTCTCTACCGCTGTGGAATCGTTAGGAATAGCGTGCTGATCGTAGGGACATACAACGAACTGGTCCGTGAATGCCGGTAGAGAAAAGCTTGTCACAGGATCAGATAGTATGACACCGCTATCAGGCATCTTCGTATTTATGAAATCATAGACGTCGGAGAGGATGTGGGAACTGGCCTGTCTTGTGTTTTCAAAACGTTCTTTCGAATAGGCAAACCCTCTGATGGAACTTATTGAAACTATAGCTGCCGCTACGATGACCGCGGCCCATCCGATTGTCTTTAATGCCGGATGCAGGCTTCGTGTGGCAGCACGCATCGGTAATAGCCTGTTGATAAGGTATGCGGCCATTATCATCGAGGGCGCCACGAACTCCATTCTTATCAGAAGGTATGAGAGTCTCGTGTGAAAAAATGGAAAGATGAAAGGGATGAAGACGAGTAGATAATATGCTATCTGGCCGGTGAAGAGTATTTTGAGACTGTCGTTCTCGTTCGCGGCCTTCCAAAGAACAGCAATCACTGCTATCGAGAGTAATCCGAGGGGGCCTGCTTCTTGAAGAAAGACGAGGGGATTGAGGATGTAGAGATTGTCTGTGAGAAACATCACTCCCTGGATGTGTTGATGAATCGGATTGTTCGGAGCATAATCCCTGAAAAATCTCAAGAGGAGATATGGAAGGTTTGAGGCCAGCAGGAATGCGGGAATCAGGAAGATCGATGGTCCGTTGGCAAAGAGCTTCCAGTTCCTTTTTCTCGCCAGCAGGTAAAGTACGCAGACCATTCCCGAAATGAACATCAGTGTGATGAAGTGAGCGATATGGGTTCCCGTGGCAACGAACGAAGCGGCGAGGAAAAAGAGCAGTAGTCGCCGGTCCCCACTCTTGACGAGTCGTGGCAGTACCATCAGAGCCGCGACATAAAAGATCCTGCCGAATGAAAAGCCTGTTGCCATGTAGGCGAGCTGATAGTCTGCGAGGCCTCCCCTGAAGGCAAGAGGAAAGAGAAAGGCCGCTATCAACCCGGCCCTGGCACTTTTGAACAGAAGAATTCCCGAAACATAGAGGGAAAGGATGAAGAATGCTGACCCGAACAGAGATATTATCGGCCAGACCGGATAGGCGCCGGAGTGACCGGTCAGTGCGTTGACCGATCCCCAGAGGGAATGCATCATTCCCTTGCGGATATCCAGTGTAAGTAACCCACCATCTTTATAGTAGAAATCTTCTGGGAAAGCTTCGTGGCTTTTTGATACAGCCGAGATGTAGGCTATATGGTCAGGGGAATCGCCAGTCAGCAGGACCGGGTCTCCTCTTCCGAGTATCAGGATCGAGACTATGACTATCAATATGGTCAGAAGAGTCAGATGGAGAGGGTTTGGGATCGAGAATGCATCGTCTTCGTCCTTCACTTTGTTATTGGTGGTGTCATTCCGGGGAGCGGGAACGAATATCGTTAAAAAGACAACTATGGCAGGAATAACGAATCGGATGATTGTAACATCCATGCGGAACAGAGAAATCAGAAGCATTATCACTAGAGACATGGCGCAACCAAATACGAAGGCGGAAACAATGGTTGCAACTCCGCGCCATTGGGGAAGGATGATCGATGTTATGAGCATCCCCGGCACCATCACCACATAGAGGAAGAAAAAAGCGAAAAGTAATCGCCGATAAGGCAGGACCGATGGGTAGAGACTGAGGATGACGAAGACAGATGTCAACGCGAGTACCGTGGCAGTTGATTTTTTCCATATATTCATACAGGGTCTCGCGTTCCGGCTCTGATTGAAATTGAGATCTTCCGAATGCCGGTGTCCGGCGATCTCTTTGTTCGACGCGGGCAGTATAGCGGTTGGAGGGCGTCCGGTTCAATAAAGAACTTTAGCGGGACTTCATTGGGAGTCCACTAATCGTTTGACAATTATCCCGTCTCATATGGTAACATCAGCAATCTGAAATTAATCAGGTGGATTCTTCCATCTCACTGCTCTGCAAGGAGGGATAATGGAACAAAGCAATGGTTCGAGCAGGCTTCCGGCGAATGCCTACAAGGTGCTGGAGCCGGGGGAGGAGTACACTCCCTACGTGCCTGCAGGAAAGATGGTCCCCGAGACCTCGATCCGTGCCGTAGTGACCGGCCTTATCATGGCCTTCATCTTCACGGCGGCCGCGGCATATCTTGGTCTAAAGATCGGTCAGGTCTTCGAGGCGGCCATCCCGATCGCCATCCTGGCAGTCGGACTGGGGGGCCTGTTTAAAAGGCGCAGCACGATCCTGGAGAATGTGATCATCCAGTCGGTCGGCTCCGCTTCGGGAGTGGTCGTCGCGGGGATGATCTTTACCCTTCCCGCCATCATCATCCTCGGCCTCGAGCTTAAGTTCTACCAGACTTTCATCGCGGCCCTGCTCGGTGGATTTCTCGGGATACTTTTCCTGATCCCGCTGAGAAGATATTTTGTCAAGGAACAGCATGGTCTTCTGCCGTTCCCCGAAGGGACGGCTATCACCGAAGTCCTCGTCACCGGCGAGAGCGGAGGCGATCAGGCGAAGGTGCTCATGAAGGCTGCTATTATCGGTGGTCTTTACGATTTCTGTATCGCGACCTTCGGGTTCTGGAGCGAAGTGATCTCAACAAGAGTGGTCGCCCCTCTCGCGGTCGTAGCTGACAAAGCGAAGCTCGTTGTGAAGGTAAATGCCGGAGCGGCAGTGCTGGGACTCGGGTATATTATCGGCCTGAGATATTCCACAATCATCGCGGCTGGCAGTTTCCTTTCGTGGCTCGTATTCATTCCTGCTGTCTGGTTTTTCGGCAGGCATCTCGATGTTCCGATCGGACCGGCTACCCAGCTTATCTCGGAGATGGGACCTGAGGAGATCTTTACCAACTATGTCCGTCATATAGGTATCGGTGGTATCGCGGTGGCGGGTATTATAGGGATATTGAAATCGTCGAAGATCATCGTTTCGTCATTCACGGTCGGGTTCAGGGAGATGTTCGCCGGCAAGGGCGGCAGCAGTGAAGTGAAGGAGAGGACCGATACTGACATGAAGATGTCGATAGTGATCGGTGGTCTCCTGATAACTCTTCTCGTCGTCTTCCTTTTCTTCGGCTTCATGGTTGTGGATTCATGGATGATCGCCGCTATAGCCCTCGTGGTCGTGGCTGTCATCACCTTCCTCTTTACGACAGTCGCGGCGAGAGCGATAGCCATAGTCGGTATGAATCCTGTGTCGGGGATGACGCTGATGACACTGATCCTTTCCAGCCTGATCCTGGTGAAGGCGGGCCTCTCGGGCCCGGCTGGAATGGTCTCGGCCCTGATCATCGGTGGAGTGGTCTGTACGGCTCTATCGACGGCGGGCGCGTTCGTCAGCGATCTGAAGGTAGGGTACTGGCTCGGTTCGACACCGAAGAAGCAGGAGACATACAAGTTCCTCGGTATCATCGTCGCGGCAGCCAGCGTGACGGGTGTCATCATCCTTTTAGACAAGGTATTTGGATTTACCGGACCTGACGCTCTTGCGGCGCCCCAGGCGAACGCCATGGCAGCGGTCATCCAGACTCTCATGTCTGACGCGCAGGCTCCATGGGGGTTGTACATAGCGGGCGGGTTCATGGCGCTCATCCTTGAGTTCCTGAAGATATCGCCTCTGGCATTCGCGCTCGGAATGTACCTGCCGATCCAGCTCAACACACCGATACTGGTCGGCGGGCTGGTCGCTCACTTCGTTTCGAAAAGCAGTAAAAACGAGGGAGTGGTGGCGAAGAGAAAAGAGAGAGGGACGCTGATAGCTTCCGGATTCATAGCTGGAGGCGCCCTGATGGGTGTTCTCAGCGCTCTTGTTGCTCTGCCCGGTTGGGACGAGCATCTTAATACAGGGTTCGGGGAGACAGGTTACGGTGAGATGCTCAGTGTAGTCCTCTTCGCGGGGCTCTGTCTCTACGTCTATCTTGACGCGAAGAAAGGTGCTACGGAATAACAGTGCCGGAAGACAGGAATATTGACCGGGACTGATATAGATCGCGCGGGGCCGTTGATCCGTCGACTTGCCGGACCGACGGCCCTTGCCATTACACGATGAGCAGGAAGGATGCGGCCGGGGTGATGGCCGATTACAGGAGCGAGAACAACAGGATCGATATAAGGGGCTACAGAAAGATCATACGGTTGGCCGGTACCGTGGTGGTCGAGAAGGAAGAACTGATCCCTCCAAAGTTCGAATTCCTCAGGCCGTTCACCCGTTATCCATGGATAAGGGAGTATTTTACTGGAACGGTCGTGTCATTTCTGCGTAAAAAATGATAAGTATCCGTTGACACTCCTGATGAAAGAAAGGGACATCTTATTTATCGGGCTCTGTCCTATTCGACTTGACGCGGAGGGGGTTACTCGTTTAGTTTCATCTGACACCCCGACCCGCTCCGGGCCCGGTCGGCTAAATGAAGTGAAAAACCGAAGGGGAAGGGACCTCGGCAGGAATATGAAAAGAAATTTTACAATAATAATGATGACCGCTTTTATTCTGCTGATGGGATCGTGCAGCAGCGACCCGGAGGGGCCGGTCACTTCGATATTCCTCGAAGACGGCAGCTACAGGCCTGAAGCGGGAGAGACATTCAAGTATGTGAATCTGCTCAGTGACGTGAGGGTGGTCGAGGTCGACGGGGGCATAGGCAAGAGCAGCATGCTGAAGCTTGGCGAGAAGGATGGTCTCAGGTTCGAGTCGATCCTGATGAGTTTCGATATAGACTCGCTGGAAAACTACTCCGGATTGACCGTAGACTCGGTAAGCCTGGATCTACCTGTCATAGCAGTCTCTGAAGGATTCCATCTCGGTATAACGTTTCACGAACTGACAGGCAGCTTCAGCGAGGACGATACGATATCCGTCGCGCCGGCATATATTGCGGATCCGATAGAGGGCCCTTTGGGAGAAACGGTGCGGGATATCAATTTCGAGAGGATCAGTTTCAGTCTCGACCCGGATATAGTACAGGGATGGATCGACGGTACGGGCACTCCCTGGGCCGAAGGGATCATCATCAGGTGGGAAGGCGAACTCGACAGCCTCGGGCTGATAGAGATGAAATCGCAGAATTACACTTCCGATCCTCCAGCGGTGAGAGTCAGATTCAGTGACGAGTCGGTTGCCGTATTCGCGGTTACCGGGGATTATAATATTGCGAGCTATGACGGAGATGGGCTGTCCTGTGTCGGAGGAACGGCGACGAGGATATTCTTCGAATCCGATCTCAGCGACATCGAGGGTGACGCGATGGTCCATTACTCGGCTCTCGTTCTCCATATAGACGGTGCCAATGGTTTCGGTGCGACATATGGCGAAGGGGAACTGGGATTCACCGACGATTTCATTTTTTATCTCTATACGCCCGATTTGGCTGATATTAACGACCCGGGATTCCTGGAGGGTACGGGTGTCTCGACGAATACATTCATCCCTACAGTATCAGGCGAGCTGAGAATATCGCTGGCCGGATTTACCAGAGATGTCCTGGAAGGCCTCAGAATAAACACAGGGCTGGTATTCCAGTCCGATATGGAGCTTGTGCGTTATCAAAAGGCCAGTTTTTTCGATATGTCCGCGGCTGATTCGTTGAGGCCCTATATCGAGATCATCTACTCGCGGCCAGCTGATTTCGATGGAGAATGATGAAGAATCTGAAATACATTTTAATGACGGTGTTCTGCGTATCGATTGCTCTCTTTCCGGGAGACCTGGCGGGCCAGTCCATTTTCGGCCTGAATTTCATCGGGGAACACAACCTGGGGGGAAATAGCCGGTATTCGGCGACGGGGTATTCAGGAATAGCTTTTCCCGATACGAACAGCGCGCTGACACTCAATACGGCGACTCTTTCGGATCTTAGTTCGGTGACGTTTTCTATCTTTGAGATGTTCAACCTCAGCCGGGTGAATACCGAACTGGAGACTTCGGACCAGAACCGTTTCGTCCTTCCGTTTGCTTCGGTCGCGGTTCCGGTGAAAGATGGACTGGTGTTGGGAGTCGGGTACAGGACGCGGTTTTTTGGCAGGGGAAATTTCAGTCAGGAAAGCGATGTTGATTTTACTCCCCGGCCCATGGAGCTTTACGAGTTCAACAGTTCGCTCTACACAGTTCCATTTTCACTGGCCTGGCGGCCACTGGACTGGCTGCGGCTGGGTGGTGAAGTGCAGATAGACAGAGGTTCGATCAAGGATGAGGTCTATGTCTATTTCCCGGATGAGCCTTTATACTCCAGTATGTCATCGATCAGGACGAGAGGGTTTTCGGGGACTTCATGGAGCCTCTCCGCGCTTGTCAAACTCCATCCCAGAGTCTGGGTTGGCGCTTCGTTCGATGACAAGGTCGATTATTCGGTCGAAGAGGTGATCCAGTATTCCCTGAGCAGGCTGGATACAGTGTCGACCTATGATTTTACTCTTCCTTCCGCCTGGAGCGCCGGGGTGGCGGTGGCTGTCACGGATCGCTGGTGGGTCTCGTCGTCCTACTGGACCAGGGAAGCTCCAGAACCGTCGGGGTTCGAACATCTGGAAGGTTCACTCAGTGACGAGAGTGTGATCTCGTTCGGTATAGAGAGAAGAGCCGGGAGCGACGGAGGAAAGTTGTCGGGGATGCCGCTCAGGTTCGGATATTATGAGAACAGGTGGCATCTGGAATTTCCCGCCGGGCAGCAGGTGGTATCGAGATTCTTCACTCTTGGGTCCGGGTTCGGGATGCCAGGAGGCCCGGGTGGAATTGATTTTACAGTCGAGGTAGGAAAGATAGGCTCTGTGGCGGATAATGGTATCGACGAGAAGGTGCTGAGGTTGGGGTTGAGTATGAGTCTTTCCGAAAAATGGTCGAGGAGAAAGGAAGACAGACATTGATCGCCGCCAGCAGGTGGCCGAGCCGATCCCGCTGACTATCGGATGATCCATGCCCGTTCCCTGTACAATGAGAAATTCTGAATCTGCAATATCGGTTTTCCTGACTGTCATGATGCTTGCCGCCGGTGTGTTTGGGCAGGACGTAAGCGGAATGACCCTTGCGGATGAGCTTAAGGGCCTTGCGCCAGGTCCGAGAATAGCCTATACCCGGCATCTCATCGCGGAAGGCAGGGAAGACGCGGAAGTGTTCTTCCAGCTCGCCATAGCATACCATGAAAGCTCTATCCCCGATTCAGCGATCAAATATTACAATGAAGCGGTCAGCAGGGATCCCGACCATTTCAAGTCGTATGTGAATCTTGGCGTACTTTATGACGACATGGGAGATCTTCTTGAGGCGGAGGAGAGTTTTCTGTCGGCTGTGCGTGTCAATCCTGGCGATGTCCTGGCCAATTCACATCTTGCTTTCATGATCTTCCAGCAGAAACGTTATGACAAGGCCTGGTTATTTCTCTCGAAGGCGCTGGAACTGGCGCCCGATCATCCTCAACCGATGTTCTACCTCGCCATCTTCTTCTGGGAGAACAAGATGTTCCGCGAAGCGCTGAGAGAGTGGGAGAGGGTAGTCGAGGTGGCACCGGGGAGCTATCTGGCAGGCCGAGCGAGAGACAATATCGTCCTGTTGCAGAAGGCACTGAACGATCCGGTCCCCACCGGGGACACGAAGCCACTTCGCTAATAAGATATTTATTTATAAGTGATTAAGCATTACCAACTTAACTTGAGCTTGACACCGCGGGAGCTCTTTAATAGATTGGAATCAGGTAAGGTGATTGGAGATTTACGTAAGGCACAATGTAGAAAGGAATCAAAGATGAAAAAGATGTTGTTCGTCTCAACCGCTCTTCTCCTGTTATTCAGTATGGGGTGCGGACCGACAGCTGGCAGTTACGGCGTCATGTCCAATATCGACCGGCCGGAAGATGCTGCTGCGAATTCTAATGACTTCGATAACACTATGACCCCCGCCGAGATATCTTATCAGTCGGCGCAGCAGTTCCTTACTGCCGGCAAGCATGCTGAGGCCATCACTAACCTTGAGAACGCAGTCTCTCTGAATCCTGAATATGTAGCGGCCTGGTCGCAGCTCGGTACCGCCTATACGAACCTCAAGGACTACGAGAAGGGGATCGCGGCATATGAGACAGCCCTCGAGCTCTCCGCCGGTGATGAAGGCCTGATCAGTGCGATAGGTTATAACTATCTTCATCTTGAGAACTGGCCGAAAGCGCAGGAGTATTTCAATATGCTTCTGGTAAAGGACGAGAATCATTACAACGCAAATGTCAACCTGGCATTTATAGCCCAGAGGCAGGACAGGACTGAAGAGGCCATCAGTCATTATGAAAAGGCTCTTATCTCTAATCCGGATGACGCGACGACGATGGGAACGCTGGCGGGGCTGTATGATAAGCTGGGAAACAAAGAAAAGAAATTCGAGTATCTGGCGCGCGCGATCAAGGCTGAGCCGGAAAACCACGCGTTCAAGAAACAGCTGGGTAGAGCGTATTTCAACGACAAGGATTATGCCAACGCCGCGCCCATATACGAGGAGCTCGTGACCATCTATCCCGATAACGCAGATTTTCATCAGCGTCTCGGCTATTCCTATTCGCAGTCGAACAGGGAATCGGAGGCTCCGGCAGAACTCGAGAAGGCCATTGAGCTGACCGGTGGAGATGCTTTCACCTATGCTATTCTGGCCAAGATATACAACGATAACAAGAATTACAATAAGGCTCTTACGGCGGCGAAAAATGGCCTGGCCCTTAAGATCGGGCAGCAGGATGCCATTCTTTATTATCAGTGGGGATATGCCCTTTCGAAACTGGGCAACTTTGAAGAGGCGATCTACAAGTTTGAAAAGGTCGTCAGTCTCAGGGACCCCCAGTGGTCAGGATATGCGGAGAAAGAAATAGCAAGGCAGGAAGCGCTCATCAAGCAGAGGGAAGCAAAGAAAGAGCAGGAGCTGTACGAGTAGATCGTAATGTCAGTTTTTTCGTAGTATAATGACTCGCAGCCTCCCCGGTCTCTGGGGAGGCTTTTAATTTTCAGGCGGCAGTTTCATGACAAGGAGGTAGAAAATGAGGTCTTCGTGGACCGTTTCAAAATGGACCGAGAGAATTGGCTTATGTTTTCTGGTCGTGACTATCATGTTGTGCGCGGGGTCAGGTGCCATAGCCGGGCCTGCTCTCCAGGATGAGACTGCCGAGGTCGAAGAAGTTGCTGTCGTTGAGGACGGTCCTGTCAGGATCGCGATCACTCTTGAAAAAGGTGGCGTGATAGTGATGGAGATGCTTTCCGATGAAGCTCCCATCACCGTGGAAAGGGTCCTTACTCTCGTTCGCGAAGGTTTTTATGACGGGCTGAAATTTCACCGGGTAGAGGGATTTCTCGTTCAGACTGGCAAGAAAGAGCATGAGTATTCACAGATCGAAGGCGAGATGTTCGGGCAGGACCTCAGACATGAAGCAGGTATGGTCGGTATGGCAAGGTTCCCCCGCAGTTATGATAGCGCTTCGACACAGTTCTATATCATGAAAAAGTACAAGGTGAACTTCAATGGTGAATACACCATTTTCGCCAAAGTCGTCGAGGGGATGGAAGTCGTCGACAGTATCAAGAAAAACGACAAGATAGATTCTATCGTCATCGTTGAATAGTATCGCTCCAGGAGACAAGCCTGATGCCAGCAAAAGATTTCAGCGAGGGAAGACGCGTATATTTCGACCATAATGCCACGACCAGGGCAAGAGATGAAGTGATCGACGCGATGCTTCCCTTTCTCGGCGACAAATTCGGTAATGCCAGCAGTCTGCATTTCTTCGGTCAGGAGGCAAGGATCGCGGTCGAGCTGGCCCGTACCCGGGTGGCCGGCCTGATAGGAGCTGAACAGGAAGAGATCATATTTACGGCCGGTGGGACCGAATCTGACAACCTCGCGATCCGCGGTGCCGTGCTCAATTCCAGGATGAATGGCGGCAAGGCCCACGTGGTGACCTCGTCCATAGAACATCCTGCCGTGATAAATACCTGCCGGGCGCTGGAAGAAAGCGGAACCGAGGTTACGTGGTTGCCCAGTGACAGTGACGGGATGGTCAGTGTATCGGATCTTGAGGAAGCGATCCGTGACGATACCACGCTTGTAAGTATCATGCTCGCGAATAACGAGACAGGAGTGATCCAGCCCGTGAAGGAACTGGCTGAGGTCGCGAGGTCGAGAGGCGTACTTTTTCATGTCGACGCGGTGCAGGGAACGGGTAAGGTGCCGGTGGATGTGGATCAGCTCGGAGTGGACATGCTGACTCTGTCAGCACACAAATTCTATGGACCCAAGGGGATCGGTGCCCTGTATATCAGGCGTGGGGTCCTGTTACCTCCAATCCTGACCGGAGGGCACCAGGAGATGGGAATGCGGCCCGGTACCGAGAACGTTCCAGCGATAGTCGGATTTGGCGAGGCTTGCCGGATCAGTCTGGAAAGACTTTCATCCGAGATGGGACATATCGGGAATCTCAGGGATCTTATCGAAAAAGGGATCCTCGACCATGTGCCGGATGTCAGTATAAATGGCGGCAATGCTCCACGGGTGCCGAATACATGCAACGTTACCGTCACCAGCGTGGAGGGAGAGGCTCTGACCCTGAACCTCAGTATGCTCGGATTCGCTCTGTCGAGCGGGTCGGCATGCGCGACCGGGAGCGATGATCCAAGCCATGTGCTGCTGGCCATGGGGATAGACAATGTCGACGCCCAGGGAGCATTGAGAATAAGCCTCGGAGTGGAAAATACCCGAAATGATGTAGATCTGTTTCTTTCTGTCTTCCCTGGAGTCGTGAAAAGACTCAGACAGATGTCTCCCTTGAGGAAGGACATCCTGTAATTGGCTGCCAGGGACAATAACTCCCGCAAAACGTCTGCTGCCGCGATCCCGACCCCGCGCCCGGGAGAAAGTGTCGTTGTCGGCATGAGCGGAGGTGTGGACAGCTCTGTTGCTGCTCTTCTTCTCCTCAGGGCCGGATACCGGGTCATCGGAGTCACATTCAAGCTTCAATGCAGAGGGTGTTCATCGGTGGTTTCAATTCAGGATACCGCTGAAGAGAGGGCCGCAAGAGTCTGCAAAAAGCTCGGAATAGAACACAGGGTCCTCGATGCCGTCGAAAGTTTTAATGATAAAGTCATAGACAGCTTTGTGAGCGAATACGACACTGGTCGGACACCGAACCCGTGCATCACCTGCAATGAGAATATCAAGTTTCCCCTGCTGGAGGGATTTGCGAAATCTTCAGGGATTGACAGGATCGCCACGGGACATTATGTGAGGACGGTGCGGGAAAGAGGCGCTGTCTTTCTCGAAACTGCGTTCGACCGGAAGAAAGACCAGTCATACTTTCTCTACCGCGTTCCCGTCAGGATCCTCGAACGATGCATATTCCCCGTGGGGACACTTGAGAAGGAGGAAGTGAGAAAGATCGCTTCCGAGACGGACATCGGGACGGAGACCGGCAGGGAGAGCCAGGATATCTGTTTTATTCCAGATGGAGAGCTCTCTGATTTTCTTGAAAGCAGGATCCCGCCGGTACCCGGAAAGGTCCTTGACGAATATGGTAACCAGCTGGGAAGCCACCGGGGGATATTCAGATACACCCTGGGGCAGAGGAGGGGGCTGGGCATCTCTTCGGCGGAGCCCATGTATATCAGAAAGATCGATGTCGCGACCAACAGCATCGTCCTGACCGACAACGAGGGTCTCAGTTCCACCGAAGTGATCTGCAGAAAGATGAAGATGCGGGTCAGAGATCCGAAGCTTCCCCTGAAGGCCAGGATAAGGTCCGGTCACAATCCTGCTGTGATAAGCAGGATCGTCTTTGAGGGAGGAGAGTGCACGGTCAGTTTCCTCGAACCTCAGCGAGCTCCGACCCCCGGTCAGTCCCTCGTCATATATTCAGGCGACCGGGTGATAGGCGGAGGCATTATTTTTTCCGGAGGACTTTGATGCGACCTCTCTACTGGGTTTTGGTGCGA
>JAGLYV010000081.1 GCA_023131975.1 Candidatus Krumholzibacteriia bacterium | reverse complement strand
TCTACCCACCATCGGACACTCTTCTATATCTTATGACCACATCACTGGTACACGGCTCCAGAGGGATTCACATGAGAGCCCTTGATTTTACCATGATGTGCGGCAACGGTGGTGGAGCTTCAGAGGCAGGTACATACAGGTGCCCACCTCTGCTTCTCAATTGGGGACCGAGTGTCGAGACCACTAATCCCGACATGATCAGTAGGCTCCTGAATGTTGTTCAGATGCTCACAGGGAAAAACACATCCGACCCGGATTTTATGTCTGCTCTCATTGATGAGAATTACGTTGTTCTTAATACCACAGAGGCACAGAATGCCATATACACAACCGGCTGGCAGCACGCTACCTGGAATGTTGATCACAATTTCATTGCTCTTGAAGAGACTGAATCGGAGGATGTGCTATTATTGGTAGTGAACGATTCAAGTAGCCCATTTGAAGAAGAAATGGAAAACTATATCTACTTTCCAAATCGATATGCTATTACTTATTCAATAGAACACATAGCAGGCTTTGAATGTCCAGCCAGCAGGAGTGATCCTGAACTGAATTTATACTATTATGGTATGCCAGCTTATTCAGCCAGTTTATACCTACTGGAGTATACAGGTATTTGATTCAGGATGAATTCAGTCTGTGTCAGATGGATTCAATATTCTGACTAGTCATCCTTGGTGGCAGCTATTTTCGGGATTTCTCCGACCTTTTTCAAAGCATATTTGGTCACAATCGGTCCGATGATCTCAAAGACTATGAAGGTAGCTGTTACTGTTGTGATATGGGGTGGGTTCGGCCCAGAGGAGTCCATTCTTATGACAATATCAATCGCCGGCTGTCTGATTATCCTGGCAAAACGCCAAATGGAGTCGGGTTAGTTACCGGGAAGTGTATCCTGCGATTGGATTTCAGGTGGTTAAAAAACGAGTCGGAGAGCTTTATCCGAGTAGTCTGTGCCGTACGGGGTCGGTGTTCATGATGTCCTTCCTGTGCGTAGAACAGGCCATAACCGTTTCCTGAGATCGGAAAGGATATCAGCAAGGTTGAGATCCAACGAGGAGAGCGCACTTCGGCGTAGAAACGCCTGCCACTGTGTTTCTTTGATGCCATCTTCAAGGAAGTCCGGGGTGAATGCCACCGGTATCTCTCGAGGCAGGGGTACGTTTCGCCTTGCGAAGGTTGCTCGGATTGCTTCGCCGAGAAGTTTATCGTCGATATTCATGTGGACGAGGATCACGTACATGTCGTAAAAATCCTTCATGCGACTGTTCAAGACCCCGAGGATGACCATGGCGTTCAGCTTCTCTGCTACGACTGTTGCGGGATGATAGGCGCGCAGGCGAGGTGCAGGGAAATCCAGGATCGTCGGGTAGTCGATGTTATTCGGCTCGGGTGTCAGGGCATCGCCGAAACCGACGTCAATTTGGACCGCCAGACGTGCCCGTCCAAGAAACCCCAGCAACCGGATACGAACACCGTGGTATTCCTGATCGTCCCGAATGTCTTCCGTCTGTATCGAGTCGGGATTGAAGCACAGGCCATCATCGACTACACTCACATTGCAGGCATCGGCGAAAATCGCCCGGAGCCGGTTGTGCGTGAGATCGCCGAACCCAAGCAGGTCGATGTCTCGAGTAGGGCGGCCCGGCACATCGCGCCACAGGGCGAAGAGCATCGCCCCCTTGAGTACAAACGTGTCACCATGCCCGGCGACCTGGATACGGTACAGCAGGCGCTCCAGTCCGTAGCGCATCAGCAGGTGGCTGAACTGTTCGCCGGTCTGGTCGCGAATATTGAGTAGGCGCTGATGGACGGATTTTGCGACGTTGTCGGTACTCATGGCACCATCTCCAGGTAGGGCCGCATAACGCGGGACATCCGGCAGCGTTTTGCATAGCACCAGATGTCATCTCGCGTCGCCTTCTTCTGATCCAGAGCGTCGAGCAGCGCCTCCCGGGCTATGTCCAGGCCGATCCGGTTGCGGAACTTGAAGCAGTCTACGACTGTCTTCGCGGGCGAGTACACACGGATGGTTACCCCATCGGCCTCGTGTTCCTCGATCCCGTCGGTGAAGGCGGGACCGCTGAACTTCACGATACGTAGAGGAATCCTGGCGCAGGTAGGTTCGTGCCTGCCGCGCTCGATGGCCACCCAGGCCTGCAACGGCATCTGGGTCGTGATCTCGTGGAACTGCAGCGCGGAAAGCAGGCAGAGTACACCGTGGGGCACGGCAGTGGCTACTTCGAGAAACGCTTCGTGTTCGGGGATATGGTCGGCGAGAACGTAGGCTCCGCGAGTAACACGCCGCAGTACACCCTTCTTGGCCAGGTAGGGAAGCAGCGTCCGGCTGGCCCCGATCTCCTTCAGGTCAGCGGCGCGAATAACACCGCGCTGTTTCGCAAGTGTAATGATCTCGTCAGTCAGCATGCCAGACTCCTTATTGACGTTTCAACGCCATATCATTACATGTGGTATGTTTTTGTCAACCCCGGCCAAGTTGTTTGGGGTATCGATGCTCCTGGCGCGTTGCATGGTGCCTGGGATCAACAGACGGCCCCTCCATCCGGCCACGATGCGGCACCTCCTTACAGAATCTCAATATTATTATTCTCCACGATCTGAAAAGATTCGTTCTCGATGCCAGGTTAGTGTAACAGGGGAATCTTCGTGATAAAGGATATCACAGTAAAAGTGTGATCGTAAATAGCAACCGAGAAGTTTCATCTGGTGTGAGGATATCGATGGAGACAAAGAACCGGTAGACGCCAAATGGAGTCGGATTAGTTACAATGTTTATTTCTGTGCCATCATGTCAGCGGCGCATACTGCCGGATTGGTATAGTGGGATTTGCTGTTGACCTTTAGAATTCCATACCTGATAGCCTTTTCAGGGCACCAGTGAATGCACGCGAAACAATCGGCACAGTTGTCTCCAAACGATACATCATCATCGTACACAGTAATGTTATTCATAGGACATACACGCTCGCAGATTCCGCAATGTGTGCAGTCTGACGTAGTTCGCTTCCGTTCAGTTCCGAAAATCTTCCTGAGAACGAATGAACCTATTTTACCGTTCACTCCGAGTAGTTGTGAGCTGCTTCCGGGTAACGGTATAGAGCGCTTTTTCAGAACCATTGATGAAATATCTTCCAAGGTTTTGGACATTAACGCATGCATTTCCGGCTGTTTTCTGATAGGTGTCTTTAATGCGATGCTGTTATCCGGGAGGGTTATTCCGAATCCGGCATTGAGTTTTGCTCCTTTTTCCAAAAGAAGCTCGTTCAGGGAGTGAAAGGCTCTTCCAGGAGTAACACCGTAATGGATAACCGCAAAAACGAAAGCATTCTTTTTAATAGAAAGCTTCTTTGTGAAGTTCCTCACAATATCCGGTATATCCATGTAGTAGGTGGGAGCGACGAGGCCTATGACTTTCGAATCATCCCTGACCTCGTCGTCACCGAGATGTCTTACTATTGGTGAGAGTTCAGCATCCTTCAGGTGCTTCTGCAGTTCTCGAACAATTGCGATCGAGTTCCCCGTACCGGAGAAGTAGTAAAGATTCATAACTCGTAACCCTTCAGAAATTGAAGTTCATCAGTATTCGTGAATATCCCTCTTCGTCACCGCTCCGAAAAGTTTAAGATAAT
>JAGLYV010000080.1 GCA_023131975.1 Candidatus Krumholzibacteriia bacterium | reverse complement strand
CTGATATAAAAGTCAGCGATATGGGAGCCTTTGACTATGTCATCCAGGCACGCGTGGAAACGGCGGTCAGAAGGCTATACGAGATAGAGGGAGCGGGGGTCCTTCCAGAAACCGTCGTCGAATATGGCGAACCGGTCAGGGACGGGCTCAGGCGTACCAGGCTCTATATGCCGGGTAACAACCCCGACCTGATGAGAAACGGCGGGCTGTTCGGCGCCGACTGCGTCATCCTTGACCTGGAAGACTCGGTATCTCCCCTGGCGAAAGACGCTGCCAGGGTCCTTGTGAGAAATACACTGATACAGATAGATTATGGCGAGGCTGAAAGGATCGTCAGGATCAACCCCATGTCGACAGAGTTCGGCGAGGACGATCTGAAAATGATAATCCCGGCCCGGCCCGATACGATCCTTATCCCGAAATGTGAAACTGTTGCCGATGTGACCGCGGTGGAAAAGATAGTAGAAGAGATCGAAAAGCGTGAGGGCATCGAAACGCCGACCCTGCTGATGCCTTTGATCGAGACGGCGAACGGTATCCTCAATGCCCGCGAGGTCGGCTCGTCGAGCAGCAGGGTAGTGGCGCTCTGTTTCGGCGCGGAGGACTTTACCGCCGATATCGGAGTCGCGAGGACGGTCAAGGGTGGGGAAAGCCTGACGGCAAGGTGCCTGCTTGTGCTTGGAGCGAAAGCCTCCGGCGTGCAGGCGATCGACACGGTTTTTTCGGATACTAACGACATCGAGGGGCTGGTCGAATCGACCCGCGAGGCGATGGCTCTCGGATTCGAGGGTAAGGGTGTTATTCATCCGGCCCAGATAAAACCGATACACGAGGTGTTCTCACCGACACCCGAACGGATAGAGCACGCGAAGAAAGTCGTAGCGGCGATCGAGAAGGCAAGGGCCAGTGGCAGCGGAGTGGCTTCGATCGGAAGCAAAATGGTAGACGCGCCCATAGAGTTGAGGGCACGAAAGATACTGAAACTGGCCGAAGCGCTGGGTCTTCTTGACGAGGACGAAAAGTAGAGAAACACCTCCGGCCGATGCCGGTCCGGAAGGTGGATGATTTATACAGCCTTTGAAAAAGGATGGGAGTAAAGATCATGAAGATGGTCCGCAATGCCCTCGGGAGAATGATTCCCGAGGAGATAGATGGAAAGAAACTGAAGCCTTTCATGGGCGCGCACGAGGACCATGGAGGCGGAAGAAAAGCAGCGCCTCCGATCCGCGCTGTCGTCGATTACGAGAACAAGATGCTGGCTTCACTCGATGAGGCGATCGAAGCATGCGAGATCAGGGACGGCATGACGGTCTCTTTCCACCATCACCTCAGAAATGGCGATCATGTCGTCAACATGGTGGTCGACAAACTCGCCGAAAAGGGATTGAAGAACCTCACACTGGCACCTTCCGCCCTCTTCCCCATACACGAGCCTCTGGTGCAGCATGTAGAGAACGGTGTGATATCGCATATCGAGGGATCGATGAACGGGCCGGTCGGCCGCGCCTGTTCTCTCGGAAAGATGAGTAAGACCTGTATCCTTCGATCGCATGGAGGCAGATACAGGGCTATACAGGATGGCGACCTCCATGTCGATGTCGCCTTCATCGCCGCGCCTGCCGCCGATTCTCTGGGAAACTGCAACGGATACGGGGGGCCCTCTGCCTGCGGAGTGATGGGCTACGCGCTGGCCGACTCCCTCTACGCGGACAAGGTCGTAGTCCTGACCGACAACCTTGTGCCTTTCCCGAATTATCCCTGGATAATCCGCGGCGGAAACGTCGACCATATCGTCCAGCTGGAGAAGCTCGGCGATCCGGAGAAGATAGTGTCCGGTACGACGAGGATCACCAGGAGCCCGACCAGACAGCTGATAGCGGAATATGCCGCGAGGCTGGTCAACGATCTCGGCCTTATGGAAGAGCCGGAGTTTTCTTTCCAGGCAGGAGCGGGGGGCATATCGCTCGCCTTCCTGAAGTATATGGGTGACATGCTTCGCGAAAAGGGGTTGAAGGCCTCTTTCGCCCGTGGTGGATCGAACAAGTTCCTCGTCGACCTGCTCGAGGAGGGCCTGATAGAGTATATCCTGGACGGTCAGTGTTTCGACCAGGTCGGAGTCCGATCTCTCGGAGAGAATCCGCGCCACATCGAGACTGATCCGTTCACATCGTACAATTACCATACGAAGGGCAATTTCGCCACGAGAGTAAAGGCCGCGGTACTCGGGGCGACCGAAATAGACGTCGATTTCAACGTGAATGTCAACACGCATTCCGACGGATGGCTTCTTCATGGTATCGGCGGGTTTGCCGATGTCTGTGACGCCTGGTGTACGATCATAACGGCGCCCCTGCACAGGGGAAGACTCGCGACGATCGTGGACAGCGTAACGACCGTGACAGTGCCCGGCGAGACCATCGATGTACTCGTCACAGAACGCGGTATAGCCGTAAATCCGTCCAGGACCGATATCCTGGAACGCCTCAGGGATACGGACCTGCCTCTCGTACCTATCGAAAAACTGAGAAAGATGGCGGTGGATCTTTCCGGCGAGCCGGAAAAACCGGAGTACGAGGAGCGGATTGTCGCGCTCATAGAATACCGGGATGGCACGGTTATTGATACTGTCCGTCAATTGAAGGTATAGGACCACATCTGACTTCAGTGCGGTGCTTCGGGTCCTCTGCCGGAGCAGTAATTACAACAATCCATTATGGGCGGAATCACGTACGATTCCGTGTAAACAGGGGAGTCGTCGTGTCTGCCTCCGCAGGTGCTATTTCAAAAGAGCTGGCAAACCGGTTAACAGATCACGCTGAAAACATCGGCAGATTTATGTCTGACCGTGACAGGATATTTACCCTCTCTCTGAAGGATAGCGTGACGCTGGAAGCGAGGGCCACGAAGGATGTCCTGAATAAATACGGCAGCCCGTCTTATGTCACCAGAAAGACGAGCCGCTCCGCCGCGAACACCGAGATCTTTTTTGGAGATCCGGACGAGAGGCAGGCCGGGATCATGGAGGCCGCCTGTGAATATCTTGAGCACCGCATCGACGAGGGCATGGAGCTTCTCTACATGGACAAGCTCATGGGCCTTCATCCGGAACACTCGCATTATTGCAGGACGATCATTACCCCGGAATTTGCCAGGATGCTTGTGATGTGGGATCGGCTGATATTCGACGTCCCGGAGGCCAGACTGGCCGGCGGGCCGGACCAGGTGCAGGTCATGATCCCTGAATGGGGGGAATATGCCCGGGAAAACGGATTGCCGGAAGTCGTTATCCTGGTGGATGCCGTAAATCGTGTGACATTCGCGCTCGGAAGCGACTATTTCGGCGAGATCAAAAAGGGTCATCTCCGCATGGCGATGTACAGGGAAAAACAAAAATACAGAAATGGATCCGGCGGAGGCCTGGGAGTGCATGCCGGCGGAAAAGTGATCAGGGCGAAGGATGTCGGGAGTGGAAAGCTGGAGGAAAAGGGCGCGCTTTTTTTCGGATTGAGCGGTACGGGAAAAACGACACTCTCTGTCCATCATTTCTGGCTCGATCCCGCGCAGGACGAGACGGTGATAATCAGGCAGGACGATTTTTTTGTGCTCGCCGAAGACTCGGCGGCTTTCGGGACCGAGGACAACGCCTATATAAAGACTGAGGGGCTGGAGCCGGAAAGCCAGCCGCTTCTTTTCGCGGGCGCGACGAGTCCGCACGCGACACTGGAGAACGTCTATATAGATCCCGAGACTCTCGTACCCGATTTCTTCAGATTCGACCATCCCCTGGTTCCGGGAGGAATGTGCTATAACGGCCGGGGAATCGTTATCAGAAAAGAGCTCGATTTCACGGATGACCGCGTCGATCTCGACAGGGTCGATATGATCTTCTTCATCACGAGAAGGGAAACGGTCATCCCGCCTGTCATGCGGCTCGATACGGAGCAGGCCGCCGCGGCATTTATGCTCGGCGAGTCGATTCTGACCTCCGCGGCTGATCCGACGAAGGCGGGCCAGTCGGTCCTCGAAGTGGGGACCAATCCGTTTATCGTAGGCTCGGGAGGAGAGGAAGGAAATATTTTCTACGGTATTCTCAGGAAGAATCCGCACATCCGGTGTTATCTTTTCAATACCGGAGGATTCGGGGGAAGGAATGTGGATGCCGGCTCAGAAAACCTCGCTGGTGATGGTGCGATGGGAGTGTTGAAAAAATACCTCGCGGGACAATGGCAAGAGGGAAAGGGATGTCTCGTCTCGCGGAAACTGATGGACGGGACCGAGGCGGAATTCAAGGTGGACCGGGTCCGCCTTGAACTGGATGGGAACGGCAGGCGGTACGCGTCGCGAGAGGAGATACAGTCGGTTGTCGATATGATCGAAGATGGGGAAATAGACGCGAAGGATTTCCAGCTTGTCAGGGTCGAAGTACTGGCCGGCCAGAAAGTAAAGATACAGGATTCGGCTGCCTTTATCAGAGAGATCGCCAGGGGGGCGGTCGAGTGGACGAAAGAAGATTACTGGGGATGCGATGTTCCCGCGTCGGTGCCTGGGATCGATCTTTCGCGATTCGATGAAAAGAGATACTACACGGAATCAGAGATCAAAGAGTTGAAAGACAGGATCCGGTCCGAAAGGATCGAGTGGCTGCACTCCTTCGAGGACCTCGACCCGACCATCAGGAATATCTTCGAATAATCCGAAATTCCACGATAGCTCAAAGACACACCACCAGATACGAGAAGTCATACTCCAAAATGACCCACTTGACAGATGGGGAATCTGGTGTATACTTGGCGAACCACAGATATGGAGGCATCAATGAGATTCTTACGGGGAAATTCGATACGGTTCATAGTTCTCCCTGTGCTCCTTGCCGTCTCATTCATCCTTCTTCCGCTGAGATCACATGCCCGCGACGAAAGCCTGGTAAAAACTGAAATACAGGCTGTATATGATACGGGGCAGTTCGGGGAGCCGGGGCACGACCCCTTCCTCAACAGACATCAGCCGGGGGGACAGGGATTTAATGGAGGCAACGGTGGGGGAACCCTTATCGGGCCGGATTCCGATCAGAACGGAGAGGGACCAAGTGGACCTCTTGCGTCGGGATGGGATATCGAAGTCATTATACGGGTACTGGGCGAGACCCTGGGCAGGGCGATCAGTCAGTTGTTCTGATCTCTTACCTGTGTGTGAGACAGAGTACCATTAACCAGACTGGATGGTATCCGCCGGGATTCAGATGTGGAGGACCAGGCCAGATCGCCGATCGAATATGGCTGAAGTAACTGAACTGATTAGCAAAATCGAAGCGTATGTGGACAAGGAGGATTACAGGTCTGCCCTGTCGACTCTTGACCGGTCGGACTGGCTGGACCTTGCCGATATCCCTTCGGCGGAGCACAGGGATCTGTCGCTTCTTCTTGCCAGGGCGCTTTACAATTCCTGTGAACATGACAGAGCCTCTTCGGTACTGGATACTCTGCTCGATCTCTATCCGGACATCCGGACAGAAAAAGACTATATTTTCCTCAAATCACAGATATTGATCAAGATCGGGGACCCTTCCGGTGCCGAAAAGCTGCTTCGTTCCGCTCTGCGCGACAAACGTTGCCGGGAAGATGAGTTTTTCCTGAGATTCTGCCTGGGCAAGGCCTGTTTCTGGAAGGGAGATTATCTCAGCGCGAACCTTCTCCTGGAGGCCTGCAGGCAGTATTATCTTTCGTCAGGCGACAGGTTCATGCTGGGTAATGTCCTGTATATGCTCGGGTACACGTCTTTTCAGAGGTCCTTCTTTGAACAGGCGGAGGAATACTATAACAACGCGACAGATTGTTTCAACATCACCGGCGATGGGAAACAACTGGCGGCGACCTGTCATATGATGGGAATCCTGTTGTACAGGACAGGAAAATACAGGGAGGCGGAGGAACTTCTCATCAGGTCCGGAAAGTCATTCGAAACCCTCGGAGACACCTTCGGAATGGCTGAATCTCAGATAGCCAGGGCCCGGGTAAACATGTATCTCGGAAAGTTCGAGGATGCCGAGCGACTTCTCAGGCGCGCGTACAGGAAAGCCAGAGAGTCGGGATACAGGAGAGGTGAAGCGCTTGCCGCGGAATTCCTGGGCGAGACGGCGCTCAAGAGAGGCGATCGTATCCGGGCAAGGCAATATCTTGTCGTGGCAGAAAAGCTCGCTCTCGAAATAGCTCCTTCGGGGGATATCGCGGCGGAAGTATACAGAAGACTTGGAGATCTGAATATAGCTTGTGGAAATTTCGACGAGGCAAAAACGGCTCTTGAGAAAAGCATGAAGCTGACGACGAGCCTCCACGACGACTATGAACTCGGGTGCGTTCTGAGGGCATTCGCCCGCCTCGAAGCCGCGATGGGCAACTATGAACTTTCAATATCATATTTTAATGAAGGCATATCGATTCTGCGCATGATCAACGAGTCTTTCGAGCTGGCGAGTACCTGTGAGTCAGCCGCGGAGGCTCTTGTCGTATGGGCCAGAAAAGTCGACGGTGATGGATCCAGCCGCAGAAGACTTTTCACTGAAGCGAGGATCTATGCCACGGAGGCGGCGTACCTCTACCAGTCGATAGGGCTCGAGGATGAGGTGTCCCGATGTGACCGGTTGACGGGGAAGTTGCTGAATGAATCGTGGCAGGAAGAGGATCTTTCGGGGTTTACCAGGCTGAAGTTCGATGACGAGTGGCTTCGTGAGGGCTCCGTGGTCGCCAGGTCGGACCAGATGCGCCATGTCGTAGAGAAGGCGGTCTCGCTGGCGTCCAGCACGATCCCGGTCCTGATCACGGGAGAGACCGGGACTGGCAAGGAAGTCGTCGCCAGGCTCCTTCACGGGCGCAGCGACAGGGCCGGCGGGCCATTTGTCGCGATCAACTGCGCGTCTATAACGGAGAGTGTCTTTGAAAGTGAATTGTTCGGTCACAGAAAGGGCGCCTTCACCGGGGCAGACCGGGACAGGGTGGGGATCATAGAAAGAGCCTCGGGAGGAACTCTTTTTCTCGACGAGATCTCCGAACTTTCAGTATCCCAGCAGGCAAAGCTTCTGAGATTTTTCCAGGAACAGAAGATAAGAAGAGTGGGGGAATCGAGAGAACGGCCGGTCGATGTCAGGCTCGTCTCAGCCACGAACCAGAACGTCGAATCTCTACTGAGAAATGGTGGGCTTAGAAAGGATTTTTATTACAGGGTGCTGACGGCATCGATCGAGCTTGAACCGTTGAGAAGAAGAAAAGAAGATATCGAGGCGCTGTTCTCCTGGTACATGAAACAGTCAGGATGCGACCCCCTTGTCGAGAACGGACTTGTCGAACTGCTCAAGGTCTACCATTGGCCGGGGAATGTAAGGCAGTTGATAAGTGTCGTCAAGATACTGGCTATAATAGGTAAAAGTACGGGACGCATCGGCAGGAACGACCTTCCCGTGAATATCAGGACCCATTACATCGGCGGGTTTGATGGCGGCGCGGCGGCAAAGGCCAGTCCCTTGAAGACGAAGGACATTCCTTCCATAGGGCTCGTGAGGGATCCGCGGGAGATCCGGAGCCTCGTCGTATCGAGTCTCGTAAAAACGAACGGGAACAAGTCGGCTGCCGCCCGTGAACTCGGTGTTTCGAGAAGCACTTTCTATAGAGTACTGAAGGAAATGGATATTTTCTAGATTTCTGGTATATTCAATTTGTGACGAGTGGTTTTTTGATCCCTCCCCTGCTATGTGAGGTCTATATGCATCGTTCTGTATTCACCTGTGTAGTATTGTGTCTTGCCGTATCGATCCTGGCGGTGCCCATTGTCGGCGAAAACGTCGAGGACATCGAAAGCGAGCTTGAAGCACTCAGGCAGATCATCGCGGAAAAGGGGTACAGCTTCACTGTCGGGCGGACTCCCCTTTCGGGACTCTCGAAGGAAGAGCTGGCACAAAGGACCGGTTTTATCCCGCCATCGAAGGAAGAGTGGGCGTCGCTGCCACCATTCGTCCCCGGCGGGTTCAGTTATCCTGGAGCAGGTATCGACGATCCGGTCTTCGACTGGAGGACCCTTTCGGGAGTGACCGGAGTGAGAGACCAGGGCGCCTGCGGTTCGTGCTGGGCCTTCGCCGCGATCGGCCAGCTGGAGGGGCACATTGCCATATATGATGGCATGATGATGGACCTGTCCGAACAGCATATCATGGATTGTAACAAAGATGGGCAAGGATGTGGTGGTGGCAACGCCCATGACGCCTATAATCTCCTAGTTTCTTTCGGGGCCATAACGGAGAATTGCATTCCCTATACCGGGGTTGACGGGGGAAGCTGCGGGCAGGCCTTCTGCACTTCAGTCGCCGTCATGACAGGTTATTCAGTGGTGGCCTACGATGTCACATCGATCAAAACGGCGCTTCTGAGCGGCCCTGTCTACTCGGCGGTCAGGACCAGTTCTTTCTTTAACAACTACGATGGAGGCTGTTTCGATTATAACGACTATATCAATTACGTGGATCATGCTGTGCTGATAGTCGGATGGGACGATACAGCCTGCGATGGAGGCGGAGCCTGGATCGTGAAGAACAGCTGGGGCGAGAGTTGGGGTGACGGGGGGTATATATATATCAGGTATGGTATGAGCCAGATAGGTTTCCTCGCTTCGCAGATCCAGTATGCGCCCTTCACAAGCCTGATCTCCCCCAATGGAGGTCAGACGATTTACAGCGGTATGGAGTATGCGGTCCGGTGGAGCAATCCCGGCCTCGAACCCGACTCGATATCACTCGCGTACAGTATCAGTGGCGCGGCGGGTCCTTTCGATAATCCGATAGCATCCGGCTTGACCGGAGTGGAGGTTTACGGCTGGCTGGTTCCTGAAATAGCCAGCGAACATGTCATGGTGAAGTTGACGGCCTGGCTCGACGGCAATATCCGGGCCATAGATCTCAGTGATGACGTATTCGAGATCACAGAATTTTCAAGTAAAGCTTCCTCCTATCCCAATCCATTCCCTACGCCCATGGAAGAAAAGTTCAACATCCTCTACACGATAGATTCACCGGGAAGAGTGAAGATCACTATATTCGATGTGAGAGGTAGAGTGGTGAAAGTCGTGGAAGAACTCGACCGGGATACGGGCAGTTATGAGGTCCAGTGGGACGGACGGGACGCTGACGGTACCGCGGCGAATCCAGGGGTCTATTTCTATCTTCTCGAGGCGCCGGGAACGACCCGGTCAGAGAAGATAGTCCTGCTGCGCTAGCGCGCGGCTCGTTTGAATAAAAAGGGTTGATAGTACGCGGGTTTTTAACAGGATCTACGGTGATCTATGAAACAATTCCTGATGAAGAGCATTGCGGTTCTCGGCCTTGTCCTTATTGCCTGGGCGCCTTTTTCAGAGGCGGGCGAAAGACAGGGGCTGTCCGCTGGAGACGAACTGGAGCCGTTGATAAGGGCCGGGGTGTACAATGGAGGCGGAGCCAGTCCAGCCTGTGTGATCGAGACGTTCGAAGCTCTCAGGATCGATCCCGGGATCGTACCCTCTCTGATCGGGCCTGCCGACATCTATACGGGCAAGCTCGATGAACTTGACGTGATAATCTTTCCCGGAGGGAGCGGCAGCAAGCAGAACAACAGCATGGGAAGCGGATTGCACGAGGAAGTCGTCCGTTTTGTCCGGGAGAGGGGAAAAGGTATCGTCGGTATCTGCGCCGGCGCCTACCTTGTATCCGACTCGAAGGGCTATCCCTGCCTCGGACTGATCGGTGCCGACACGATCGACAGGATACACGACAAGCGTGGCAGCGCGCTGGTCGAAGTATCATTCACCGAAAAAGGCCTGGAGATATTTCCCGAGATGAAGGACTACCGGTACGGGTACATCCAGTATCATGACGGGCCGGTATTTGTTCCCCCGTCCGGCGCGAAAAATGTCGCTTACGACGAGCTTGCCGTCAACGGCAGCGATGTCCATCATACGGGAAACGCCCCGCGGGGCATGACGCCCGGCAAATCGTTCCTGCTTTGCGAGGAAGCGGGGAGAGGGCGGGTGTTCGCGTGCGCCGGCCATCCCGAGTCCACAACAGGCATGAGATGGATGGTGCCCCGCATGGTCAGGTATGTCGCGCGTGTGGACCTGGTCGGTTATTCCGCGGAGGTCACCAGGCCGGGACTCGGGAAAGCCGAGATAATGCACAGCGACGAGTTCGAGACTGAACTCTACTGGAAACTCTTCGATGAGGATCCCGCCATAAAGATCGGGGCGTTAAAAGAACTCAGGGCAAAACGGTACCGCAACGGGTTCAGATGGGCGGCTGGTATGATAAGGGATCTATCCCCCGAGGTCAGGGCATTCGCCGCCGGTGTGCTTGCCGAAGCCGAATATACCGCTGCCATAGAGGACCTTGAGGCTGTTGTCCTGAATGAAAAAGACCCGATCTGCAGGGAGCGCCTTCAGTCAGCCCTTGCCGACCTGAAACGAATGGTCGCGCACTGACCCGGCCCTCCGTCTCGATCCTGATCCCGTCTCAATGGCGATATCTTTTCTCTGATATCCGCTCGTTGATATTCGTGGACATTTCCTAGAACAGGCTGCTGAATCCTATCGTCCAGCGCATGTCCCATTGCTCCGTCTCACCGCTGATCTCCGGATGGCTCAGATAGAATGGGAATTCCGCCGTGAGCTTCCAGATCCTTATACCTGCTCCGGCATCCTGGAGGACGCTGTCGAAGGCATCTTCTCCGAGCGCATCCCTGGCTTCGGTGGGAAGTGCCTCAAGCGGATCTTCCCCGAGGGCCTTGCCGTAATCGTAGAAGATGTACAGCTCGGGCCGCAGGATATTTGAGAGTCTCTTGCCCACAGGAAGGAAGGGAAGCTTTATCTCGATATTTGACGATACGATAGATCTGAAACTGAAATCTCCATCGAAATAGCCGCGCAGGTTAGCATCTCCAGCCACATGGAAATTGTTGTAGTAGTCTTCCGGGAAAGCGCCTCTGCTCCTCAACCAGAAGAAGTCCTCCTTGTCGACCGGGCCTGCTCCTGCCAGGTTGAACATCTCCTGAAGCGGGGGGTCCATAGTAGCTCTACCGAAGAACAGTCTCATCCTCGGTTCGAAAGGCAGGGGCCAGTGTCTGGAAGGCCATATTCTGGCGCTGAAGGTCAATTTTTCGTAGTTGAAGTCACTGCCATAGAACGACCGGTCGAGCCCGAGAAAGAAAGAAGTGTTGAATATATCGGTCTTCGGGTATGAGGCTATGAGGAGGGATGCTTTGATATTCTTTCCCTCTTCATACATGCCGGGATATACGTAGGCGGGATCGGTGAGTTCCTGATAGCCGAGGCGGAGCGTGTATCGTTTTGCAATAGGCTGGGAAAGATGTTTGCGTCTCGTCTTGAAGATCGAGAGGCTCGCTCCCTGCCTGCCCTCCCTGTAGTATCCGTCAATTTTCCAGTCGGCTTCTCTGCCGAAATAGGGCAGAGGGTTTTCGAAAGAACCGTAGACGTCGACCTCTCCACTTTCGAATCCGTAAAACCCCTGGAGCGTAAAATTCCTGTAGATACCGTCATAGCTGCCCTTCAGTCGCAATCCGGCTTTGCCCCCGTCGATATCGTTATAATATCCGAGCGGCATCACCGTAAACTGGTAGGCGTCTGATGGATAGTAACCACCCTGAAGCAACTCCAGCTTCAGCTCGCGTTTCCGTGGAGAGAAATTGTCCTGGAGATAGATATCGAGGATCTCGTTATCCGGGTTGATAGCCACCGAGACAGGTTCTACAGGGAAAGTGAAGGTGTTTTCGGATTCGCGCGGCATGCCGTCGACCTTCTCCGTGACCGTGTTACCGTTTTTGAGCCGGAAAGCCAGGGTAAGGGGCATCATCATCTCGCCCTTCCGTTTCACCCTGACATCGGCGGTGAATCCGTCAGTCGATTTTGATACTTTGAAACGGTCTACCTTGTAATCGCAGTTCTTCGTGGAGTGGAGCCATTGTATAAAGAACTCCCCGAGGTCCTGTCCGGATATCTCCTCACATACGTCGAGGAACGCGTCCTCGTCGACGTGTTTGAATTTCCATTTTTCAAAGTATGCATGCATTATTCTGCGAAAATCAGCGTCTCCCACGTGATAACGCAAAGCTCTCATGAAGAGCATACCCTTCGTGTAGACCATCGTGCGTCCGCAGTTCCTGAACTCATGATAGGGCGTGGCGACGCGCTCGGCGAATCCGGTGCGATGGTAGTAGATGACTTCCCGGGAGAGGCTGTCCCATATCTTGCGTGGTTTAAAGAACGACATGAATAATTGTTCGTCCTCGCCCCCATAGGGGCCCGATTCTGTCTCCCGGTGAAGGTATGTCTGGTAGTTTGTCATACCCTCGTCCATCCAGGCTTCTTCACGTTCATCGTTGGCCAGCATCCCGTAGAACCAGTTGTGGCCGAGTTCATGAAGCATGAGGTCTTCGTCGGCCGAGCCGTTCATCACGAGCATCGGATATTCCATCCCGCCGCCGCTGGGGACATCGACGATGCTGATCTGTGGATATCCGTATGGACCAGCGAAGTCTTCCAGCCATTTCATACAGCGGATTCCCCTGGCGAGAGCAGAGTCGGCCCACGAGCTGTTCCATTTCCGGTAAAAAGCCCGGATCTCGTATCCGTTGTATTCGGCCTTTTCCATGGCAAATTCGGGGTCCGCGCACCAGGCGAAATCGTGAACGTTTTCAGCCCTGAACTTCACTGTTTTCGCGGGTCCGTATGTGATGGAGTCCTCTGCTTTTCCGGTATGTTCGCCGGTCTCTCCGGCTTTTTCCCCGGCGGCCATAGCCTTTTCCCATCCGGCGTCACCGGAGACGAGGATGCCGGTGGAAGCGATGACGAATTCGGCGGGAATCGTGATCTCGACGTCGAAATCGCCGAATTCACCGTAGAACTCTCCTTTTCTGAACTGATCGGGGTGCCAGCCGAGGTCATCGTACACGACCATCTTCGGGTACCACTGGCCCAGATCGTAGTGGTCCCCAAGGAAGCCGGACCTGCCGAGTTTTTTTCTCACAAGCTCAGAGAAATCGACTTCGATCGATACTGTTCTGCCTGGAAGAAGAGGTCTGGGGAATGCCGCGTTCAGGATCGTCCCGTCAACATCGAACGAGATACTGTCCCCGTTGACCGCAAGGCTGGTGATATCCATCCAGCCGCGTGCCGAACCGGTCAGGCCGACAAGAATGGCCCATGTATCCTGGAAGTGATCCTCGACAAGGGGAGTGGTCTTTTCCCGGAAGGCGTTCGGATAGAGATGCAGGTAGAATGCGTCCAGCGTGTCCGGGGAGTTGTTGGTGTATGTTATGACATTCGATCCGGTCAGCATGTGCGTCTCGGGGTCCAGGGCACACCTGATCGCGTTGTCTGCCTTCTGTTGCCAGTAAGGGTCGATAAGGTCCGAAGAAGCCACTGACGGCGATGCCGGTATTCCAGCGGCCAGAAAGGCCGTTATAGCCAGCAGATGGATATATCTTGATCTTATATTATTTCTCATCTCGTCATTCATCCCTTCCAGGAAAGTCCTTCCGATACCCGGGTCTCATTAAGCCCGTTGAAGTTAGCACAGAGATGCGGTCCAATCAAGCTGATTAGGCTGCTATCGGGCGATATCCCGTGCCCGGCCCGGGGGTCGAGCATTTTGCTTGAAAGACCGGGAACTGCCTGATAGAATCTCCCCCTGCGTCGGCACTCTGATTCGGTCCGGCGATAATACGAAAGACATGGCAAGGTATTCCTGGAAGGAGGAAGGATGCTCAGAAAAGGAAGGAGTCTTTTCCTGTCGGCCCTGGTGATCTTGTTCACCATTCTGCTGGTTCAGCCAGGGGGTCAGTGCCAGACGCTGGAGGAAAAGGTCAACGAGTTCAAACTCGACAACGGGATGAAATTCCTGGTCGTCGAGAGGCATGAAGCCCCGGTGGCGTTCTGCGCTATAGTATTCAACGTGGGGTCGGCGAATGAATGGCCCAACGTGACGGGGATATCCCATCTTCTCGAGCACATGATGTTCAAAGGCACGAAGATGATGGGAACGACCAATTATAAGAAAGAGATCCCATATATAGAGAAAACCGATGAGCTTGGCGAGAAGACTATCGTTCTTCGCAGGCAGATGGGGGAATGGCGGTTCGAAGCGTTCAAGGAGTTTCGCGAGACCATCATCACAGGTTTTTCCGATGAGGAGACAGAGAAAGCCGGGACCAACAAATATACACAGAATATTGTTCTGGTAGAGAAGATCCGGGCGATGGAGAGCCTTCCCGAAGAGCTTACCTCGAGAAAATACCTCCTTGAGAGAGACGGTGTCGATTATCTCGAGATGTACCTGGAATACGAGCAGGCATGGGGAGAGATCGTAAGGCTGACGGACGAGCAGCGCTCCCGGTTCGTTGTGAACAACGAATTGTGGGAGACATATATGAACAATGGATCCCGCATGCTCAACGCGGGGACTTCCTATGATTTTACCGTCTACTTCGTCTATCTGCCATCAAACAGGCTCGAACTCTGGATGACGATGGAATCCGACCGTATGGATTCTGCCATTTTCAGGGAGTTCTGGATCGAAAGAGACGTCGTCATGGAAGAGCGGCGGCTGGCCGACAACGATCCCGACGATGTGCTCGATGAGGCGTTCAACTCGGTGGCGTTCACCGCCTGTCCCTACAAGTGGCCCGTCCTCGGCTGGATGAGTGATATCCAGACGATCGACAGGAAGGAACTCGCCGAATATCACAAGACGTTCTACGCTCCGAACAACGCGACCGCCATTGTAGTCGGCGATGTGGATGTAAAGACCGTCAGGAAAATGGCTGAGAAATATTTTGAATCGGTCCCGGCCCAGGACCCGCCGCCTCCCCTGGAGACGAGGGAACCGGAGCAGAAGGGCGAAAGACGACTCATAATCGAACACGATGCCAATCCGAAACTGATGATCGGTTATCACAAGCCGATCCATCCCGACCCGGAATCGTTAGTATTCGACGTCATGACCAGCGTGCTGGCCGGTGGCCGGACCTCAAGGCTGTACAAGTCGATATTCGAGGAACAGAAACTCACGGCGGATCCCGTAAGAGTATACACGGGGCCGGGCGAGAGATACGACAACCTCCTGATGTTCACCGCCGAGCCCAGGCATCCTCACACGCTTGAGGAAGTCGAGGCCGCGATCTACGAAGAGATCGAAAGGCTCAAGACCGAGCCGGTGACCGACAGGGAGCTGCAGCGGATCTTAAACCAGCTCGAAACGCAGAAGGTCCAGCAGCTCGGATCGAATCTCGGTATCGCGTTTACCGTGCTTACGGGCGAGATCTTTCTTGGAGACTGGCGCGCGATGTTCCGGATGTATGATATGGTGAAGGAAGTCACCGCCGAGGACCTGATGACGGTAGCGGAAAAATACCTTATTGAGAGCAACCGGACGGTCGGTTGGAGAGTGAAGATCGAAAAGGAAGAGGGAGAAGAAGGGGAGGAAGTGGGGGATGAAGTCGACCAGGAAGCCATCAAGGCATGGCTCATGGGCCTGCCGCAGGACGAACAGATGGAGATCATACAGAAATTCCAGAGCATGAGGTCGGAAGCCGAAGCGAAGGAATATATGATGGAGCTCTGGGAACGCGTAAAGGCGTCTGGCGCGGTCAAGGAATAAGACCGGAAAGGAAAGATGACGATGAAAAGAAAGATCCTCATTCCTGTCCTTGTGACAGTCCTTGCCGTTATGCTCGCGGCGCCGTTGACGGCAGGAAGAAAGCACCCGAGCAAACTCAAGTATCCCGACCTCGAAGTCAAGGTTCCCGAGGTGATGGATATTTCCTTTCCTAACGGGATGAAGGGTTTCATGATCGAGGACCACGAGATTCCCACGGTAAATATTGTGATCCTTTTCAAGACCTATTTTCCCGAAAAGGAAAAATTCGGACTGAACGAACTGGCCCGTTGGGTCATGCGCAACGGAGGCAGCGAGAGCTGGCCGGCAGACAAGCTGAACGACGAGCTCGAATTCCTGCCCGCGCAGGTCGAGTTCTTCGGGGGAAACCTCAGTACGAGCGTTTTTGTCAACTGCATGAAGAAAGATCTGGAAAACGTTCTGGGCATACTCGCCGACGTTGTTACCAATCCCTCCTTCCCGGAGGAAAAGATACAGAAGAAGAAAGACGATATGCTCGAGGACATACGAAGGAAGAACGACCAGCCGGGGGACATCGTCAACAGGGAGTTCAACAAACTGTTGTACGGGGACCATCCGTACAGCTGGGAGACGGGAGAGGCATCGGTATCGTCAGTGACCAGGGATGATATTGTATCTTTTCACGACACCTGGTTCGTTCCGAACAATGCCATTATCGGTATCAGTGGTGATGTCACCAAACCTGAGATCGAAAAGCTGATAAGTGAGGCGTTCACCGGATGGGAGCAGGGCGAAGTGAATATCCCGAAGGTTCCGGAGACTGGCGGCAGTCCCGATCCGACCGTGAACTATATCTACAAGGATATCAGCCAGGCTTATATAAACCTGGGGCATCTCGGAATCAACTCGAAGAATCCCGACAAGTGCGCGGTCACGATCATGAACTTTATCCTTGGCGGGGGATCGTTTACCTCCTGGATAACGACAGAGGTCCGTGAGAAGAGAGGACTCGCCTACTCGGCAAGGTCGAGGTACAGTTCCGATCCATTCGCGGTCGGAGTCTTCAGTGCCTTCGCCCAGACTTCAGCGGGCGAGTACAGCAGGGCTCTCCAGGTGATCCTGGACCAGATCGAGAGGATGAAGACAGACGGGCCTACGGAAGAGGAACTCAGGAAAGCTGTCGATTCGTTTCTCAACAGCCAGATCTTCGACTATGACTCAAAGGCCGGAATGGTGCGGAGGTTGATCAACCTGCAGTTCCAGGGAAGGCCGTTGAATACTCCTGAAGAAGATATGGCCAGGTACGCCGCGTTGACTGTCGAAGACATAAAGGCCGCGGCCCTCAAATATCTCGATATGGACAAGCTGACTATCCTCGTCGTCGGTGACAAGGATCAGTTCGACCGTCCCCTTTCAGAGTTTGGGGAAGTCAACGAGATAGAACTGAAGTAGAATAAGCTGCCATGGTCCGGTTACTTTCCGGGCTGGCGGATCACTGGATGATTTTTGGATGGACCGGGGCCCGGCCCCGGCCCACCCGGACGGAGAGAAAAAGTTTTGGAAGAGATCACCGCGATAATCCTTGGTGGAGGTAGAGGAACGAGGCTGTTTCCGCTGACAAGGTCCCGGTCGAAGCCGGCCGTACCGCTTGCGGGGAATTACAGGTTGATAGACGTTCCGGTGAGTAACTGTATAAACTCGGAAATAGAGCGGATATATGTACTGACTCAGTTCAACTCAGCTTCGCTTAACCAGCATATTTCCAGGACCTACCGTTTCGACACGTTCAGCAGTGGATTTGTCGAGATCCTGGCCGCCGAACAGACACTGGTCTCGACCGGATGGTTTCAGGGGACGGCTGACGCGGTGAGACGGGCTATTCCGCATCTCAGCGGGGGGCCTTCCAGGGATGTCCTCATCCTGTCGGGCGATCATCTTTACAGAATGGATTACCGGGAATTCGCCAGGGCTCACAGGGAGAGAGATGCCGATATAAGTATCGCCGTAAGTCCGGTCAATGCTTCGCGGGCCCCTGCATTCGGCATACTCAGGGCCGATGATGGTGGGTGGATCACAGAGTTCAGAGAGAAGCCCCGGGGCGCGAACCTGCTCAAGATGAAGACAGACACGAGGGGCCTCGGGTTGAGCGCGGCAGAGGCCAGACGAAGGCCGTATCTCGGGTCGATGGGAATCTATCTCTTCAAGCTGGATGTTCTGAAAAAAGTACTGCAGGACAATCCGGACATAATAGATTTTGCCAAACAGCTCATCCCGCAGGCTCTCGATGCCGGAAAGGTTGGAGCTTATCTCTACAACGGGTACTGGGAGGATATCGGGACGATCAAATCTTTTTACGACGCACACATGGATCTCATCTCCATCGAGCCGAAATTCAACCTTTTCGACGCGAGTTTCCCCCTGTACACCCATCCGAGATTTTTGCCGGGATCGAAAGTCAACCGGGGCGATGTCTCGCGTTCTGTCCTGAACGCGGGGTGTATAATCGACAGGGCTGTAATAAAAAAATCGATCATCGGCCTGCGTTCGGTCATAGGGGCGGGAGCGACCATAGAGAATTCGCTGGTCATGGGCGCGGACGCGTACGACCCCCCCGGAGCAGCCTCAAAGAACAAGCCCCGCATGGGTATCGGGCCGGGCACATTCATCCGCAGGGCGATAATCGACACGAATGTAAGGATCGGACGAAAAGTCGTTCTCAGGAATATAAAGAAATACCGCAACCACGACGATCCAGATGGCAGGATATATGTAAGAGACGGGATCATCGTCATTCCGAAAGGGACCGTCATAAAGGACGGCACGAAGTTTTAATTCCAGACGAAAATCTGATTCAGCGATTCCTGTATCTGTTGGTGATGGGAAGCCTGCGGTCGCGACCGAAGGCCTTTGGGGTGATCTTGATTCCCGGTGGTCCCTGTCTGCGCTTGTATTCGTTTCTGTCTATCATGCGTATAACGTCCAGCGCGGTTTTGCGTTTGATGCCATCCGCCACTATCTGTCTGAGTGACATGTCATGCTCGACGTAGAGTTCGATGATACGGTCCAGCATGTCGTAAGGGGGGAGGGAATCCTGGTCGCACTGGTCCGGGCGCAGCTCCGCGGAAGGTTTTCTTCTAATTGTCGATGACGGGATCAACGCCTTGCCGGCGACCCTGTTCCGGTAGCGGCTCAATGTAAAGACGAGGGTCTTCGGAACGTCTTTCAGAACGGCGAATCCGCCGGCCATATCACCGTAAAGGGTGCAATATCCCACGGCGATCTCGCTCTTGTTTCCGGTGGTAAGGACGAGCCATCCGAAGTGGTTGGAAAATGCCATCAGAAGGTTGCCTCTTATCCTGGCCTGGATGTTTTCTTCCGTGATACTGATGGGTCCCTTCGGGATAATCCCTCCAAGAAGGGAAAGGTATGAATCGTATACCGTGCCTATCGGAAGTTCATAAAGGGAGATGCCCAGATTCGTCGCCAGTTTCTTCGCGTCGTTGAGGGTCGCGCTTGAGGTGTAACCAGAGGGCATGGTCACTCCCTTGACCCTGTCGGGGCCGAGGGCATCTACGGCGACAGCCGCGGTCAACGCCGAATCGATACCACCACTGAGGCCGAGGACCACTCCCCTGAATCCATTTTTCTCGACATAATCCCGGGTGCCCGTCACGAGAGCTTCATAGATCTCTTCCGATGGGGCCAGGTGTTCCGCCATAGTCGGCGAGAGCCTTTTCGGAGCGGTTTTTCTCCGGTCCCTGAAAGGGGGAAGATCGGCAAAATCGACCGAACCTTCAATAGTCGTGGCAGTATTGCCGGAGCCTCTATTCGCGACTTTTCTTTGCCTGGAGGAGGGCTTGTGGCCATGGTGGACCGGTATGTCCGCAACGATCGATTCTTCACCGAACGGCCGTCCTCTCGCAATCGTTTTTCCTTCGGGAGAGCATATTACACTGCTGCCGTCGAAGACCAGTTCGTCCTGCCCCCCGATAAGATTGACATAGCAGAGGTGGACGCTGTGTTCCTTCGCCCGTTTACGCATAAGTTTTTCCCGCTCACGGCATTTGCCCCTGCTATAGGGTGAGGCGGAGATGTTCACGATAAGATCGGCCCCTCCCTCGCTGACCTGCGTTCCGGTCGGGCCGTCGTCGACCCAGACGTCCTCACAGATACTGACACCGATCGATATGTCGCCGATTCTCAGGACAAGGGGCTTTGTGCCGGCAGTGAAATATCGTTTTTCGTCGAATACACCATAATTCGGCAGATGGATCTTTCTGTACCTGGCCGCTATTTTTCCATTCGAGAGTATGGCGGCGGTATTGTAAAGTGGCCCCGTACCCTTTCCGGGCGATTCGGGAGCGCCGGCTATGACGATTATTCCTTTGGCAAGTTTCGCTACCCGGACGAGGGCCTTTTCGCAGTCTTCGAGAAATGACGGTTTCAGGAGCAGGTCTTCTGTGGGGTAACCGCATATGGAAAGTTCTGGAAACGCGAGGAGATCGACTCCCCTGGCCTTTGCTTCGGCTATCCAGGCTTCCATCATAGCGGCATTTCCTTCAAGGTCGCCTACTACCGGGTTTGCCTGGGCAAGCTCCACTCGGATCTTCCTGTTCATTCCAACTTCTCCATCCTGTTTTCTTTCAGCCGGAAGGCCGCTCAACGGCTTCACTATTAACAATAACAGGAGGGATGGAAAAGCTGAAACAAAAAGAGTGTAAAAGCGTATTCAGTGTATACCGATTACCGAAGGAGAAGCCGAAATGAAAAAGATCATTGTTTTGACGTTATTTGTATTATTGGTCGGACTGCTGATGTCGGCCGACCTCTCAGCCGCATCGAAAAGAAGAACCTACAAAGAGAAAGTCATTACCGAGGAATTCGATCTCAAACCGGGAGATCTGATCGAACTCGACATCGAGACAGGCGGCGACATCGTCGTCGTCGGTTCTGACAGAGACGATGTGGAAGTAGAGATCGTCATCAGTGGGCGCAATATGGAAGACGTGGAGCACGAGTTCGACAGGACCAGGTCCGGGCTCAGGATACGTCTCCGCTTCGACAGGAAGTTTCGCCGGGCGAGAGTCGACACAAAAGTTTATTTAAAGGTACCCTCGAAGATGGACATAAAGTTCGATACTATGGGCGGCGACATAGAGATCGAGAAAGTCGAGGGAAAGATCAGCGGAAAGACTATGGGTGGGGATATCGAGTTCAGCCGTTTGATCGGAGAGGCGAACGTGACGACGATGGGTGGGGACATCAGGATCAGTGATTCCGAACTGGATGGAAAGGTAAAGACGTACGGCGGTGACGTGAGGATCAATGACGTTGTGGGAAATCTCAGGGGCAGCACGATGGGCGGAGACGTTACTTATGACGGCGTAAAAAAGAGGAAGTCCACCAGGAGATCGAAACGGGAAGATGATGACGAGATCAGCATCTCGACTCTGGGTGGAGACCTGAACCTCGATTATGAAGGCAAAGAGATAAAGGCCAGGACCCTGGGTGGAGATGTCGATGTGAAGCGGGCCAAAAAGGTCAAAGTGAGTACGATGGGTGGCGACATCGATATCGATGAGGCTCCGAAGGGCGTCGACGCGCATACTATGGGCGGAGACATCACTGTTGAGAGTGCCGGCGAGTATGTCAAAGCAAAGACGATGGGTGGGGACATCGAGATCCACAGCATAGATGGTTGGGTCGTGGCAACGACGATGGGTGGCGATGTGACGGTGAGAATGGTCGGTGATCCTGCCGAAGGCAAAAGGGATGTCCGGATCAAATCGATGGGTGGGGATGTAGAGATCATTCTTCCCGACGGACTTTCGATAGATTTCGATGTCGAGATAGCATACACGAAGAATTGCCGCAAAAAATGCGAGATCATCTCCGATTTTCCTATCCAGATAGAAGAGACAGAGAAATGGAAGAGGCGATGGGGGCAGAAGAGGAAATATATCTACGGCACCGGCGAAGTCGATGGCGGAGAACATACGATAAAGATCAGGACTATCAACGGGAATGTGCGGATCAAAAAGGACTAGTTTCTCTGTGGGGGGGGGTGTGTCATTAGTCTCCTGCTCAGACAGTTCTCGCATGGAGAAAATGCATCAGCCTCCTGCTCAGACAGTCCTCGCGCGCCATGAACATCCCAAAATATTCAGCTACACCGATGGCGCGCTGCGAAACTCGCGACGAGGCTGATGACATTTTCCCCACTCTCAATTAAAAGTAGAAGGAAAAATCATCACCCCCCCGCTCGATTTACAGGTCGGGGTAGATCTCCGGTCGACGGCTCGGGATGAAGTATTTTCTCGCGCTGCACCTGTCGAGTTCTCCGTAGTCAATATCGCAGTAGAGGATCGTCTCCTTGAGTTCTGGCGCTCTTGCCAGCACCCTGCCGTCTGGCCCCGCGACATACGATTCGCCACCGAAGGTGAGGCAGTCCTCCCTGCCGACACGATTGGAAAGAGCGGTGAAGTAGCCGTTGTGAAAAGATGCCACCTGGAGCTCCGCCTCGAACAGTCCAGTGGGCCATTCACCCACCGCCCCGGCCTGTGGGACGATCACGAGCTGCGCGCCCTTGAGCCCGAGGGCTCTCATATATTCGGGGAAATGGCGGTCGTAGCAGATGGCTATACCGATCCTGCCGGCCGAGGTGTCAAAGACGCCGGCACCGAGGTCTCCCGGAGTGTAATATCCCTTCTCGAGAAAACAGGGAAGATCGGTGACGTGGACCATCCTGTTTTTCCCCTTTATCGATCCGTCTGAGTCTATCACGACGGTCGTGTCGAAAGTCCTGTCTCCATCTTTTTCGAAGAGATTGATAACGGCGACCACGCCGAGACGGCCGGCCAGTTCGCAGAAACTGTCGGTAGTATGACCGGGAATCGTCTCTGCCAGTGTTGAAACGTCGCCTGCGGCGGCGTTCTGGGGCAGAAACCAGCTGAATGACAGTTCTGGCCAGGCGACGATCTCAGCCCCGGTGCGGGCAGCGTCTTCGAACGCCGACAGGCCCCGGGCAAGGTTCTCGTCCCTGTTTTTTGATACTCTGTGTTGAACAAGCGCCAGTTTCATATCATTTCCTTTCGACAAAGCCGTGCCCGGGGCCATGAAGCCAACCCCGAAACTGTAAAGCCGTGCCCGGAGCCACGCGGGAACGCCGATTCTGTCCCAGATGGTATATTTTCGGGCAAAATATTGCAAAAACATTCATCGACAATTTGAGTACCGTAGTGCATACTTCGTATCTTGGATTTTTGCAGATGAAGGTATAGCAGGAATTGAATAAACCCACTTTTACATGGCGGGGCGTGATGGTCCTGGCAGGGAGGAAACGATGCAGAAACTAGCATTTATAGGATTCGGAGTGGTGGGCCAGGGACTGGCCGAGATACTTCTCGAGAAAAAAGACATTCTGAAAGAGCAGTACGACTACGAGTTCAGCGTGGTTGCCGTAAGCGATTTCACGAAAGGGTCAGCTCTCGATAACAACGGGCTCGATCTGGCAAAGCTTCTCGAACTGGCGAAGGACGGAAAGATCTCCGAGTATCCCGGGGCCACAACGGGTCTCGATGCTCTTCAGACGATCGAACAGGCCGACGCGGACGCGGTCGTTGAAGTGTCATATACCGATATCAAGACAGGTGAACCGGCCAATAGTCATTTCAGGGCGTCGCTGGAAGGTGGCATGCATCTGGTGACGACGAACAAGGGCCCGACGGCACTCTTCTTCAAGGAGATCGCCGCGCTCGCCGCGGAGAAGGATGTATTCTTCCGCTACGAAGGAACCGTAGTAGCTGGCACACCCGTTCTGAATCTCGGGGAAATGTGTCTCGCGGGATGCGATATCAGGGAGATCCGTGGCATCCTCAATGGAACGACGAACTTCATCCTGACCAATATGGAGACTGGCAAAAGCTACGATGACGCGCTCAAGGAGGCCCAGGAACTCGGGTTCGCCGAGGCCGATCCGACGGCAGACGTCGAGGGATTCGACGCGCTGGCGAAGGTAGTCATCCTGGCCAAGAGCGTGATGGGCGCCGAGATCTCTACGGCCGATGTAGACAGGACCGGAATCACGGCGATCACTCTCGAAGATATAGAAAAGGCGAAAGCTGAGGGGATGAGATGGAAGCTGATCGGCAAGGTCGTTAAGACCGCCACGGGTGTCTCTGCCTCGGTCAAGCCGGAGAAAGTAGCAGTCACCGACCCGCTCGCATCAGTGGGCGGTGCCATGAACGCTCTGACTTTCGATACCGATCTGCTTGGCGACGTCACGATAGTGGGACCGGGCGCGGGCAGGAAAGAAACGGGATATTCGCTGCTTATAGATCTTCTGGCGATCCATGGGATGACCAGCTAGGTATTCGACAGACTATCTCGCGCCGAAGTCTCATGACCTGTCACGGCGCGATGAGTAGCAGGAAGGAATGGTACACGATATGAAGATGTTGATTGGTGGAAAATGGGTAGGCTCGGGCGACACGATAGATGTGAAAGATCCTCTCGATAATACCGTTATCGATACCGTGCCGAGTGGTACGGCGAAAGATATCGACGCCGCGATAACGGCGGCGGTCGAAGGGTACAAGGTAAATCGCGCATTGCCCGTCCACGAGAGGATCTCGATCCTCAGGAAGACGGCCGATATCATCGAGGCGAATCTTGAGGATTTTGCCAGGACGATCGCGATGGAGGGAAGCAAGACGATCCGCGAGGCTCGCAAGGAGGCCGCCCGCGCGGCCCAGACAATAATGATCTCGGCCGAGGAGGCCAGGAGGGTGGTCGGTGAGACGATACCATTTTCCTCGAGCCCAGGTTCGGAGAACAGGCAGGGATATTACTTCAGGTTCCCGATCGGCGTGATCGCCGCTATCACTCCATTCAACGATCCGCTGAACCTGGTCGCGCACAAGCTGGGGCCGGCGATAGCCGGAGGAAACTCGGTCGTACTGAAACCGGCGACCGTCACCCCCCTTTCAGCTCTCAAGCTCTGTGAGGCGATGATGGAAGCGGGGCTTCCCGCCAACATCCTGAACTGCGTCACTGGATATGGCGCGAAGATCGGAGATGCCCTTGTCACCGATCCACGCGTGCGCATGGTGAGCTTCACCGGTGGAGTGGAGGCCGGGCAGGAGATCGTCAGAAAGGCGGGGCTGAAGAAGATCGGGATGGAACTCGGATCGAACACTCCTGTCATCGTCTGTGCTGACTGTGACCTCGATCAGGCCGTTGAGAACAGTGTGTCGGGGGCCTTCTGGGCGGCCGGGCAGAACTGCATCGGCGTGCAGAGGATCTACATAGAAAAAGAGATCTACAAGAAATTCGAGACCTTGTTCGTATCGCGCACCAGGCAGTACAAGGTCGGGCCGAAAATGGAAGAGGACTGCGATATGGGTCCGATGATCAACGAAGGCGAGGCCAAGCGGATCGAGAAATGGGTGAACGACGCTGTCGCGAAGGGCGCGCGGGTGCTGGTCGGTGGCACCAGGAATGGTTCCATCTATGATCCGACCGTGCTGGCCGACGTGCCTGCCGGATCGACGATCGACAAGCAGGAAGCCTTCGCGCCCACGGTGAATCTCTATCCGGTCGAAAACCTCGACGAGGCCATCGCGAAGGCGAACGATGTCGATTTCGGACTCCACGCTGGAATATTCACGAGCAGCATCGACAAGGCGTTCAAGGCGATCAATGAAGTAGAGGTCGGCGGGATCGTCATCAACGATTCATCCGATTACAGGATCGACATGATGCCCTTTGGTGGAGTGAAGAACAGTGGCCTCGGCCGCGAAGGGATCAAGTTTGCCCTGCAGGAGATGACCGAGCCGAGAGTAGTATGTTTTAATCTGTAAGGTTCGGCAGATCATGTGAGGGTGGGTGGAATGTTGTGTGGGCGGGATCATCTATAATAAATAAAGTCCCGTGGCCAGATGGTCACGGGACTTCTTTCAGACTTTTATGTTATTCCGGTAGACCCGATTCGCGTCACAGCCCCAGCACATCCTTCATCGAGTAGAATCCCGGCTTCTGTCCGGCCATGAACTTTATCGCCCGCAGTGTACCTCTCGCGAAGGTCCTTCTCGAGTGGGCCCTGTGGGTCAGTTCAAACCTCTCCCCTTCGCCGACGAATATCACCTGGTGTTCACCGATGACATCGCCTCCGCGCAGGGAATGCATGCCGATCTCGTTCTTGGGGCGTTCCCCGACGAATCCCTTGCGGCCATAGACCGTGTTGTAACTGTCGTGTACCGAAGCAATATTCGCGGCCAGCTTAGTGGCGGTACCACTCGGCGAATCCTTCTTTCTATTGTGATGGATCTCCACGATCTCGGCGTCGAAATCGGGAAGGGCCGCGGCTACTTCCTGGACGATCTTGAAAAGAAGGTTCACCCCGGCCGACATGTTGGGGCTGATCATGATCGGGATCTTCGCGGAGAGATCCATGGCTGTTTCGAGCTGTTCCTCCGTCAGGCCGGTCGTGCCCGAGACGAAAGGCCTGCCAGCTGCGGCGCAAACGGCGACGTGTGCCATGGCCGCTTCGGGGCAGGTGAAATCGACGACGAGGTCACCGTCTTCTATGATCTCTTCGAGAGACGACACGACCCTGATCCCGTCGACCTCTGTGCCGACGCCCGGGTGCCCGGGCGCTTCGACACATCCTGTAACGGAGAGCGACTCATCACTCGCGATCTCACCGGCTATCATCCGGCCCATCCGGCCCAGGGCTCCGGTAAGTATTACCCTTGTCATCGCTTTCCTTTCGGCTCAGCCCGTTCAGGCTCCGGCTGGAGGCTTGACGACATCGAGGCCGTAAGCCTCAAGGGCTTTGGCCAGCTTGATCCTGTTCTCAGGTTTCATGCCTACCAGGGGAAGTCTTACCTCACCCACGCCCATGCCGAGCATGTTCATCGATTCTTTTACAGGCATGGGGTTTGTCTCTATGAACATCGACTGGCAGAGAGGGAAGAGCTTGTAATGTAATTTTCGTGCCTCTTCGATATTTCCATTTTCCCAGGCCGATATCATTGCCAGTATGTCCTTCGGTACGATATTGCCCGCGACACTGACGACGCCCTTGCCCCCGATACAGAGAACAGGCAGTGTCATCGTGTCGTCGCCGGACAGCAGAGTGATCCTGTCTCCACAGAGACCGATGATCTCGGACATCTGTTCGATCGATCCACTCGCCTCTTTGATGGCGACGATGTTCTCATGCCCGCAGATTCTCTCAACTGTAGAGGGCTGCATGTTCAGGCCGGTTCTTCCGGGCACGTTGTAGAGCATCAGCGGCAATCCGCCGTCGTCGGCGAGCTTCATGAAGTGAGCGTAAAGCCCCTCCTGCGTCGGCTTGTTGTAATATGGAGTGACGACCATCGCGGCGTCTACTCCAAGTTCCCTTGCCTTGATGATGTTAGCGACAGATTTGGTCGTTGAGTTTGTTCCGCATCCGGCAACTACCTGGAGCTTGCCTGCGGCCTCTTCGACGACGATCTCGATGATCCTGAAATGTTCCTCCCAGGAGAACGCGGGGTTTTCGCTTGTAGTGGCACACGGAACCAACCCGTTGGTACCGGCATCGATATGAAAGCGAACCAGTTCGCGCAATTTCTCCTCGTTCAGGCTACTATCCTCGTTAAAAGGCGTAACGAGAGCAATATAGAGCCCTTTCAACATGTCCCGACCTCCTTAAACACAGCCCGTGAAAGACAGGCCCGATGACCTGGTGGGGAGCGACCTCCGGCCAGCGGCGGCCGGTCAGTCAAACTCCACAAACTGACTTTATTTATAGTCAGTCAGGTTGTCAAGAAGAATGGGAGATCATATGCTCCTGCAGGCATAGACAGCTTGTAACACCTTGGTATATAGCAGGTTATAAAAAAAATTTAAAAAACAGCAGAAAATCGACAAAATCCTATTGACAAAGTATAATATTAATATATACTAATATAACAATGCGCAACGAAAAGAGAGAGCCATGGATCGTGAAAACATAAGAAAGACGCTGTCAGAGGACGAAATAGACCGGTACGCAGAGATGCTTAAGGTCCTTGCAAGTCCTGCCAGGCTTAGGATAGTCAATGTGCTGTCGGAAAGCGAATTGACCGTCTCGGACATATGTGTTCATACGGGCTTGAAACAATCGCTGGTCTCGCAGCAGTTGAAGAATCTCCGGCTCAACGACATCGTCGAGCGCAGGAAAGATGTACCGAAGGTATATTACAGGCTCAAGGAAAAAAATGTAATAGGAGTACTTAAATGCCTGGGCACGTGTGGAACCTGCCAGGGCGACAGGAGGAAAGAAGATGAGTGACAAGGTAACCCACGTAGGCGAAAACGATTTTCAGGAAATAGTCGTCGATAGTGAAGTCCCTGTGGTAGTAGATTTCTGGGCTCCCTGGTGCGGACCGTGCCTGGCTATCGGCTCTGTCATCGAGGAACTCGCCGACGATTATGACGGTAAGGTAAAATTCGTCAAGGTCAACACCGACGAGGCGAGGAATATCGCGATCAAGTACGGTATCATGAGTATCCCGACCCTGAAATTGCTCAAGGGTGGAGAGGTAGTCGATTCGATATCGGGCGCCGCGCCGAAAGACTATTTTGTGGAATGGATAGACAAGGCTCTCGTTTAAGGACCTGTCTGTCAGAGTTTCCGGTTCATTTACGGGGACGGCATTTGCCGTCCCCGTTTACTTATTCATCGATCTCCCCTATAATCAAGACACGGCAGGATGGACTGATGGAATAGTATCAATTGTAATCGGGACATAGCCGATCGAATAGATGGAATATTATCAGTACGGCCCGGAGTGGGCCGGGGAAGGCAGCACGGGAATGATACACAGGATCATAGTCCGTATGGGCCTGTTGATAGCGCTGATCTTGACAGGATGCGCGAACGGGGATCTCGAAAAGACCGGACTCGTTAAAGTCGCGGACGATGTATACGCCTGGATAGCGCCTGGCCCGGGCGCCGGGGATGGACTCGGAGCAAACTCGGGGTTTATCATCGGCACGGAAGCGGTAATGGTGATCGACACAAGGTATACACCCGAGCTGGCGGAGGAACTGCTCGAGGCGATCAGATCGATTACGGACGTTCCCGTGAAATACGTGGTCAACACCCATTATCATCCCGACCATACGTGGGGCAATTCCGTTTTCGCGGGAGTTGGAGCGACCATCATCTCTACCCGCGAGACGAGGGACGATATAGAAAAATACACGCCGATCTATCTCTCATACTACCGTGATCAGAAGCCCCAGGCGTACAGGCAACTGGTCAACGTAAAGATGACTCTGCCCGATTCTCTCGTCCTCGGGCGGACAGTGGTAGACCTTGGCGGGATCTCGGCCGAGATCTACTATGATGGACCGGGGCATACTGCAGGCGATGTTTTCGTCACCGTGCCCAGGACGCGGACCGTTTTTGCGGGTGGCCTCGTCAGTAACGGCTATCATCCCAACATGAGTGACCAGGGTGTCGATTTCGATAACTGGAAGGCGATACTGGGAAGGCTGGCGACTACGGGGATAGACAGGGTCGTCCCCGGCCAGGGGATGGTCTCTTCTCCGGATATATTGAGAAAGCAGCAGTCCTATATCGATCTGGTGATAGAGACGGGAAAGAACGCGATCCGGAAAGGAATAGCGCTATCGAAGGCGGCGACCGGTACGATCCTGCCCGGGACCGAAGGGTACAGACAGGAAAATATGGTCCCGTTCAACCTCCAGGCTGTATATAAAAAATATACATTCGATGTCGTCGCTCCCTCTTTCAAGCTGGACCTTCCTGAAGGATTCGAGGTGAAAGAAGGATCCGGGAGCGCTCGAAACGGGCGTATTCTGTGGACCTCGAGGTCGGAGACTGGATATTCCGAGGTGGAGGTGACCTGGCAACCGACACACCGGGTCGAGATCATTCTCCAGGATATCCATGACAGGGTGACGGACTTCCTCGTAGCAAATCAGGAATATGAGATGCATATCGCCGGGGCGGAAGACCTGCAGGTCGGTAAATACATGGCGCTTTCTGCCTACGGGCGGTGGGGGTATGCCCTCGGTTCCGGGAAAAGTGGGTCTGGTCTCTGGGAATGGGTCATGTTTTTACATGACGGCAAGGCCTGGGCGATAAAGGTATCCACCGATGCCGGCGGCGACCGCGACCAGGAAATCGTCAATATGAACGATACGGAGGCGGCCATTGCCGGTATGAAGTTCACGGAATAAGTATGAGGCCGGTATTTTCTTGTGCTTTCCTACGCCCCGTATTTTTTCAGGCGTCCCGCGTTCGCGAGTATGAGTTCCATCATGGAGGATGCGGGAAATACACCCAGAGAACCCCTGTCACAGGCAGCTTCACTGAAGGAATCCACGTCGTCTCTGCCGCAGGTATCCGACCCTATCAGGAAAGGCACCGGATGCCACGAATGAGCTTTCATCGCGCAGGGCGTCGAGTGGTCGCCCGTGACGACGATGACATCGGGTTTCAGACCGAGTAGTATGGGAAGGGCCGCGTCTACCTCTTCTATGACCTTTCTTTTCCCCTCGATATTTCCGTCTTCACCATAAGAATCCGTTTTTTTGATATGGATGAAAAAGAAATCGTGTCCGCCGTCCCAGGCCGAGCGCACAGTCTCGAATTCTTCCGCCGGGCTGAACCCGGTATCGATCAGTTCCATGCCGCAGAGTCTGGCGACGCCCCGGTAAAGCGGGTATGCCGCAATGGCGGCACCATTGAGTCCATACCTTGAGTTGAAAGGTTCTATGGACGGTTTTTTCGAGATTCCTCTCAACAGGGTCGTCCGGGCCGCGGGTTCGTCCGCGAGGACCTCCGTTGCCTTTTTGATAAATTTGTCGAGTATATCCGCTGTCTTCCCGGCAGCAGGGTTCATGGCTTCGGGCCGCAGCGGCTTGAGCCCGGTCTTTTGCGGGTCGGTCTCGTTGACTTCGGGGGAGAGGCCATCGCCTCTGAGGACAAGGCCGAAACGGTATTCGCGCACGGGCATGACGAGGATCTTCACCCCATCGATCTCCCGAATATTGTCAGACAGTTTTCCGCATATCCTGATACCTTCTTCGTGTGGGATTCTTCCCGCCCTGCGGTCCGTCAGGATTCCGTGTTCGTCAATAGTAGCGAAATTACCCCTGACAGCCACGTCGTCATCGTGAAGGTCGAACCCCACGCCTGTTACTTCCACCACTCCCCTGCCAGCGTCATTTTCCGGCGCGAGAGGGTCATATCCGAACAGGGCGAAATGCGCCGGGCCGCTTCCCGGCGTGACACCGATCGATATCGGCAGGGACCTCCCGCAGGCAGCGCTCGCGGCCAGGGCATCGAGATTCGGAGTGGACGCCGCTTCCAGGGCCGTCATCGGGAATTCGTCGTTTCTTATTCCCCCCAGGCCGTCCAGTACAAGAAAGATGATTCTGGAGCTATTGTCCGTGACGAGTCTGCGAAACATTTCTGTCTCCTCAGGTTCATGGGTCTTTGTATCGTGGCAATCGACAGGATTTCTTTCCAGAAGGTTACAGCCGGTCGGTAGCCTGTGTCAAGAATCCGTATTCTTATCTTTTTTTCGACTGACTTATAGTATATTCTAATCATTCACAGTTCTTGAGGGTTGTTACCACTTCTATGAACTAGAGAGGGACTTCCCATTAGAGAAAAAACGTCGGACTATGATGGAGGAAGATATGAATTCAGTAAGACTCTGGAAAAAAGGCAGGATGCAGGCGACGATATTTTTGCCGGTGATGCTGCTCGTGCTGCTGGCTGGGTGCAGTGGCAAGTCGCCCATAGCCCTGAACGATCCGATAAACAAGATCTCACGTTCTGAGACGAATGCCGAAGTACTGCAGTCGTGGGTGATAGCTGACAGCAAGGCTGACGTGTTGATACATATAGACAGTTCGGACGATATGAGGGTGTTTCCTCCGAGTTACGAGGAGACGATCAAGAACGCGGCAGATCATCTCAGGAGAAAGAACATTCTTGTAGTCGATCAGATCGCCAGCTTCATCGAGCAGGGCGGGACTGTAAACCTGGGTCATAAAGCGGGACTCTTTAAAAGAGTCATATGGGTCCTTCCCGCGAAACGGTCCGTCGGGATCGGCTCGGTGGATAATCTGAAGAATGTACTTTGTGAAAAGCGACCCTACACGAGGGCCAATCTCACCGATTTCGTATCTGACGGAAAGCATGTGAATGGTACGATAGGCGGGATCCCGGTCACCTTTTCCAATATCGAGGATCTTGAGGTCGGTCCGGATGAGACCGCGATAATCGATATTGATCTTGGTTTTTTCCTCGGACAGAAGGCTCAGGATCCGGAAGGCAGGATGGGAACCAGGGTGTTGCTCGATTTTTTGCGGATATTGAAGCGAAAGAAAATAGCTACGTCCCAGGTCTCGATCAATCTCGGGGCGATCGGTGGGGCCATACCATATGATCTGAGATTCTTCGGCGGCGTCATCACCGAGGTGATGGCAGACCCGTCGATACTCGAGGGAGCTCTGCCCCAGAAGTACACCATGATGCTCGAAGCAGAAGACGCCCTGATCACCGGTAATTATGAAAGGGCCACAGCGCTCTATGGTCATCTCACGGAGAAGTGTCCCAACGATGCCGGACTTTTCTTTTCACGCGCCGTTGCCCAGGCATTCAATGGAGACGGGGAGTCTGCTGCCGAATCGATCTTCGGCGCCTATGACCTCGATACGAATTACCTGCGGGGGTTTTTCCAGCTGGCCAGGGTGCTGGCAGTGAACGGGAAGGTCGAAGCCGGGGAGAAGATACTTTCCTCTCCCGGTCTCGGCAAGCTGATCAACCAGGATGAACTCGATTATCAGAGAGGGATCTTCTTTTTCAACGCGCGGGATTTCTACACCGCGCTGACATATCTGGAGTTGATAAGTACGAGGAGGCCGGAGGATTTTGCGCTCAGGACGGTGATGTACCAGGCGTACAAGGGGACGGATAATATGCCGAGGATGACGAGCACCCTGGAGAGGCTGATCAAAATGGACGAGAACAGGGTGATCAGGGATATGCCCTGGGTCTACAAGGAGCTTGGCGGATTGGCCGAGAGTTCCAAAGTGTACAAAAGAGCTCTCGAAGTCTATCAGATATATCTGGAGTATGTGCCGAACGATCCTGACGCGGCAAAGATCAGAAAGAAAATCGATACCTGGAAGGCCGCCGGATACTGATTTTTTCAGGAACTTTAAAGCTGGCAGATACGTATCAATCTACAGGGGATGCGGTAATCAAGTTGAACGTTGTAAACCCGGAACGCTCAGCCCCACACGCATCCCCCTTTTATTTTCCTTTAAGAATATTCAACAGTCTTTCTATCGTGCCGGTTGATCGCGCGGCCGTCAGTTTTTCCAGAATCACGGAAAACCGGGCTTCGTCACGTATTCTGACATTCAAAGTGTAACCTCCGCCCTCGAGGTTGTCCGGAGGATTGATCGATGCTTCCGCGGGGAGGCCCATGCTATCGATCAGTTTCGCGATTTCCATCCTGTCTTTTTCCAGGCGCGGATAACAGGCTTTTCCAAGCCGGACGGCCAGGGGCAGGGTCGGGTCATCCGATTGTTCCAGGGCGGCCTTCCACCCGTTTCCGTGCTGGTCGGCGAGATACAGGACAAGTCTTATAGCCTTCTTCATCCCACCACGGCTCATCTTTTCGTCAAGGAGCAATGTGGCTGCCTCATAGATGTCGATCGAAGAATGCGAACCGAGTGTCAGCAGATCGCCTGTCTTTATCCTGCCGTCATGCAAAGCGGTCCTGACGGGGGCAGGCATGTCCAGGAGAGCGAGAAGTCTTCCCGCGAAAGTCGTGGAGATGTCCCGTCCAAATGCATGGGACAGAATGGGCATGATCTCTTCCAGGTTCGGTCCGGCAAGAGTTTGTGCCCCGGACAGAAGCAGGAGTCTCTCCAGGTCGGAGAGAACCGCTCCCCGGCTGGCCGATTCGAGCCAGATATTCAGGATCGGGGCTGGAACGGCGTCTTCGGGGATATCCATGTCCATAAGGAGCATGTCGGTATCTGTCATGCCCGCGCCTGCCGCGGCGGCGAGGCGCCGGTGCCCGGTGACTATACAGGTTTCGCCGCCCCTGAGGATGATGAGAGGTGGCTCGATGATCCCGTGAGTCCGAATCGACTCGATCAGGTCGTGATCGCCGGTCCCTGATCCGGGCGGGCCTTCCCCGGGTACTTCGATACCCGGTATATGAATGTTTCCCGGCAGAACAGCTCTGAAGCAGAATGGAGACGAGATGATCTCTTTCACCGATGGAATGATTTTCTTTTCAAGTCGTTTTATGAATTTCATTCTTTCTTTCCAGTCCTTTCCGACACGGACAGTCAGTATAATTGCAGACGGCGAATATTGTGTAGGATTTTCTGGAATACCCGCGGGCGCGACGCGACGAATTTCGAGGCCAGTTACTTTCGCGGGACGGGTTGCTTTCCAGAGAGACTGGGTATATATTCCAGTCTATGGAACGGATCAGATATGGAATAATTCAGGCGATCATCCTTACGGTGATTTCCTTCGTAACGGCCTTTACGTTCAACGCGTTTTCCGAGAACGGGATAAATCCGTTCAGGAAGATGAATGGAGTCCCTGTGCTGGACGGGTTCCAGACGGAGGAGGTCGAGGGAATAAGGATAGTGGGGATCGATGAGTTCAGGTCACTTCTCGATGGGGGAGGGATCGTACTCGATTCGAGGACGGCCGAAGACTACGATCAGGGGCATGTTCCGGGAGCGATACTTTTCGACTATTTCGAGTTTGGCAGTTACCTGGATACCGTGACCCCATATCTCTCATTCGATGAGGAATTCGCTATCTACTGTACAGGCCCATACTGTGATGATTCCGAGCTTCTGGCGAGAGAGTTGTTCACCCTCGGTTACAGGAAGATAACCGTTTTCAGGGGTGGGCTTGAGGGCTGGCTCGAGGCCGGACTTCCTCTTGAGACCGGCATGCACTATTAATAGAAAGACGGATCACGGTCGTTATGGCGATAAATGAATACATAAACGGAAATGGTGTTTTCGGGGGGAAGGAAGGTCTCCAGGAGGGTTCGGCCCGCTGGAAGGACTACCTGGTCCTGGCATGCCGGATATTCCTCGCTGCAGTATTTATCTACGCTGCTTTTCAGAAGGCCGACAAGCCCCTGATGTTCGCCGATGAGATCAGGATGTACAGGGTGATCGGTATTGGCCCGCTCCTGTACATAATGGCGATCGTACTGCCCTGGGTCGAGATAATCTGCAGCCTTTCCCTGCTGACGGGTATTTTCATGAGGGGATCTGCGTTTACGTTTATCGTCATGAACGCGATCTTCATCGCGGTGGTCATATACAGGACGTTCGATATAATGAATGGGGAGGGAACCCCGTTCATGGATGTATATTTCGACTGCGGGTGTGGTTTCGGCGCGACCTATGCCTGGAAAAAAATCCTCGAGGATATCGTCTTCATGCTATCGGCCATGATCATATATTTCGCGCCATCCTACCGGTTCACCCTTGGCCGCCGTAACTAGCCGAAAGAGGGGCTGACCATGAGCACAGAACGTTACAGCATGCACAGAGGCGGCAGGAGTTACATATTCGTGGGCTCCGACGAGCCTCTTATCGGTGAGACGATCGGCGTGATGTTCGAACGTATTGCCAGGACATATCCTGATCACGAAGCCCTCGTCTTCGTGCCGAGAGACGAGAGATACACATACGCGCAGTTGTACAAAGTCAGCAAAAAAGCAGCGAAAAGTCTCATGGCGCTGGGTGTCAAAAAGGGTGACCGCGTGGCCATCTGGGCGACCAACCACCCCGAATGGGTAATAGCACAGTTTGCCACGGCTCTGATCGGCGCGGTGCTGGTGACCGTCAATCCTGCCTACAGGACACACGAACTTGAGTATGGACTCAAGGACGCGGAGGTTCAGTCTCTCATCCTCATTCCGACGTTCAAAAGCTCGAACTATGTGGAGATGCTGAACGAGGTCGTGCCCGAGCTGGCGACTTCAGAACCGGGAAAACTCGATTCAAAGACCCTTCCGCTTCTGAAGAACGTCATCCTTATCGGTGGTACAGGCGAAGAGCTGGGGATGTTCTCTCCCGATCAGTTCATGGCGCTTGGCACGAGTGTCGACGATGATGATTTCGAAAAGAGACGCAGGGAACTCGATTTCGATGACATCATCAATGTACAGTATACCTCAGGAACGACAGGGATGCCGAAGGGAGCGAGCCTGACGCACTATAATATTCTGAACAACGGCTATCATGTCGGTGAGACTATGAGGTTCAGTCACAGGGACAGGCTCTGTATCCCCGTCCCATTCTACCATTGTTTCGGAATGGTCCTCTCGAATCTGGCCTGTGTCACCCACGGGGCTACGATGGTGGTTCCCGGAGAATATTTCGAACCGGAAAAGGTCCTCGAGGCGGTAGAGAAGGAAAGATGTACGGCCCTTCATGGTGTGCCGACGATGTTTATCGCCGAACTTGCCCTGCCGAATTTCAGTGACTACGACCTGGGGAGTCTGCGCACGGGAATCATGGCGGGAGCACCCTGTCCTGTCGAGGTGATGAAGAGGGTGAACGACGAGATGAATATGAAAGAGGTCACGATCGCCTACGGGCAGACGGAGACCTCTCCGGTGATCACCCAGACACCGTACAACGGGTCGCTCGAGATGCGAACGACGACAGTAGGCCCTCCGATCCCTCATACCGAGGTCAAGATCATCTCTCCGGAGACGGGTCTGATAGTCCCGTTAGGTGAACAGGGAGAATTGTGCTGCCGGGGATATCAGGTGATGAGGGGTTATTACAACAAACCGGAGGCTACGGCGGAGACAATAGACGAGGCGGGCTGGATACACACCGGTGATCTTGCGGTCATGA
>JAGLYV010000008.1 GCA_023131975.1 Candidatus Krumholzibacteriia bacterium | reverse complement strand
CTCCTCACGTGGAAGTGTAGCGGAACTCGCCGAAAAGCAAATCACCATACCCCCGCTCGATTCGAAGTGTCAGACTCGCGACGAGACTGAAAACACACTACTTACTAAATATGGGTCGACCCTGGCCGGGCACTTGTCCTCCTTCTTATTTTCAGAATGATAAATGGAATATTTCATGCATATAGCTCTGTATTGTGACAATTATGCGTGTTCATCCTGATTTGGAGACTCATTGAGCAATATTGAGAACGATAATGCCATATCCCTGCAGTCTGTTTCCAACGTCGGACTTCAGTCAAGTAATGATAATGATCTGAAATCTTCGAGCAATCATGACGCTGAAATAGACAGGAATATGCTCTCTTCTGTCATTGAGATCGCGAATATGATCAACTCGCAGATCGATCTCGACAGGATCCTGGCCACGATCTCGGTAGAGTTTTCCAAGATCCTCGATTTTGATCTTGGTTGTGTCGCGACCTACGAGAAGAACGACAATTGTCTGTACATTCAACATGTTTTTCGCCGGAACGGAGACAGCAGGGGAGAGGGGCGTTATGTCCCCTTCGAGGATTCGAATCTTGTCGGGTGGGTAGCTATAAATAAAGAACCGATTCTCAGAGTCGATATATCCAACGACAAGAGGTTCGAAGAAGAGATAATGAAGGAAGACAATCTGGGGTCGGACATTGTCATCCCCCTTCTTTCCAAGGGTGTTCTGATCGGCACGTTTAATGTCGGCAGTCTGAGTCCCCACAGGTATGATGAAGCGGACCTGAACCTGGTAAAGGATTTTGGTTCGCTGATTTGCCTGGCAATCGAAAAAACCCAGACTCTCCAGAAGCTGAAGCATCTTGGAGAGAAATATCACACCCTCATGAAATCGACAAATGACATCATAATGATACTCAATACTTCGGGGGAGATCGTCGAGTGTAACGAAGCAATCTCAAGAATATTTGGATACAGCCGTGAAGAGTTGACGGGCAGGTCACTTGCTACCTTTGCCCCACCGGAGAGACGTGAAACGGTCAGTTTGAATTTCGGTGAGATCATGCGTGGGAAAACAATGCACCTGCAGGAGGCGTCCTATATCACAAAAAGTGAAGAGATCGTCTATCTGGACATCAACGCCAGTCTGATCAACATCAAGAACCATCCGTACGTACTGGGAGTAGGGCATGATGTGACCGACAGGAAAAGGCTGAAGGAGAAGATAACGATCCAGAACCGGGAATTGAAAGAGAATAACAGAAAACTCAAGAAAGTCGATCAGCTCAAGAGCGAATTTCTTGGCAGGATAAGTCATGAACTTCGTACTCCGTTGTCAGTCATAATGGCCTATACCGGATCTTTGATCGATGACAGGGACGAGACGATCGACAAAGCCACAAAGGAAGAATTCCTTAATGTCATTGCCGATCAGTCGGACAAATTGTTGACACTTATAAACGATCTGCTTGACCTGTCGAAGGTCGAGATCTCCGAGACTATGCTGGATGTAACCGAAAGTAGCATTAACGAGATGATAAATGCTTCGGTTGCTATCGTAAGCCCCTTCGCCCTTCAACGTGAAGTCGAAGTAAAGGTCATGCTGTGCGATTCGATTCCAGTGGCAAGGTTCGATCCCCTTCGTATTCGCCAGATCTGTGTGAATCTGCTCAGTAACGCGATCAAGTTTACGCCGCGCGGAGACGCTGTGGAAATATCAACCAGTCTTAATAAGGATATGATAACAGTATCTGTCAAAGACAGGGGGCCCGGGATCGAGAGTGGTGACGTGACAGATATCTTCGAACACTTTACTCAGGTCGATGGCGGTTCGGCGAGATCAAAGAACGGGATGGGTATCGGACTCCGCCTGGTTAAGCACTATGTGGAGCTTCACCGTGGCAGAATATGGGTGGAAAGCGTAAAAGGGGAAGGGTCGACCTTCAAGTTCACGCTTCCACTGATCGTCTCACGCATCTAATGAAATCCCCTTGATGGAAACCTAGGATACCGAGATAGTATCGTGCTGGACACTGATCTTTCTGGTGATCGACGTGACTGCGAGGCCCCCGATCTGGACCAGGTTTTCTCCGAAGTCGCTGTCTTTCATCTCCACCAGGATACGTGCGAGGTTTCCAGACTCCTTGCCCTGTTCCATGACCATCGTGCCGTTGGTGGCTACTCCATGCCTTAGCAGGTATGTTCCGAGGCCGGCGGCGGCAGTTCCTGTGGCCGGGTCTTCCCACATGCCGACGGCGGGAGCGAAATGCCTCGCGTACGATATGCACTCTTCAGAGAAGGTGTCGAGAGAAAAGATATGGTTGGTATGAATGTTATACTTTTTATTTACAAGGCCGAGTTTGATAAGGTCGGGATTGAGATCGAGGATGGTCTCCCTGCGTTTCACCGGCACTATCAGCTGTTCGAGTCCGGTGGCGACCACTTCCATGGGAAGTCCTGTTCCGGATATCTCTCCCGGGTCGATACCCAGGATTGACGCGATCTCGCTGGTCGAAATAGGTGACTCGTAATAACTGCTGATCGACTGCTGCATCATGATCTTCTTCAGGTATCCGTTGTTATCGCCGTTGCCGGATATCTTCACGTTTTCGCCGCCATCATCATTTTCGGAATAATGGATCTCTACGCGGATAGTGCCGATCCCGGTCTCAAAATGGACCAGATTGACTCCATACGAGAGAGGGATGCGGCCGTCTTCAATAAGAGCGTAACAGGAAGCGATGGTCACGTGACCGCTTATATCGACTTCCTCGGTCGGCGTGAAGAACCGTATCCTGAACATGGCGTCAGGAGACGTGGGCATCGTTATGAAGCCTGTTTCAGCCAGATTCATCTCTCCGGAGATCCTTAACATATCTTCGGATGACAACGCGTCCGCGTCAGTGATCACTCCAGCAGGGTTTCCGCAGAATGGGTCCGCGGTGAATGCGTCCACCTGTTTGATTACCATATCCAGCATCGTATCTCCTTTGACCTTAAGTTGCAAAAAGCAATCTGACGGTGCATAAAGACTTTAAGAGTCCTGTCATGCCCCGTTCTTCCATCCCACTCCCAATAGGCCCGGATCATTCCCCGGCATCCGTAACTCGTTGCAATAAGGCGATATGCCGATCCGTATGGCTATGTCAGGGCACCATGGTACACATACCATGGTATCTACCCATGTGGTACAGCATTTGCAAAATCGATTCCCGACAGTATTCCCCACTTACTTTTCGTTAAATAGTCTGGGGGATTTTAGTGATTTCGGATCAAGACCCGCGTTGATGGGTCTTAAATTTATTTCGGAGTTCTATGGAACTGATTAGCAGTGAACTCGACATGAATGAATTAGCCTGGTTTGTTCAATCCAACTATGGAGTGAACCTGTCCATGTACAGGTCCACTTGCATGCACAGGAGGATCGTCCACAGGCTCAATATGATCAAGTGCGAAAGTATCGACGATTACTTCTCCTATATAGGAGAGCATCCGGACGAGATCGAGAAACTGATGGATATCATCACGATCCATGTGACAGAGTTTTTCCGTGACGCAGATATTTTCAGTACGTTGGAAAAAACTATTTTCCCCGAATTGATAATGGAAAAGGCCAGTGCGGAGCAACCGGTGATAAGGGTGTGGTCCGCGGGATGCTCAACGGGCGAAGAGACCTACAGTCTCGCGATGTTGTTGGAGTATCTGGTGAGAAAATCCCAAAAAGGCATAGAACTTGAAGTATTCGGCACTGATCTTTCTGAAGAAGTCTGTCGGATCGCGAGGGCCGGGCTCTATTCCAGAGAGAAGATCATGGATATCCCTCTTCGCATCAGAAGCAACGCGATCAGTCCGGAGGGAGATCTCTTCAAGATATCGAGTAACGTCAGGAGAGTCGTAAAATTCAGGGCTCATAACCTGTTTTTTCCTCCGCCGTTTTCGATGTTTGATCTGATTGTATGCAGAAATGTCCTGATTCATTTCGAGCATGACATAAGGGGAACGATAAACAGGTATTTTCACTCTTCTCTGAATGACGACGGGTTGCTGCTTCTTGGCAAGAGTGAAGCTCTTGGCACAGAGGCTCTCGAAAGGTTCTCCCTCGTCCACCCGAGAAGCAAGATCTATAGAAAGATGAATAACAACTGTTCCAAGGAGGGATGAGATGGCGCTTTTTAAAATAGCCAAGACACTTAGTGGCAGAGTCTATATCACCATGTCGGTGGTAGCCTTTGTCATTTGTGGGCTGATGTCGTTTTCGATTATCAGGATAGCGAAAAACAATTCCCGGGGAATCCTCGAGGAGAATATTGCAAATCTCCAGGATTGTCTAAACGGAACGACCTCGGTGATCACCGGGTTCGAGAACTGGGAAGAACTTAGTGAGAAATACGAGACTTTGAAAACCAGGTATCCTGCCCTGAAAAACATCCGGATTCTCGATGACTCCGGGACGGTACTCGCCTCGGTGCCCGGTCATCCGTTGGCCCTTGAAGATGGTCGATCTTCTGCAGGCACATCTCTTGAAGCGAACGTCGTCGATACAAGCAGTTTCGACAGGGTGTTTACAATACCGTTCAGTAGTGAACCTGCCAGGACCTTGATGGTATTTATCACGGAATCGACCGATGATGCCATCTCGACGTCGGCGAGACTTGAAGTGTTCCTTACGGTTGCGCTCTCGATGTTTGCGATTTTCGCTATCTTCTACTGGTTCATACATTACGTAATCAAGAAGCCGGCCCGTCAGCTTCTCGAAGCAAGCCGGATGCTTGCCAGCAACGCTGGTGATCTCACCACTAAGATAGAAATCAACTCCGATGACGAACTGGGAAGACTCGGAGCTACTTTGAACGAGATGTTCGGGAATATTTCCGGCATTATCAATGTCATCAGAGGCACATCGGACAAGGTTAATTTTTCCGCGCAGAGTCTGTCTGCTTCGACTGAGCAGATGAATTCGATCACCGAAGAGACTTCATTGACAGTCCAGAATATTGCCAAGTCGACTGATCTCCAGGCTCAGAAGGTCGAAGAGACGATTATGGAGATCAGAAACATGGAACGTTCGGTCAAGCAGGTCGCTAACAGTGCTGAGCTGGCAGCGTCCGCCGCGACCAATGCTTCGGAGACAGCCACAAAAGGCGGGGATTCCGCAAAGGAGGCGGTCGCCAAGATCAATACTATCTATGATGTCACTTCTGAATCGTCGGTCATCATCAAACAGTTGGGCGAACGGTCCATCCAGATAGGTGAGATCGTAGACGTCATCACGGATATCGCCGACCAGACAAATATGCTTGCCCTCAATGCCGCTATCGAGGCCGCAAGAGCCGGCGAGGCCGGGCGAGGCTTTGCCGTTGTTGCCGATGAGGTCAAGAAACTGGCCGAAGGTAGCGCCAAGGCTGCCGACGAGATCGCGGTACTGATCCGAAAGACACAGGATGACACGAGGACCGCGGTAGAAAGTATCGAACGGGGAGCAAAGGAAGTCACAGAGGGTAAAGAGGTCATCACCAGGACCGGAGAATCTCTTGATGAGATCGTCGAGGTCCTGAAAAGCTCGAGTGATATGGCCAGAAGAATATCGGCGGCTACGAAGGAACTCAGCCGGGGCATGAATAACGTTACCGGTTCGATAGACGAGATTTCGACGAGTGCTGAAAAGAATGCCTCCTCGACGCAGGAAACTGCCGCGTCAATGGAGCAGATGACTTCCAGCATGGAGGATGTAGCGTCGTCCGCGCAGAGGCTCAGCGACATGGCCATCCAGCTGAGAGAGCATGTAGGCCGGTTTAAAATATCGATAATAGACGGGGCCGATGAAGTCATTATGGCGCAAAGATAAACGAGGAGCAGGTCAATCATGAATATAGAAGATCTGACAGGAAAGGGAGACAAGGGACTTCAGCTTGTCACTTTCCGTCTCGGAGAAGAAAATTACGGGATACCAGTCTGGAAGGTCAAGGAGATCATCCGGCCGATGAAAGCCTATCCGATTCCGGGTATGGCGAAACCTGTCGAGGGAGTGATCAATCTCAGGGGTGAGATAATCCCCGTATTGATGATCCATTCGGTTCTCGGAATCCCGGAAAGCGTGGAACAGAATGATAGCCGGAAGAAGAGGATAATCATTCTCGATTCCGGAGATGGCGGTTTCGGCTTCGTGGTCGATGAAGTGATGGATGTGGCGAAGGTCAATCCGGAAGACATCAAAAAATCCCCCGAAGTAAATGCTGACCGCTTGTGCCGCGACGCGATGCTGGGCATCGTACAGGTAGCCGGACGCATGATCATATGCATAGACCCGGGGAAACTCGTGGCTGAATGTTTAAATGTAAGGGAACTGATGTCTGAATGCGGGTCCGTTGATATGGCGGCCTGTTGACAGGAATAGAAAGAGAAAGGGTGGGGAACAGGTAGTTTCCAGGGTGACAACATATGAGATGCAGCAGTGAGGCTGGGCCGAGAATAAAAATCGGTATGGCACAGTTCCGGGTGGGGATAGCTCCGATGACGATGATAACGATGGCGCTGGGGTCATGTGTGGGAATCGTTCTATATGATGAAAAAGCTGGACTGGGAGGATTGGCTCACGTGATGCACCCGAACAGGGACAAGGTAAAGAATAATCTGAACCGCGCAAAGTTTGTAGATACGGCTATAGAATTGATGGTTGCAAAGATACTCAAGGAAGGCGCCAGAAAAGAAAGGCTGTGGGCGAAGATCTTCGGAGGGGCCAGGATGTTTCAGCATGTTACCGGCAGTCAGGGAGTCATTCAGATTGGAGACGCTAACGTGGCTGCCACGAGAGAGCAATTAACCAAAAGAGGCATTCCTATAGTAGCCGAGAGTGTAGGTGGGACTATGGGGCGTACGATCATGTTTGATGTCTCCGATGGAAGCGTCCTGATGAAAGATTCTCTCAATAATGAGGAGATTTTCTAATGGCCAGCAGCCGGATAAAGGAAAAAATGGACAAGATCCGTGTTGTTGTCGGTGAGGATTCTCCGTTTATGCGGAGGATGATAGAAGATTCGCTGAATTCAGATCCGATGATCGAGGTCGTTGCTATTGCTGCTAACGGGAGAGAAGTATTAAAGAAGCTCGTCGAGGTGGAACCGGACGTCATTACCCTTGACCTGGAGATGCCGAGGATGGACGGTCTTGAGACATTGAGATACATCATGAGCGAATGGCCCACTCCGGTAGTCATTCTCAGCGGGCATTCTGCTGAAGGAGCCCGGATGGTAATGACCTGCCTGGAATATGGGGCAGTCGATTTCGTGGCCAAGTCGCCCAACGGCAGTCGTTTTCCTGTAGAGGAATTGATATCTAAAGTGAAACTGGCCGCGGGTGTCGAAGCGGACAAAGTCAGATTCGCCCCGACAAAATATGATCTGAAAACGAAAATACCATCGAAATCTATGACTGGAACGGGTTCTGCTGATTCGATCGTCCTTATTGGAGCTAGTACGGGTGGCCCGCAGGTAGTGATGGATGTCATTCCCAGGCTTCCAGCCGATCTTGATGCTGGAGTCCTGCTGCTGCAACACATGCCCCCGAACTTTACCCGTTACCTGGCTGAGAGGCTTGACACGCGTTCGCCCATGAGTGTACGGGAGGCTGAGGAAGGTGACGAGTTGATTCCCGGCCGCGTTCTGGTAGCTCCGGGAGGGATGCATCTCTTCCTTGATGAAGGGCGTGGGCGGCAGAAGATCATGTTGCTTCCCCGAAACCGGCTTCGCCGGAGCGCCTGTCCATCGATCGATTTCGCGATGACGTCTTTTGCGCCTGTATTCGAGCGTAACCTTCTTGCCGTGATCCTTACGGGTATGGGACGTGATGGTGCCGCGGGATCCGTGGCAGTGAGAAAGTATGGCGGACGGGTGATCTGTCAGGACAGGGAGACGAGTATGATCTTCGGGATGCCCGGAGCTGTAGTAGACGAAGGAATGGCAGAACAGACGTTACCGGTCGGCGAGATCGCCGAATGTATAGAGAGTATCGTTTCGGACTTCTCGAAACATAGACAGGGTGAGAGAACATGAAAACCGCTGATTATCTGGACCTGTATGTAAGTGAGACGAACGGGATTCTTCAGGGACTTGAGGAAAGCATCCTGAACATGGAGAATGGTGGAGATCGCGACGCTTCAATCGAGGAGATGTTTCGTAACGCTCATAATCTGAAAGGGATGTCAGGAGCGATGGGATATGAGTTTCTGGTTGAGGCCAGCCATGCTCTCGAAAGCATCCTCGATGGATGTAAGCGTGGATTGCTTGAGGTCGCGGAAGCCGAGTTGGACCTTCTCCTGAGGGTAGTCGATCAGCTCGGAGCCCTTGTGAGGTGGACAATTGGCGGGAAGGATGATGGAGGAGGGGAAGAACTGCTCGGTGAACTACTCGTTCTTATGTCTCCGATGAGTATCAGGGTTGCCGAAGAAGACGGCAGTCTGGTGCGTGAAACAGATCAGACCCCGGACAATCCCGAATTGCCTGTTGTTGCTCCTGGCCATCAATACGATTCGAAAATCACGGATTCCGCCGCCACTGGCAAGGACAGTGAAAACGACTTTCCACGCCAGCCGGACGGCTATAGCAACGGTATTAAATCTACAAGAGTCGACCTGGAAAGACTCGATTGCCTGATGGATCTTGTCGGTGAGTTGATCATCGGCAGGATAAGATTGAGCAGCCTGGCCCGCGAGACAGGATCAAAAGCGTTGTCGGATGAGCTCGCCTCATTCGAAAGGCTTATTTCAGAGGTACAGAAGGAAGTCATGGAGGCAAGGCTCGTTCCGGCTGGACAGGTCTTCCACAGGTTCAAGCGTCTGGCGAGAGATGCCGGCAGAGAGCTCGGGAAAAAAGTTGATTTTACGCTCAAGGGTTCCGAGATCGGCTTGGACAGGACGGTTCTCGAGAGTATGACCGATCCGCTCATGCACCTGGTCAGAAATGCCATCGATCATGGTGTCGAATCCCCCGCTGAGCGCAGGGCTGCCGGGAAATCTGAGACCGCATCGGTCGTGTTGAGCGCCAGGCGTGAACGGAACCAGGTCATCATAGAGGTGTCCGATGACGGACGGGGAATAGATTTTGAGAGAATAAAAAAAGCTCGTAACGCGGCCGGGGCCCGGGAATCTGCCGGAACGAACCTCAGCGAAGAAGAATTATGCGGGATTCTCACCAAAGCGGGATTCAGCACGAGAGATGAAGTCGGTCGTTACTCCGGAAGAGGTATCGGAATGAACGTTGTGGGCAAGATGATCGACTCGCTCGGGGGGACGCTTCATATAGACAGCAAGTCTGGAAAGGGAACGACGATAAGCATGAATCTCCCGATCAACCTGTCGATTATCAAGGCTCTTCTGTTCTATGTGGGAACAGAGGTCCACGCATTACCTCTCGAGTATGTAAAAGAAACTGCAAGGATCGAACGTGGATCGTTCAATACGGTCAGAGGCAGGGAAGTATATGAGACTCTCGTCGGTCCCATACCGGTAGTTCGTCCTGGCGATATTTTCCAGGCGAAACTGGATGCTGATGAAAACCGGTATTTAAAGGTGATCATAGTGAATATCGGAGGGAAAAAAGCTTGCCTGGTGGTAGACCGGATACTCGGGCAGCAGGATGTTGTTATCAAGAGTCTGCCGACGATGGTCCGTGGAGCAAGCGGCATATCGGGGGCGACCATACTTGGAAGCGGGAAGATAGCTTTCATATGGGATCCAAAAGTTCTTTTTTACGGAAGGAGTACGTATGAGTCCAATAAAGAGGCCGTCGTACTTGAGAATTGATGCTTTGAAAGAGCTCGGAAATATCGGGTCTGCTCACGCGATTACGGGACTATCCGAACTGCTCAATAAGAGGATCGATGTCTCGATTACGAACGTGGACATTATTCCTCTGCAGATAATCTACACGCTGTTCAACGGACCGGAATCAATGGTCTCGGTTGTCTATCTCGAGGGATACAGCGAAGAGTTCCGCGGGATGATGTTCCTGATATTCCCGAATCCCGAAGCTCAGAAGATGGTAGAACTGGCCACTGGCATCGAGATCCCAAGTCTGCTTCCTTCGGATGAGATGTCGCTGTCTACCCTGAAGGAGATAGGGAATATCATGTGCGGGTGTTACCTGAATACGATGGCCACATTCATAGGCCGCAAGATCATGCATTCTGTGCCGCAGCTTTCGATGGACATGCTCGGCTCGGTAATGGATTCGATCCTTGTCGATCTGAGCATGGAGTCCGACTACGCGATCGTCCTCGAAACTGCTTTTTCGTTTACGAAGGACAAGTGTAACGGATTCCTGTTCTTTATACCGACTTCAGAATCGATTGATACGATATTCAACGCAATAGGTGTCGAATAACGACGAGAGGAGAAAAGAACGTGAAACCAAGAGTGCTAGTAGTAGATGACGCAATTTTTATGAGGAAGATGATAACTGATATCCTTGTCGGGCATGGTATGGAGGTCGTAGGCGAGGCAGATACGGGAAGCAGCGCGGTAGAGAAGTACGCCGAACTCAAACCAGACCTGGTAACGATGGATATCATTATGCCGGAAATGAACGGGATCGACGCGGTGAAATCGATCATGGCCGCTGATTCGCAGGCGAAGGTCGTTATGTGCAGTGCTCTGGGTCAGCAGGCGCTCGTACAGGACGCGCTTGCAGCCGGAGCCAAGGATTTCCTGATCAAGCCGTTCAATCCGTCAAGGGTTATCGAAGTCGTGTCGAAGATCCTCGGCCAGGTCCCGATAATGTAGGAAGGAAAGGACCGGTAATGCCACAGTTGAACGATAATGAAAAGGATGTCCTGCTCAGTTTCGCGTCGCGAGTCGACCGGAACGATCCAGGAGCGCTTAACAACCTTGGAGTACTGTATTATCGCAAGGGTATCTATGATGAAGCGATAGCACAGTTCAAGGAAGCGCTCAAGATCGATTCCAGGTTCGATCTGGCGAGAGAGAATCTTCAATTTCTCTTTGCCGAGACGAAGATGGAGGATCCTGACGTAAGCAGGTGGAAAAAAGAGGTCGAAAGTGATCCTGGCAATGATGAAGCGTTGCTGAGGCTTGGAGTGAGCTATCAGAATATGGGATGGCTCAAGGAAGCTTCGGAGACACTGGGAGAAGTGGTCGCGAAAAATCCCGACCACTATATGGCCCGCATACATCTCGGGGCCGTACTCAAGGCCAGGGGGCTTAACCAGCAGGCCCTGGAGCATTATCTATGTGCTGCAGACAAGGCCAGGAAGTCGGCTGTCTTTTACACGGATCTGGGTGAGATTTATTACAATCTCGGACGTACGGATGAAGCGATCACCGAATTGATGGCCGCCATCAAGCACGACGCTGAATACTGGAGATCGCATTTCCTGCTGTCATTCGCTTATGGAGATATCGGTCATTTCCAGGAGGCGATCGAGGAGAGCAGGATAGCATCGAAACTGAATCCTTCGTTTCAGAACACGGAAGCCAATCTTGCGCTCTCCAATTCCGACGACGAGGATCAGGATCCGATGGCTTCCGCCCTGGGAAAAGAGATTCCCAGCCTCGAGAGTACATCGTTCACGTTGGGGGTAGCCTACAGGGAGCGGGGGTATTATAAGGAAGCCCTGCAGGAACTGAGCAAGGCTCTCTCAGATATGCCGGAGAAAGACAGAGTCTATATAGAGCTCGGCAAGGTCCATATGTCAGAATCCAGCGAGGTGGAGGCTCTGACCGCTTTCCTCAAAGCGCTCGAGGAAAATCCGGAGAACGCGGAAGCGTTCAGGCTATGTGGATGTATCTATCATCTTCAGGGTCACTACCGAAAGGCCGGGATCTGTTATCTTCAGGCGTTCAGGCTGAATTCCGGAGACGCCAATACGATGAATAACCTGGGAGTACTTCTGTATCAGGCGGGATTGTACGAGGACGCTGAAAGGATGTTCAAGAAGGGGCTGAATCTGAGCCTCTATAACCTCGAACTCAATTACAACTTCCTTACATGCAATCTTCTCAAGGAAGAATACCTGATGGCGGAGAATCTTATCCAGAGACTCGAAGCCTTTGTGGGGAAAAGCTCCATGCTCTACGAGAAGAGAGCCATCCTTCACTACAAGCTCAACAGGATGACTCTTGCCCTGTTCGATATAGAGAGTGCTCTGACGTTCGACAAGAATCACGTAGATGCACTTTACCTCAGGGGACTGATTTTCCTGCGCGAGGAGAATTTTCGAGACGCCATCGATTCTATTCTCAGCGCGGCCAGAATCTGCCCCGAATACAAAGGATTTCATTTTTTCCTCGCGGTGGACGAAAACGTGAAAGCCGATCCGGTGAGAATAGAAAAGACCCTTTCAGGAGATCCGGATGACGAATTGATCGAGATCCTTCAGGCGGGAGTCCACAGGAGGTTTGACAAGATCAGGGAATTCCTTATGGCCGTTGTGGAGGATGGAATCAAGGAAGTCGAGAGCGGAGAGCTGGCTGGATCCACTTCGCAAGCTGATGATGGAGGGAAACCTGTCGAACAGGGAGATGGAAATCCGTCTGAAGAAGATGCCGGGGAGAAGAATCCCGTGCCGGGAGAGAATGCCGATACCGGTCAGGTGAAATCAGGATCCGATAACGCATCGGACGAGGAAACAGGAATCGATCTTCTTGAAGAGATAAGATTCGATATTTAGTCAGGGAAAGGAACGCGTGATGGCCATCCAGTCGTCAATACAGGAACTTGGGCTTTTTGACCTGTTTCAGCTACTTCACATGAACAGCAAGACAGGCAGGCTGATAATAACCGATACCGACGAGAACAGGGAAGCACAGGTGCTTTTTCAGGATGGTTCGGTATGCATGGCCTCGACGCATGACAGATCGCCGAAATCGATCGAGATGCTGCTCGAAGAATGGGGCGTCATCGATGAAGCCTCTTTCCAGAATATCGAAAGGTCCTTGAAAAACCACAAAAGTATGATCGATTGCCTCCAGGCCGAGGGCATTTCTTCGCGGCCCCACCTGGAGAGTTTCTTTTCATCACGAATACGTGAATGCGTCTATTCTCTGTTCAAGTGGGAAACCGGTGAATGCAGATTCCTTGAGGAGGAGCTTGATTCCAGGAGGGAAGTCCTTGTTCTCCTGAACACGGAAAATCTTATCATGGAAGGTGCCCGCCGGATCGATGAGTGGTCGAATATCAAGAGCAAGGTCTCTTCCAGACATTCTGTTTTCAGCTTCTGCAAGGACAACGAACAGGACCAGAGGTTGAACCTCAAACCGAAAGAGTGGGAGATCCTGTCGTTGATCGACGGTAACCGGTCGGTGCATGAAATAAACAATCTTGTAAGTGAGGAACTTTTCACTACAAGCAAGCTGATATACGGCTTGGTGGTGATGGGGGTCATAGAACTGACTATTGATGAGGAGGCGGTAGAGGCCTCTCATAATAACGAGGAAAGGGTCGACGAACTTATTCGTGAGGGCAGGGGTTTTTACAGCAGGCTCAATCTCGAAAAGGCCGCCACGGAATTCGAAAAGGCTCTTCAGGTCGATCCTGAATGCTTCGAGGCACTCAGGATGCTGGGGGAGATCTACTATAAGCTCGACAGGTTGAGCGAGGCGCTTGCCTATCTGCGCAAAGCGAGGGCGCAAAGGCCATACAACCAGAAGACCATGTTCATAAAAGGTTATCTGCATGCCCGTCTCGGCGAGGTCGATATGGCGCTCAATGAGTGGAATGACCTCCGTGAACAGGCCCGTAACCCGAAAATAATCGAACTCGTCAAGCACCGCATTTCTGTGGCGCTGGAATGGGAAAAGGTGCTGCAGGAGTATTGATCTCCGGAATCTGACTTCACCTGTTTTTCAACCATCAGTGGCAGGACGCGGCGAAACTATCTGCTTTCATATTCTTACGGACAAGTGGTATATTTTCCTTTCATATATGGGGCAAGTCGCTGTTTCCAATTTGACCGGTCGGGGACTGTATGGGTGAGATATTCGCTTTATCGACAGCGTTCGTGTGGTCGTTTGCTGTAATCCTGTTCAAGAAATCGGGGGAGAAGATACCTCCTTTCGCGTTGAACTTCTTCAGGGTCGGAGTGGGATCTCTTCTTTTCGTGGTCACGCTCGTCATCATGAAGGAGCCGTTGTTTGGCAGGGCGCCCCTGAAAGATTATCTTCTTCTGGTGCTCAGCGGGTTTCTGGCTATCACCATTGCGGACACGTTGTTTCACAAGTGTCTGAATATGGTCGGTGCGGGGATAAACGCGATCGTTGACACGCTCTACTCTCCATTCATAGTCTTTTTCGCCTTTATCATGCTGGGGGAGAGGCTCACTTTCTGGCACTACGCGGGGATGGTCGTCATCATGACCGGAGTGCTTCTCTCCACAAGGATCGATCCACCGGAAGGGACAAATAAAAAACAGCTGATGACAGGTATCATGTGGGGTGTGTTGTCGATGGCTATGCTCGGTCTGGGAATAGTAATAGCAAAACCGGTGCTGGACCGGTCGCCTGTCGTGTGGGCTACGGCGGTCAGGCAGATCGGCTGTTTTCTAACGATGGTGCCGGCGTTGCTGTTGCCGAAGGTAAGGCGCGAGGTGTTTGCCACTTTTGTGCCTCAGAAGCACTGGAAGTTCATGATTCCCGCGACGGTACTCGGATCGTATCTGGCGCTCATCCTGTGGATAGCGGGGATGAAATACACGCAGGCAGGTACCGCTGCCATCCTGAATCAGACCAGCTCGATACATATCCTGATCTTTGCCTCTGTCTTTCTGAAAGAACCGTTTACCAGGCACAAGGCTACCGCAGCCGCCATCGCCATCGGTGGCGTTCTGATGGTGACCCTGGGTTGATCAACAGGAAGCCCGAGACATGGTCCCGGGCTTCCTGTTGATTGCATCTGTGTACAGTCTGGATACTATCTCAGGTAGACGATCTTTTTCGTCTGACTGAAATCATCCACCACCACTCTCATGAAATATATCCCGGATGCCACTGGCCTGGCGGCATTGTCCTTACCGTTCCAGTGAATCTGGTGCTGACCAGCTTCCCTTTCTCTGTCTTCGAGGGTTCGGATCAGTCGTCCGGCTGTGTCGTATATCTTCAGAACGACTCTGGCCTGCGAAGCGATCGAGTACGTGATGGTCGTATTGCCGTTAAACGGATTCGGATAGTTCTGGGCAAGCATATTTACGAATGACGGGAGGTCTCCCGTGCCTGTAGTCGTACCGCTGAGGCAGTCGCCGTCCACGTTGGTATACCCGCTTGCGTACCCGTTCAGGTCGATGATATTGACCCGGTAATACATACAGCTGTCCATACTGCTGTCCAGGTAGCTGTACTCATCCGCCGGGACTGTCGTGAGGAAATTCGATTCATCCGGGATGAAATTTGCTGAGGTGTCCGAGTAGACCGCATAGTAGTCCAGTCCGCCCGGAAGACGTGGATCCCAGGTGACCTCGATCGTCGTGTCGTTTATCGCGGTGGCTGCCAGGTTCTGAACGTATTCGGGAGCCAGGCTAGAGCTGCCGGGACCGCCGAACGCTCCTATGTCAGAAATCGATCCGTCGATGTCGTTGATCGAAGGGTCGCCCGTGTCGATGCCTCCCGAATGCAGAGCGAGCTGGTAATCGACGAGCAGGGTGTCGGAGTAGTGCGGGTGCCTGGATACGTTTGTCGAATCGGGAACGATGATGGTCACGTTCTCGGGAATGTTCCCGTAGCAGTCGTTGTACTGGAAAGTTATATTGGCATCCGACGACGGCTGAAATCCGTTCGGGTTGCCGTAAGTGATCATGTTGTTCCTTACATCCGTCGAGACGGCGTTCATCATGAATACGTTACCGCCGACGTAGAGAGCGGTATTTCGGTCGATGGTATTGTTCGTCCAGTCGCCCCATGTGCTGTCGGCATAGATGCCGCCTGCCATCGAGTTCGCGTTGTTTTTCGTAATTATCGAATTATCGATATCGAATAGTTCGCCCTTGACATAGATGCCTCCGCCCGATGAGACCGCGTCATTATCACCGATAAAACAGCCAGACAGCGATACGCTCGAATGATCGCCAAAGATTCCTCCGCCATTGGTTGATGCGATGTTGGAATATATGGAATCGCCGGACGAAGTGGCGGGCGAGAGCCTCGTGTAGATCCCTCCGCCATTCCTGTATCCGGTATTGTCATGGATCGAGTTGCCTGACATGTTGACGGTCGCGTGGAGCGCGTAGATGCCGCCACCGTTTTTTGTGCCGGAAAATTCCAGGTTGGGCTGACTACCAGTTATCCTGTTGCCCGTTATCGTGGCTGAAGCCTGGTAGAGGTATATCCCGCCACCGCTCTGGGCAACACAGTCGACGATCTCGTTGTCCAGGATAGTGACTGTGCCGTCATAGCAGGCGATGGCGCCACCTCCGCTGAATCCTGTGACGTTCGTATAGCCGCATCCGGTGATGACGTTGTCCTTGATAAGGGCCGCGGAGCTGTATGTCATCACTCCTCCGCCGTATATGCCGTTCAGCGGTAGAATGGCGGCTGTTCCTGTCCCGTTTATAAGATGGAAGCCTTCGATGCCGGGAGTGCCGAGCAGTATCGAAATGAACGAGACCACGCTTCCGTTGGAGGATATTGTCGTGATGTTGGTCTCGTGGTCTCTCGCGGTGAATGTGGAATTCCATCCGCCCATCATATGGATCGGTTTGGTGATCCCGATCGATTCGTTGTATGTGCCTTCGCAAACCATGATCGAATCATAGAACTCGGCCGCGTCGACCGCGTCCTGGATCGAGAGGGCCGCCCATGCCGGTGTCGAGTATGGGTAGATGTCGCCGCCGGTGGTGGAAACGTAGCGGTACGGTTTGCCCGAGATGGTGATATCCGCTTCGCTCATGTCATAACCGGCAAGAACTCCGCCGTAGTAGGCGACGATCTTGACTCTGGCCGTGGTCACAGGCAGGTCGTCCACATCCCATACCCAGAAAGTCGATGTGCCGGTCAGTCCCGTAACGAGTGTATAATCGTAGTTGTCTCCGCTGTCGATGCTGAGCAACACACTGATCGAATCCGGGACCTCGCGCGAGGTGGTCCATTCTATCGTATAATTCTCGCCGACATCAAGGACCTCTCCACCTGTCGGAGCGGTCAGGTCTACATAGACCGTGCTGGGCAGGTAGGTGATCTGCCTGGTGCCATACCCGATATCGTTATTACCGTATTCCACATATCCGTACCCGTCCATTCCCCAGCCAAGTCCCCAGCTGTTCTTGATGATCCAGGCGCCGTCCCCGCCACACTGGGTGTCGTCCCAGCCGACTATGAGAACGGCGTGGTAGCCGACTACTTCATCCACCCAGCTGAAACAGCCGAAGAGATAGTCGTAGAACCTGTCTACGATATCGATGGTGGTATAGACCGGCCCGGTCAGAAGGGCTTCCTTGATCGAGTTCACATCGTTCGCCACGGAAGTATACCCCGTTATAAAACCGACAGGCTCGCAGCTTTCCTGGGTACACGCGAGATCGTCGCGGTTAGCGTAGGGGATGCAGTATTCGCGAACCTGGCCGTAATGCGTCATGATGTAATAGGCATAGGATGAAGTTCCACCGCCGCATCCGCCGCCGTATGGATTACAGTATAGTGTCTGTGCTTCGGACAGGTCCTCGATCCTGTCGTCGTATATCCTCATGTGGGACTCGAGCTGCGCGACCGCGGCGAAAGCCCAGCAGGCGCCGCAGGGGCCCTGGTCCTGAGTCGGTGTCGTTCCGCCGAGTGTGCGCCAATCCATCACAGGATCGTATGTCGCGCCTCCCGGAGCCATAATGGTCGGCAGTTCGCTATCGACGCCGTCCGGAAGCCGCTGGACTCCGCAGAGTCTGCGTTTCTCTTCAGCACTGAGTAATGACTTTGATGTGGTTCCCGCTGTCCAGTGGAGGCCCTTTTCCTGGATCTCCCTGTTGATCTTCTCGATCCGCAGCGTCTCAGCTTCATCGGGTGTCTGCGTGAATGTCAGGCCCGTGAAGATCGAGACGATAAGGATAATAGCGGCGATAGATGTGACTACGCCAAAGATGGTCCGTCTTGAGGTCATACTTGAATCTCTCCTGTCCTGTTCGCTGACTTTGATGTCCATAACTCTGAAGAATTATAACATATTGCAAGGCTTTGGACAATGACAGGATGCTGAGGTCCTGAACATCATTGGAGCCATGGTTTCCCATAAGATACGAAAGTTTCCTGCAATTCCCTCTCGTTTCGAAAATTAATGGTGTAAACAGCGTTACTTTCCACGGTGAAGGTGGCATAGTCTGCGTCTGTTGCTGACCGCAGGCTACACTTGTTGCCGACTGCCGGCGCTCGTTGGAACTTTCGAGTGGCTCGTGGTTATAAAAACACCCGGAAGATACGCGGGACTCAGGTAGATATTGCATCGTTTTTCAGAAGGTGTTTGTCCTTGAAAGGTGTACTGCTATTATGTAGATTCTGCATACTCCGTGACCAACGGCAGGAGAGACAAGTCGATAGCCGGAGAGACTGACGAATAATAAGCAGGACAGGAAAACAGACAAAGAACAGGCCAAGAGGAGACTGGAGGAGGCTGGAAGATGTCAATCGACGTGAAACAGATCGGTGAAAAGGTCGAAAAAGAAAGCGCTGTGCTTGCGAGGATCCGTAGCGAGATCGAGAAGATCATCGTTGGGCAGGAGTACATGATAGAGCGGCTCATGATAGGTCTGCTCTGCAACAATCATGTGCTTATCGAGGGCGTGCCGGGCCTGGCGAAGACCCTGGCTGTAACGACACTGGCCAAATCGTTGAATGCTTCTTTCCAGAGGATTCAGTTTACTCCCGACCTGCTACCCGCCGACCTTTTGGGCACCCTGATCTACAATCCGCGCTCAGGCGAGTTCAGCACAAAAAAGGGGCCGATTTTCGCCAACATCATCCTGGCAGACGAGATCAACAGGGCTCCCGCCAAAGTGCAGAGCGCGCTTCTGGAAGCGATGCAGGAAAGGCAGGTGACGATCGGAGAGGAGAGCCATTCGCTGGACGACCCCTTCATGGTCCTCGCCACGCAGAATCCGATCGAACAGGAGGGGACATATCCTCTTCCCGAGGCGCAGATAGACAGATTCATGCTCAAACTCAAAGTGACATATCCGAGTAAGGTCGAGGAAAAGAAGATCCTGAGAAAGATGGCATCCTCCGCGCCGAAGCTCGAGGTCGAACAGGTTATTGAAAAGTCCGATATCTTCAGGCTTCGCAATCTGACCGACGAGATCTACATGGACGAGAAGGTCGAGGACTACATCATCGATATCGTACAGGCCACGAGGAAGCCGGACGAATACGGTCTCGACGTGGCGAACCTCATCCAGTACGGAGCATCTCCGAGAGCGACGATCTTCCTGGCGATGGCTTCGAGAGCTCATGCCCTGCTTCAGGGCCGTGGCTACGTCACCCCCCAGGATGTCAAGTCGATCGGTATGGATGTTCTCCGGCACAGGGTGATAATCACATATGAGGCCGAGGCTGAAGAGAAGACTTCCGAGGATGTGGTGACCGCGATATTCAATAATGTCGCCGTGCCGTGATGACCGGGCGATCTTCTGGTGGCTGTTCACTGATGACCGGTTGATGGTAAGAGGTAAAGATCCATAACATAAGGGTGATTTGGAAATGATTCCGGAAGAGCTTGCGAAAAAGATAAGGATCCTTCAGATAACGACTCGCAAGATCGTAAACGATGTCCTTGCCGGCGAATACGGGAGTGTGTTTCGGGGACGGGGAATGGAGTTCGACGAGGTCCGCGAATACATGCCGGGCGACGAGATAAGGACGATCGACTGGAATGTCACCGCACGCACCGGGATCCCATATGTAAAGAGATTCGTCGAGGAGAGAGAACTTACAGTGATCTTCCTTGTCGATCTGTCTGCCTCGGGGACTTTCGGCAGTGTCAAAAAGCTCAAGAACGAGGTCGCTGCCGAGCTATGTTCTCTTCTGGCTTTCTCAGCGGTGAAAAATAATGACAAGGTGGGACTGATCGTCTTCACCGACCAGATCGAGATGTTCATTCCCCCGAAAAAGGGGACGCAGCATGTGCTTCGCGTGATAAGGGAACTGTTGAATTTCAAGCCGAGACAGGCCAGCACCGATATAGTAGGCGCGCTGGATTATCTGGGAAAAGTGACGAAGAAAAAGGCTGTTGTTTTTCTTGTCTCTGATTTCCAGGCGGAAGGATTTGAGAAATCGATGCGCGTGATCGCCAGGCGTCATGACCTGGTGGCTGTGACTGTCGTCGATCCCAGAGAGGTAAACCTTCCGAATGTAGGCCTGCTCGAACTGGAGGATGCCGAGACCGGCGAGATCATTCTTATCGATACGTCGAGCGGGACTGTCAGGAAGAATTATGAAAGACTCGGGCGGGAGCAGTCGGCGAGGTTCCGGGAGCTGTTTGCCAGCATGGGAGTCGATCAGATAGAAGTAAAGACTGACAAGGATTATGTGCCGAGCCTGGTGAAGTTCTTCAAGGCCAGGGAAGGCAGATATTGATGACCAGAAAAAGGAGTGGCCAGGCGCATGAGTGATTCAAGAAAGATGGATGAAGGTCCAACCCTTGGTGACGAATTAAGACAGAGCCTGAATCAGAGCAGGAATCTCGACAGGGGTGGCAGGGGACTGTATATCCTGCTGGCATTTGTGCTTATTGTCTCCCTGGTGAATCTGTTTGTTTTTGTCATCGACAATATGGGCGCCGGAAATGGCGGCATGTCTGGTGGCGGTAAGGGTCTTTCCGCTGAGGCGATCGAGAAATTAGCTCTAAAACTCGAGCGGCAGCAGCTGTATGGCGCCGCGGCCCGCGCGTGGACAGATTATCTGTCCTCGACGAACCCATCGGGAGAGGAAAGCGCGGGGATCTGGTACCGGATAGGAAAGCTCTATCAGGGTGGAGGTGATTTCGAACGTGCTCTCGATGCTTACTATAGAAGCGAAAGCATCGAACATCTCAAGGACCTCGAAGCTGAATTGTCGCTGAGGGTGTCGGAATGTCTGGAGCGGCTGGGAAGGTTTGCGGCGCTGAGATCCGAACTGGAGAGCAGGACGGCTCTTGATCCTGACGCGCCCACCGCGGGCGAAGAGGTGCTGGCAGAGATCGGTAGCTGGAAGATCAGCAGGTCCGACCTCGAGAAGATGGTCGAAGCGGAGATCGAGGCACAACTGTCATCGGTGGCGGGCGGCCTGCCTTCCGACCAGAGAAAGGCGCAGAAGGACAGGCTTCTCGCCGAGGTCCTTTCCGAGGATCGGCAGCAGCAATTGCTCGAAAGGTTTGTCGCTGAAGAACTGCTGTACAGGCGCGCGATGGAAGAGAGACTTTACGACGATCCGGCGTACAGGGAACTCGCGCGTAATCTTGAGAAGAAGATGATGATACAGAAGTACATGGACGGCCAGTATGCCGCCAACATCAAGATCAGCGATCAGGAAGTACGCGAATATTACGAAGCCCATAAGGCCGATTTTATAAAGGACGGACAGCAGGTGGATTTCGAAGAAGCGGGGCAGCAGGCATACGCGATGCTCAGGCGAAGCAGAGAGATGGAGATTCAGGCTCAACTCATCGGTTTCCTGATGGACGAGTATGACGTAGTCGTTCACAGGTCGAAGTCTGGCGGGGAGAAGAAGCCGGAGGACGGGCAGTAGCAGCTATGGCGAATGTAAACAATCACGGAACCCAACATCCAGGCCTACAGATATGAGTAAAGACAGACTGAAAATATTCAAGGTTTCTTCGGGCGGTATTTCGGATGTCATTCCTGGCGGCATCGCTGGTTGGATCCCCATCTGTTTCTTCCTCATGCTGGCGATGATGCTGTCTGCCTGCGGCGATGGAGATGTTCCAGGACAGG
>JAGLYV010000079.1 GCA_023131975.1 Candidatus Krumholzibacteriia bacterium | reverse complement strand
CCAATACATGCCCCTGTATATCGTCGACAGATCATTATGACCAGCACCCTCGATTTCAGCAAATCGCTTTTCTGCGGTTGATCTATCAAATATCTCCCGGCCCATTTCTATAGAAATGATATTGTCTTTATTTCCATGGACAACGAGAGTCGGGCAGACTACATTGCCGATCTTTTCAATGTTATTGAAAGCATTGCCAGCCAGCGAAGAAATAAGACCAAGACCTGTTGTACGGGCGTACGCTTTAGCGCTGGTCAATGGTGTGATGAGGATAAGACCACCAAGGTCGATGTCTTGTGATATGTGAATTGCTACACTTGCTCCGATCGACCGGCCCAAAACGACAACGTTTCCCATGTCATATCCAAGCACCCTGGTCACATATTCCAGGGCAGCAGCACCATCGATATATATTCCATCTTCACTCGGCTTCCCCTGGCTCTTCCCATATCCACGATAGCTGACACCCAGGACATTGATATTGAAACTATGGATATTGATCAGGTCTGGCAGGCGATGGCTGATGTTGCCCGCGTTCCCATGGAAATATATCAGGATCTTCCTGGATAATGGCTTTTCGAGGTAATATGCCTGAATCTTGATTCCATCACCGGTCTCAAAAAAGACTTCCTGTACATCTGCTGGAAGTTGCTCTGCCGGTAATGCATCCCTGTCGGGATGAAATGTCATCCTGTTGATCAGGCTATTGCAGCTAGACATGAAAAAAGCGCTTAAAATCATGATTGTCACACTGATTGTCAATCTCATGTTATCCAAATGCCTGACAATAATTAACGTTTATATCTGTCAAGTTGTACCGCCCTACCTCAAAGCCTATTGGCCGGATCCACTGCGACAGATCCGGAATCCGCCGCCCCGGTGTATGGTATACGGATTCACCGCAGAGCGATGCGCAATATAGGCATATATATCAGCACTGCTCTCACCCCAGCAACCACCGCGAATGATACGATAGACCCCGGTAGCCGGGCCACGCGGATTGCTTGTCGGACTGTCGCTGTAATAATCTCCGTCATACCAGTCCCAGCACCACTCATATACATTCCCGCTCATATCATACGCACCCAGGCTATTCGCCTGCAATTGTCCCACAGGCTCAGTGCTTAGATGTGAATTGTCCCGGAACCACGCGCAGTTATCTATATCGGGGTCCAGGTTATATCCGCTGTGCTTATCCCCTGGTGAAAAACTTGTCCCATCTATATATCTCGCCGCGTATTCCCACTCCGCCTCGGTAGGCAACCTGTAACCATCAGAGGCCCAACTCACGCACTCACTTCCTATATTCCCGTCTCCATCGTGCGACGCATTCTTATAGAGGGTCGTCTTTGTCCCGTCGGTGTAATATACAGGCGTCAGACCTTCCTTCTCTGAACGGGCGTTGCACCATGCTACGCAGTCTCTCCAGTGTACGTCTGTTACAGGATGCTGGTCTGTCCTGTCCATCCCATCACCCTGCACACCATCATTCATTATATACCCGTTCGCGTCAGCCCAGACCTTCACATCCATCCAGATTTCGTAAGTCACCTCAAATTTGCCGATCCGAAACGCGTTCAGGGATACTGTGTGGGCAGGATCTGCGTGACCACCCGTGAAATCATCCCACCCCATCGGGTAGCCAGCAGTAGCTGACACTGAGATAAGTTCGTTTCCAGATTCAACATGGATCGTAATGCTTCCCGAACCAGTATTGCCGTCGCTGTCAGTGACAGTTAATGTGATAGTATGATCATTGACTGACAGAGAAGTTGAAACGGAAGTACCAGTGCCCATCTCTCCATCCTTGTCCGATGTCCACAGGAGTGAATCTTCAGGCAATGTACCGTCTTCAGAATCTATCCCTGTCCCGGTGAAGTCGATTATCGCTCCTCCTGTAAACGATGCGCCATTGACCGGGCCTGTTATGGTGGCAACCGGAGACCCGTTATCTTCAGGCCCTGTCACATCATCGTCTCCACAATTAAAAAATGAAATAGAGATAAAAATAACTATGGAAAAGAGCATGAGGCTTCTTTTCATCTTATTCTCCCCCTTGTTATATAATTAGCTGTATCCCTCTGCTACCATCGCCCGGATATTGTATAGTATTCATCACTTAATTTCAAGACTTTCAATATACTATTTCATATCTAACTGGAACTTTCACAACCAGGTGACAACGCTGTTACCGCCACCGTTGGTGGTAAAAACCCTTGCAGTTTATTCGTGTTAAGTCAGCATAGTGTAGCATTTGTGAGCTGCGAGATCTGTACTGTTCATCTCTCTTAAGAATTAGCCTTCTCAAGATCAAGCAGCCATCTTTTTCTGTGTAGTCCTCCCCCATAGCCAGTCAGACTTCCATCGGAACCGATGACCCGATGGCAGGGGATTATGATACCAACTCGATTATACCCGTTGGCCGAGGCTACAGCCCTGACTGCTTTCGGGTTTCCGATCGCGATGGCCTGTTGTTTGTATGAACGTGTTTCTCCGTAAGGGATCTCCTGAAGGATCTTCCACACAGAATTCTGGAAATCAGTTCCCGGAGTATGCAATGGAACTGAAAAAGACTTTCTCTTTCCAGCGAAGTATTCCTGCATCTCTGACTGAACATGATCCAGATACCGGTTCTCTCCCGGAAGGATAACCGCATTGAGTCGTTTACGCAGATCCTTGAACTCCGTTTCCAGCATCCTGCGATCGGTAAAGTCCAACAGGCAGACCCCCTCGCTGCTGGCACAGGCAAACATGGGTCCGATCGGAGTCGTGAAACGAACGATGTTCAGGACAGATTTTTCATTAGAATTCCTGGGCGATGCTCCAAAAATGGAGCTGTAGCTTTCATTGAACCCACTGAGCGACTCGTAACCACTGTCAAAGGCCGAGTTTGTAATAGTCTCACCACTATTGATACTGTTAAAGGCGGAGTTGATGCGCAGCATTCTCTGATATGTGTGAAAAGTCATATTATGATGCT
>JAGLYV010000078.1 GCA_023131975.1 Candidatus Krumholzibacteriia bacterium | reverse complement strand
GCGATCGAAGATCTGTCCGAGTTGTATTATGAAGACGGAGATTTCAGGGCTGGGGCGGAGTTGCTTGGGCCGATCTTCGAAAGAGGTCATCTGGACGAGACGGGAAAGATCAATCTTGGACGCTTCTACTATCGATTGAAAGAATATGACAGGGCGCTGGAGGTATTTACGGAGTTGCTTTCATCTACAGGCGAGCAGCCCGCTATCCTCCGGGTGGTCTCGGAGATCGAGCTGGAGAAAGGGCAATTCAGGAAGGCCGAGGCTCATCTTAAAAGGCTTATAGATGTCGAACCGGACAACTTTACGAACTATGTCGGTCTTCTGCTCATCTCATTCGGGCTGGCCGGTGAACCTTCTGATCCCGGAGAAGAGCCCTCACTTTCCCCGGCCGAGGGACGCGCGGTCCTGAAAGAAGCTGTCAAGCGGCATGACGAGAGTTCTGCCGATGACAATTATATCCTCGGGATGATCTACAGAAAGATAGATGACGGAAAGAGGGCGATGGATTTCCTGCTCCGGGCCGAGAAGCTGCAGCCGGGAGAGGAGAGGATCCTGCTGGAGGTCGCGTCTCTTTACGAAGATATGGAGGAATTTGAAAAGGCACTCGTGAGAGTGCGCTTCCTGTACGAGATCTCTCCGGACAACGCTTCGATAGGTAATTTTTACGGATATCTGCTGGCCCAGAAGGGCGACAGACTTGATTTTGCCGAAGAGTTGCTCGTCTCGGCGATCCAGAAGGAACCGGAGAACGGCTATTTTCTCGACAGCCTTGGATGGATAAAGTATCGTAAAGGTGAATTCGAGAAGGCAAGGGAGATATTCGTCGAAGCTGTGACCCTGGTGGAAAGTGATCCTGTCATATGGGAGCATCTCGGTGATACATATCTCAAGCTGAACCTGTTTGTCGACGCTGAGGATGCGTATTCGAGATCTGTCGTTATCGATCCCGACAAACCCGCAGTCCACGGTAAACTTCGAAAAGCGAAAAAGGCCGCGATGAATGAAGATTGATTCATCACCTGCATATCTGGTCCTGATCTCCGCCATTCTCATCCTGTCTGGATGTGCCGTTCTCCCGTCCGGTAAGGTGCTGCCGTCCGGTGAGGATGCCGGTATCAGGTACCCGGCGCTTCCTCTGGAAGATGTGTTTATCATAACGTGCAAGGTCAGGATAGACCTTCCGAAGTACAGGGTGCGGGGAAGCTGCAGGATAGTGAGGTATCCCGACGGCAGCCTGCAGGTCGATTTTCTTCATTCCAGCCTTTTCGGTTCCTACAGGGAAGACGCCACCATTTATATTGACGGTGAATCGATTGTCATTCAGGATCATGAACGCGGAAAACTCTATGATAACGAAACGACACTTTCCCTGCTCGAAGAACATTTCGGGTTCAGGATACATACCGACGATATCGCATATCTTCTTTTACTTGCCGGACCGCCGGTAGATGGGGGTATGGCAGGTGGGGGTGTCTCAGGAGAGGAAAACGCCGATACGGGTGACTGGAGGGGGAGAAATCTTTCTGTAACATGTGGGGAGAACGGGTTGCCGACATCGCTGAGACAATGTATGATAGCTGCAAACGTTTGTTATAATACGAGATACGGTTATGGGAAATATCCCGGGTATCCGGAAAAGATCGTTATCGAGAACGAGTCTGGTCCGGAAAGGGTGGCCCTGGAGGTCACGGAAGTCAAAGAAGAAGCTCTGGCAACAGACTGAAGTCCCCGGGAAATATTAAAAATCGTGAAAATCGTTGGAACTCGTTTACCGGACAGGGGTATCAATCTTTGGAAGATGACAAGACAGGAGATGATGGATTGAACCTGCACGGACAGTTGAAGAGCGGGCGCACCAGGCTGGTCGAACTGACTGATGAGGACCTGATACTGAAGGTTCAGGAGGGTCAGAACCAGGCGTTCGACATTCTTGTAGGAAGATACAAGAACAGGCTTTACGCGTACCTGTTCCGTCTTCTTGGTAATGAGAGCGAAGCTGAGGAATTCGCGCAGGAGACTTTCGTCAGGGCGTATATGCATGCTGACAAGTACAAGACTATCGCGAAGTTTTCTACATGGCTCTATACGATAGGCACGAACCTGGTTCGTAACAGGATCAGGAATATCAAGAGAAGGCCCAGGATGGTCAGTATGTGGTCCGACGACCAGGGCGGTGGCGATGGAAGATGGGTCGATCTGAAAGATGACGCGCCCAGCCCCGAAGATTCGATGGACCAGAAGAAGTTGAAAGAATTGATACAGGAGGCGATAGAGAGGATCCCCGTCAAATACCGTCCATCTTTTGTACTCAGAGAGCTGAACGGACTTACATATGAGGAGATCGCTGCCGCAACCGGACTGAAGCTCGGAACGGTCCGGTCGAGGATCAACAGGGGAAGGGCGCATTTCAAAAAAGCCGTTACGCCCCTCTTGGGAGACGACAACAGATTCAAGGAGAACTGACGATGAGATGCAGCAAGGCGAAAGAATACATCCTGAAAAACAGGGACGGGTTGCTTACCGAAGCGGAGCAGATACAGCTTCAGGTACACCTGGAGATATGTCTCAAATGCGCCCGGTATGCCCGCGAGATAGACGAGTGTCTCGATATGCTTGTCGATCTGCCGGATATGGCGGTGTCCGAAAGTTTTGAATGGAATCTTAAGCGCAGGATCGCGTTCGAGAAGTCCAGAGTGATGAGGACACAGGCCGGAGCGGTGTTCGGAGATTCCGGATGGGGGCCCAGTTTTGTCGCGGGGATGGCGGCGATGATCGTCATCGTGCTTGCCGGAGCGTGGTTTTTCTTCGGAGACCACTTTGGAGGGCAGGACCCCGCGGTGTCGGCTAACGCTAACCTTGCCAGACAGAATACAACGACTATACCGGTGGACGGTCCGGGGATAGATATAAATTACACGCGCACCGGTTATCCCGCGGGTATCAGGATGGTCTCCGATGATTTTATGGGCGGGAATCCAGGGGATAGCTATTCAAGGCAGAGCCCCTTTTCGCTGGAATCTGAAAGAAAACTCGAATATCTGACGAAAGAGAACGAGGCTCTGCGCGAATACGTGGAATATTACAAGAGAGAGAATATTTACCTGAAGAGACTTCTTCTTCAGAGAAGTTCGAAACGCTGATATCGATCCTATAGCTACCGGGACAGGGATTACGAAAAGGGACATCTGATGTGTCCCTTTTTTCTTGATGAGAATCGACTCAATGTCTATGTTTAGGTTGGAGGTGGGTATGAGAAAACTACTGAGTACATTATTGTTGATAGTGATCCTTGCCGTTTCCTGCAACAGGAGTACGGTTTTTCCGCCAGCAGGTTCATACAGCGACGTAGTGCTTGTGACCGAGACTGGTAAGGCGGGTGGTGTGAATGACCTGATCATCAGGGAACTGCAGCATCATGTCGACTACTATACGAAGATGGAGATCCAGTTCAAGCTCAGGATGATCAGGGCATTCGACGTCAGACAGGAGCCTCCCACAAAGAACATGGTGATCTGCGGGGTCGTCAGAAGGGGCGAGACCGGCAGGGTGATCGAGAGTTTCATAGGCACAAACGAGGTCAGGAATGTCCTGGAGGGTAGAACCCACATCTTCAAGAAACTCAATTATCCATATTCAGGCCAGTTGACGGTCATCGTGACGGCTTCGTCCAAAGAACGTCTGAAGAATATAATAAAGAACAATGGACAGACAATCAGGGATATCATAGAGGAAGCGAACAGGGAGCGACTGAGGGATTACCTTCTTACCAAGGAAAAGACAGAGATCACCACGAGACTCAGAAGTCAGTATGGATTCACGTTGAGAATACCTTTTCTCTATGAAGTGCTTCAGGAACGGGAGGATGTTCCTGCCGTAGAGATCATCAGGCGTGAACCACACAGGGGTATCACGATATCCTGGCAGCACTGGGGAAAGAAAGGGATATCCCTGGCAGATTCATCAAAATTCTATGAGATCAGATCGGATCTTGCCTGGAAGATGTATGACCGGGATGTGATGAGAAGAGACATCGTGTTCTTTTCCGAAGACAGGCTGGGTCCTTACGAAGCGATTGTGATGGATGGGTACTGGGAAAATTCTGAGGATACTTTCGGAGGACCCTTCAGTTCTTTTTTCATCTACGATAGATCCCGTAAACGACTCTGGATCGTGGACTGTGTCGTTTATGGTCCTGGATTCAACAAACACACGCTGTTGCGTGAATTGAAGGCGGTCGCGGAAACATTCAAGACAAGTTAAGCGGTGACCGATACCAAATGCTTGACATCGACCCAACTGCTTTGTTAGCCTAGCCGTGTTCGATGATCACTAAAAGGATGGATGAGATGACAGGCGATATCAGCGAAGAGATCAAGCAGATGTCCGAAAGATACAGCGAGTCGCCCGGATCGAGGCTGTTCGCCCCACTGGCGGATGCTTACAGGAAGAGCGGACTTGTAGACAAGGCGATAGAACTCTGTGAGGAAGGCCTCGAGAGATTTCCCGAATATGCGAGTGCTCATGTCATCCTGGGCAAATGCTTTTACGACAAGGGCGCCACTGAGCGGTCGAAGGACGAATTCGACAGGGTCCTGCGGCTGGATCCAGAGAACATGGTCGCATTGAAATTTCTTGGAGACATATTCCTGGGGGAAAACAGCTATGAAGAAGCCAGGGATAATTACAGGAAACTTCTGGCGATAGATCCCACGAATGAGGTTGTGCAGAATATCATCGAAGAGATGGAAAAGGAATTTCAAGTAAGAGAGATAGATCTTGAGAAAGACGAATCGATAAAGAAAGTCGAAAGGCCTGCCGAGATCGCGACAATGACACTCGCGGGGATATATGCTTCACAGGGTTATTATTCCAAGGCTGTGAGGATGTACCGCGATATTCTGGAGACTGAGCCAGGCAACGAAGAAGTCAGCAGGATGATCGAGAAACTCGAATCGATCATGGATTCCTCGGAGAAAGAACGTGAAGAAACGTTTGACGGGGAAGTCCTCACAATATCGGTCGATGATGTGAGCAATGAGATCGTCGAAAATACCTCGGGGTTCGGAGGAGGAGAGGCAGAAACTGCTGGAGAGACCGGTGAGAGTCCGCCGAAAGAAGAAATTCATGATGAGCAGAAAGATGTGATTGACGGAAAAGACAAGATTGAAAATGTCGATGAGAATAGTCCCGAAGAGATGGACCACTTTCAACGATGGCTTCGTACCATGGATGAGCGAGGCGGTAAGGATCCGGGGTCGGACACCTGAAAGGAAAAGAATTGGCGGACACCAGCAATTTTAGAAACGGACTTATAATGAGGATGGGTGAGCAACTTTACTCTATCGTGGAGTTCCAGCACGTGAAACCGGGCAAGGGTCCAGCGTTTGTCAGGACCAAGCTCAAGAAGATCCCCGAAGGAGCTGTCATCGACAAGACTTTCAGATCTGGAGAGAAAATCGAGGAAGTAAGGATTGTAAGGCAAAAGTATCAGTACCTCTACAATGCGGACGATTTTTATTACATGATGGATGTGGAGACTTACGAGCAGATCCCGCTTTTAAAGGAACTACTCAAGGATGTAATACCTTATCTTAAGGAGAATACCGAGATATCGGTCCTCATGGATGGTACGAATCCTCTAGCTGTCGAGCTGCCCACTTTCGTCGAACTGGCTGTGGCAGAGACAGAGCCTGGAGTCAGGGGAGATACGGCGCAGGGCGGGTCGAAAAGCGCGAAGCTGGAAACCGGTGCCGTGGTCACCGTTCCTCTCTTTATCGAAGTCGGAGATATACTGAAAGTGGACACGAGAACCGGGCGTTATATGGAACGGGTTTAGGATAATAAAGATGATACTGCGAGACATGATAATGGAGCTTGTATCGATCCTCAAGAGCGAGGATCTTGACGAGATAGAGGTCAGGACATTCTGGCGGACGGTCAGGGTAGCCAGACGTTCGCGACCTGTCTCCATGTCCGGGGAGAGTGTCGTATCCGCTCAGGCCTCTGAAGTCCCGGCGATCGATGGGATAAAACCGACGGCCGGACCTTCTCCCGAGACGGTCCAGAAACCGCCGCCGCCCGATACTCCCGAGCTTCCCCGGACTGAACCCGATGAAGGACTGGAAGAGATCCTGTCGCCGATGGTGGGAACGTTCTATACCTCTCCGACCCCTGAGTCAGATGCCTTCGTTACGACCGGACAGCATGTCGAAAAGGGGCAGGTCATATGTGTTATCGAAGCGATGAAGCTGATGAATGAGATAGAAGCCGAGAAAAGCGGCACGATAAGGAAAATACTTGTCAGTAACTCCCAGCCAGTCGAATTCGGTCAGCCGCTTTTTCTGATCGAATCGGCCTGATATTTGCAATCGATCTCCAATATGCAGTTTATCTCTGAATGACGGCATCAAATGCAATGTTGTCGTTCGGAATGCGCCTATTTGCAGGTCCCGGAGAGGGAAAACTGGTCTATATACGATCGGAAGGGTATCATCGCATGAATATCAAGAATATTTTGGAAGCCATGATCTCAAGGGGTGGTTCGGATCTTCATCTGAAGGCAGGGATTGCACCCGTTGTAAGGGTGGATGGAAAGCTTGACCATCTGGATTTCGATCGTCCCAGCCCAAAAGATATGGAAGCGATATCCGATCAGATACTTACCCCGGGACAGAAAGAGAAGTTCAAGAAGACCCGGGAAGTCGATTTTGCCTTTGGAGTCTCGGGATTGGCCAGATTCAGAGCGAATTTCTACGTTCAGCGTGGCTCTATAGCGATGGTATTCAGACATGTGCCTGTAGAGATCAAGTCGCTCGATGAACTTGACCTTCCTGAAGTGCTGAAGAAACTTTCCCTCAAGCAGAGGGGCCTGATCTTTGTCACCGGCACCGTGGGAAGCGGAAAGTCAACGACTCTCGCCGCAATGGTGAGAGAGATAAATGAGAAAACGAACAAAAACGTGATTACGATCGAGGATCCTATAGAGTTTCTTCACCACGATATCAAGAGCATCATCAACCAGAGAGAGATCGGTACAGATACATCGTCGTTTCACGAGGCGCTGAGACATATCCTGAGGCAGGATCCTGATGTCATCCTCGTGGGCGAGATCCGGGACGCGTTGACCATGGAGATAGCTCTCATGGCGGCCGATACGGGACACCTTGTGTTCTCCACTCTCCATACGATAGATGCTACCCAGACGATAAACCGTGTGATCTCTTTTTTCCCGCCTCACCAGCACCAGGAGATCAGATATCTTCTTTCCTCCACTCTCCGTGCAGTGATCGCCCAGCGCCTGATACCTCTCAAGGAATCCAGGGGCCGTGTTCCCGCCGTTGAAGTAATGATTGTAACTGCGGCCGTAAGGGAGTATATTGTTGATCCTGAAAAGGCGCCTCTCATTCAGCAGGCTATCCGGGAGGGTGTTTCTTCGCATGGGATGCAGAGTTTCGACCAGTCTCTCATGCAGCTTCTTGCCGATGAGAGGATAAGCATCGAGGAAGCACTGAAGAACAGTTCCAACCCGCACGAGTTCAACCTGCGCCTGAAAGGCATAAAGGCTAGCAGTGACAATACTTGGGACAGCTTTGAAAATGCTGAGACCAGCGGTGGAACTGGCGGTGATTTCTAAAAGACTCTATGTATAAAAAAATACTGATCGCGGCGAGGGGCGAGATCGCCCTCAGGATAAGCCGCGCCTGCAAGGAACTCGGCATAAAGGCTGTCGCCATTCATTCTGAGGCTGATCGTGAATCGTTGCATGTGAAGCTGGCGGATGAAGACGTCTGTATCGGCGGGCCCCTGCCTGTCGACAGTTACCTGAATATTCCCAGTATTATCGCAGCCGCGGAAATAACACATGCGGATGCTATACACCCGGCTTACGGTTTTCTTTCCGAGAATCCTCATTTTGCCGAGGTATGCAAGTCCTGTAACATCGACTGGATAGGGCCATCCCATGAGATAATGAATAATATGGGTGACAAGGCCATGGCCAGGACTCTTATGTCCGAAGCGGGCATCCCGATCATCCCCGGCAGCGATGATCTTCTGGACGACGAGAATCATGCGCTGAAGCTCGGCAGGGAAATGGGATATCCTCTGATGATCAAAGCCGTCGCCGGTGGTGGTGGCAGGGGGATCAGGATAGTCAGGGATGAAGGACAGATGGCAGAGTTGTTTCATTCCGCGAGCAAGGAAGCAGAAACGGCTTTCGGAGACGGTGGACTGTATATAGAAAAATATCTGGAGAACCCGAGACATATTGAAGTGCAGATATTTGGCGATGGAAAAGGGAAAACTGTACATCTTGGTGAACGTGAATGCAGCATCCAGAGAAGACATCAGAAACTGATAGAAGAGTCTCCATCTCCCGGCATATCGGACGAATTGCGTAAAAAGATATTGGGGTATGCCATAAAGGGAGCCTCTTATATAAAATACGAATCACTGGGGACTATGGAATTTCTCGTTACATCTGAGGGAGATGTCTATTTTCTTGAGATGAACACGCGTGTCCAGGTAGAGCACCCCGTATCGGAGATGGTGACAGGGTACGACCTGATCAAGGAGCAGATAAGGCTTTCGTCTACCGGGGTGAGTCCGATGATGGATGCGTCGGCCACAGTGAAGGGCCACGCGATGGAATGCAGGATCAACGCGGAGGATCCAGAGAAGAATTTCAAGCCGTCACCGGGAAAGATCACTTTCTATCATCCCCCGGGCGGCCCCGGTGTAAGGGTCGATTCTCACCTTTATGCCGGCTACGTGGTGCCACCTTTCTATGATTCTCTCCTGGCTAAAGTGATAACCTATGGGGATACGAGAGAAGAGGCAAGGTTGAGGATGGTCCGTTCCCTGGAGGAATGTGTGATCGAAGGAGTGCCGACTACCATCCCGTTTCACCTCTGGATTCTGGGCAGAAAAGAATTCATTGAGGGGGATTTCGATACTTCGTTCATCGACAGGTTGCAGAAGTGATCATGTCCAGAGCAGGGTGATGGGTTTGGAAAGAAACGGATCGATCGATTCCGAAGTGATCTCAAGAATAATAGACGCCAATTCGAACAGGTGTGCCGAAGGGCTCAGGGTGATCGAGGAGATCGCCCGTTTCTCGGAAGAAAATGACGGGTTGTTCAAGGAGATCAAGGATATTCGTCACGTTGTGAGAGAGGTGTCCGAGAAAGCAGTCGCCGGTTCTCACAAATACAGGGATACCGGATCGGATGTCGGGGCTGCTTATACTTCGGGATCGGAGAGTCGCCGGAGTTCATTCCACGATCTGTGCAGAGCGAATTTCCTCAGGGCCGAGGAAGCTCTCCGGGTCCTTGAGGAATTCGGAAAACTCATCGATCCGGGAGTATCCGGGGTATACAAGAGTCTCAGGTTCAGGGTCTACGCGGTCGAGAAGTCATTTATGGGTAGGGTCGTAAGGACTTGTCCCATGCCGACATCCCCATTTTTATACGGTTTCATTGACAGGATATTCGTCGACCATGGCGAGTCAGGCGGTATCGCTGAACTCCTTGTGGATGGTGGTGTGGACATGATCCAGTACAGGGCCAAGGATGTAGACAGGGTGGAGATGCTCAAGGACATCGCGGCGATATTGAGCGTTACAAAAAAAGCTGGAGTACCACTTATAATTAACGATTACCCCGATCTTGCGAGAGACGCGGGAGCCGATGGCGTGCACATCGGGGCCGGGGATGTCGATCCCGCGACAGCGAGGGAGATCATAGGAGAGGATGCCATCCTTGGACTGACCGTTCATTCGCTTGAAGACCTGACGAAGGTAGATGCCGGCAGGGTCGATTATGTCGGGGTGGGGGCTGTCTATTCGACTGACACGAAACCGTCGGCCAGAGCCGTCGGAACAGAATTGGTGCGAAGTATCTCTGCCGCGACCAGACTGCCCGTAGTGGCCATAGGTGGTCTGGAGGCTGGAAACGTCGGGGAAGTATTCGCGGCGGGGGCTGCCGCCGTCGCCGTAGTATCCGCGATCCTCAGGGGTGACATCAGGAAAAACTGCTTTACCTTCAGGCAGATCATTGATAAATGTAAATAACGTAAAATGACCTGCGTCGAACGGGTCCGCCTATTGTCCTGACAACTTGTGTGAAGCAGGGACGGGAACTTGGTCATGGCTAAAAAGAAAAAAATAACAACCGGAATAATTCTGATGGCCTCGGCTGTTTTCGTCGGGGTTGCTCTCTATTCCTGGGACGATGCCGACACGGGACGTTTCTGGGATGCGGCGAACCTCTGTGGCCCGATCGGTGCGTTTGTCTCCGGGATATTGCGGCATCTTTTCGGATATATTGTTTCCTGGGGGGTCCCCCTGCTTATGCTGTACTGGGGAGGGTTATATCTGGCCAGCCGGAAACTTCTCGAAAAGGGAAGGACACTTGCGGGACTGGCGCTTCTTGTCTGGATCGGCGCGGCGCTGCTTGCGGCGAGTGGACTTTCAGGTGCGGCCGGTCAGCTCGGTGAACGGTCTGCCGCCTTACTCGGACTTCTGGTCGGAAGGATAGGTACGATACTGGTACTATCCGCGTCATTTCTGCTGACTCTGACCCTGCTCTTTTTCGGGTCGATCAGTGAAGCAGCCGAAAGACTATCCGGAATGGCCGCTATGCTCGCGGGCCTTTTCTCCAGAGGAAAGAAGGAGAGGGCGCATGAACGTACCGGCAGGAAAAAGAACCGGAAAACGAAAACTAAGCCGGAGCCGATACTCGTGGAAGTCGAAGAAGAGATCGAAGAAGGCCCCAGAAAGATAGATATCGCCGAACCGAAAAGACCCAGGCCGAAGCCCCGGCAGAAACCCGTGCCTTCCAGGCCGAAACCGGCAGGAGCCCCTTCGACGCCGGCGGACAATGCGCCTCTGCCTGACCTTTCCCTTCTTGCTGAGTACGATGAATCCTCGGTCTCTTTCAGCAAGGAAGACCTGATAGCAAGATCGGAAGTCATCGAGGCAAAACTGGAGGATTACGGCCTGAAGGGGAAGATCCAAAAGGTGCTTCCCGGACCGGTGGTGACGACATTCGAATTCGTTCCCGCTGCGGGAGTCAAGGTAAGCCAGATAGCCAACAGGGCCGATGACATATCTCTTGCCCTGGCGGCAAGGGCGCTTCGGATACAGGCTCCGATTCCAGGCAAGGGAGCGGTCGGGATAGAAGTCCCGAATCCCGAGCCGAAACTTGTAGTCCTCAAGGAGATGCTTGAGCATTTTCCCCAGGGGGGCGAACTGAATGTCAGTCTGGGAAAAAGTGTGACGGGTGAACCTGTGTTCGTAGATCTGGCCGATATGCCCCATCTTCTCATTGCGGGCGCGACGGGAAGTGGAAAAAGCGTATGCATAAACGCGATCATCTGCTCGCTTCTCTTCAATCATACACCTGCGACATGCCGTTTCATCCTGATAGACCCAAAAAGACTTGAGTTGATCACATACAACAAGATCCCTCATCTCCTGCATCCCGTGATCACCGAAGCGAGGCAGGCCCTGAAAGTCCTGAACTGGATGACCATAGAGATGGACAGGCGGTACAAGCTTCTCGCGCAGTTCGGAGTGAAAAACATAAAGAGCTACAACAAGAAAGCCAACAGCGAGAAACTGGTCGACAGGGAAACGGGAGAGGAAGTGTCGAGTCTTCCCTATTATGTCTGCGTTATAGATGAACTTGCCGATATCATGGTGACGCTCGGAAACGAGATATATCCTCCGATAACCAGGCTTGCCCAGATGGCGAGGGCTGTTGGTATTCATCTGGTTTTCGCGACACAGAGACCTTCCGTCGATGTGATAACCGGTCTTATCAAGGCGAATTTCCCGTCACGTATAGCATTTCAGGTGACTTCGAAGACTGATTCCAGGACTATCCTCGATGTCAACGGGGGAGAGACTCTGCTTGGGAACGGGGATATGCTGTACCTTCCCAAGAATCTTCCGAGCCCGGTGAGGATACAGGGCGCGTATATCTCCGAGGATGAAGCAGAGAACGTGGCTGATTACTGGCGTGGATTTATCGGTGGTGACACAGAACTCGATCTTAACGAACAGACGATGGTCGGGTCTGATGGTGAAGCCGATATAGATGACGAACTGTACGAAAAAGCCAGGGAACTGGTCATTATGCATCAGCAGGGGTCTATCTCCCTCGTACAGAGAAGATTGCGAGTCGGGTACGCGAGGGCGGCACGGCTGATCGATATGCTCGAACAGTCAGGTGTCGTGGGACCGTTCGAAGGCTCAAAGGCAAGAGAAGTGTTCATCAGCCGGGAAGAATATGAAGGAAGCTGATGGGATAAAGTTTGTCGGAAGTTTTCACTTCTTCAACCTCGGATGCTCGAAAAACCTCGTGGACGCGGAACGTGTGGCCGGTTCGCTTGAACAGCGAGGATGGCGACACGAGGAAGATCCCGCACTGGCTGACCTTCTTGTAATAACCACATGTGCATTTATCTCCATTGCTGAAGAGGAATCGGTCGGAGAGATCATCAGGGTCGCGTCAGGGAAAGAAGACTGGCAGAAGCTCGTGGTACTCGGTTGCATGGTCACTCGCGAAGGTGAGAAGCTGGGCGACTTGTTTCCTGAAGTGGATCTGTTCCTTCCCGTCGATGAGATGATGAGGTTGCCTGAGATGGCGGACAGCCTTGCGGCTTCGGGCGACAGGGCGCGGGAGTGCATCGGGGGAGTGTCGGGAGAATGTCTGTCCCATCCAGGAGGAAGGTGTCTGTTTACCGTTCCTCACCTGGCTTACCTGAAAATAGCTGAGGGATGCTCCAACCATTGTTCTTATTGTACGATACCCGGCATAAGGGGAGAGCTTCGAAGCGAACAACCTGATGAGATGCTGAGCGAAGCCCGGGCGCTGGCCAAAGCTGGAGTGAAGGAACTGGTTCTGATAGCACAGGACACTTCCGCGTATGGCTATGATTCCGGCAGTGTTGATGATCTTTACCGTCTTGCGAAGGAGATTGGCAGTGTCGAAGGTATCGAATGGATCAGGCTCATGTACCTGCATCCGGCACACCTGGACGCCCACAGGATCGCGGACCTGATATCGAGTGGAACGATCCTTCCTTATCTCGACATTCCGGTGCAGCATGTCTCGGACCGTATCCTGAAGGATATGGGCAGGGGCTATCAGAGGAAAGATCTGGAGGATCTGTTCGGTGTCTTAAGAAACCTGGAACACCGTGTGGTCCTCCGTACTACGGTGATGGCCGGCTTTCCCGGAGAGACCGAAGATGAATTTAACGAACTTCTCGATTTTGTCGAAGAACAGAAATTCGACCATCTTGGAGTTTTCGCGTTTTCTCCAGAAAGAGGTACGCCCGCGTCGCGTATGCAGGGAACAGTCGATTCAGACCGGGTCCTTGGGAGGATAGACGAGATCTCGACGGTCCAGATGGATATTTCCCACGACAGGCTGATACCATTGGTCGGGACCACACAGAGGGTCATCGTCGACGAGTATATCGATGATGACGAATCGCCACTCCCCGGCGTATGGGGGACGGGCAGGTATTACGGTCAGGCTCATGATGTTGACGGTGTGACTTTCCTTTCGGGAAGGAAATCGGATCGAGGAAAGATAATAAAGGTCAGGATCACCGAGGCAGAAGCATTCGATCTTTTCGGTGAGGTCGAATAGATTTAGATTGACATTTATCTGCAATTACTGAATATAATTAGCGTTACCTGAAGAGATGCTATCGTGGTCGTTTGCGGTAGATAGTCTGGTGAAAATCGGGGAGGTCGTACTTGAGCATTTTCAGGCGAGAGAAGGTATTATCCAGGACAGCGATGCTGCTCTGCCTCTCGGTGTTGTTTGCCGCCATTCCGGCGCTGAGCGAGCCGCGTGGGACCGGGGAGAAAGTGGTCACGAACTATGAGGTTCTGGAGAAGATATCAGAACAGGCCATAGATGAACTCAAGGATAATATGCCTCGTATCGGTAAAGACCAGCTCGTACTTCTCGTCAAAAGTAAAGGTGCCGGTACAATCGACGACGTTTTCACAAACGTCCTTATCAGAAAATTCACCGATGCCGGGCTCCGGGTGACCACCAAAGTCTCGGAAGACGCCCAGGACAGCACATTTCACGATTATGAGTTCAATTATCAGATGGTCAGGTTTCTCATAAAGTATCCCGACATAGACAGAAGTTACTGGGTCGGTTCGAAAAAAGTGGAAAGGTTGGCTGAGGTCGGCGTTTTTGCCCAGTTGACCGATGGGACGACCGGGGATATCATCTGGGTGGGTGAGACACGAAAGAACTATGAGGATACAATAGCCTATTCTCTTCTGGAAAGAGTAGAGGACCCGCAGCATACCTTTACCATGCCTGCTCGCAAAGAGATGAAATGGGGCAAAGCGGTCGAGACGTTTGTCGTGACCGGGATAGTTACGGGCCTTATCTATCTATTCTTCTCGAACCAGTCCAGTAATGAATGACCCACGACACCCGGGGGGGCGATGCGTTATTTACAGTCGTAACCGGGGAAGAATATGGTTATCATTATTGTTGATCATCATGCTCATATCATCAGCATGTGGGCAGAAGTCTCCCCTTGAAAAAGCTTCGAGTGAATTCGATAACGGAAATTTCAGAGAAGCGATCTTTGTGGCAAGACATCATTTCCGAAAAGGCGGGCAACGAAGCCCCGAACTCCTCTTTGTGGAGGGAAGGTCTCTTCTCGCGCTTGGCAGGGAAGCAGAGGCCGATAATTCTTTTGCCGAGATATACAGTATAGACAGCACATGGGCTCCCGCGATAGCGGAGATATTCCAGTCAGAAGCGATTTCCAGCCTTGAAAGAGGACTGGGCGCGCGCGGAAGACGTTTCGTGATCAGGGCATCGAATTACGAGAGAAACCTCGATTTCGGCAGCTATAATTCGAGGGCAGGCAAAATGTTGCTCGACAGGAAGGATTACGAAGGGGCAATATACTATTTCGAAAACTACCTTGCCACAAGTTCAGATTCGGCTGGTGCGGCCGAGGTCATGATGGATCTTGGAAGTGCATATGAGGGAAGGGAAGAAAAGCTAAAAGCAATAGATCTGTACAGGATGTTTCAGGCCAGGTATCCGAAGAGTCGTCTGGTCTCAACGGCTAAATGGAAGCTTGAGAACCTTCTGCTCAACGCGGGAAAGGAACTTTATTCCGGGGGTGAGACAGAAGAGGCGGAGAATCTTCTTCTTGAACTTTCCGCGACGGCCAGGAATCCTCTTATTCAGGAAAAAGTCGATTTCATGCTGGCCGAGATATTCGAGTCGAGGCACGAAGTGGCCCGTGCGATCGAATACTACTCGAAAGTAGTCCATATGAATCTGGGCTCGAGTGGAAGAATGGTGGAGAAGGCGAAGGAAAGGATCGTGGCGCTTGAAAAGGCAAGATAGACATACAAGGGTGGCCCTGTCCGCGGCGCTGGTTGGCGTGATGTTTCTGGTTTCGTGCGGGGGAGCCTATACGGCTAAAAGGATACCTGACGCGGATGAGAAGATCGTGTTGGCCGGTCAATTGTTCGACAGGGGCAAATTCGGCCAGGCAGCTGTTGAGTACAAGGATTTTCTCGCGGATTTCGCTGGAGATGAAAGGGGTGATCTCGCTCAGTTTCGTCTGGCCGAATGCTACAGGCTGGACGGCGAGTATCCTCTCGCGGCACTGGAATACAGAATACTGATCAACGACTATGGCTACAGTGAATACATTGACGATGCCTTTTACCTCGAAGGATTAAGCTCTTTTATGCAGCATCCTCGACCTGAAAGGGAACAGGCAAAGACATTCGAGGCATTGACCAGGATCAACCGCTACCTCGATATATTTCCAGACAGTCCGAGAAGAGCTGAAGCTGAGAAAACGCGAGAAGAGATTTACGATATACTGGGAGAAAAGGACTTCAAAAACGCGCGTCTGTATTTCTCGGGAAAGAACTATAACGCGGCCCTGCTATATTTCGATAAGGTGGTAAACAGTTATCCATCGACTTTGTGGGCTGTCAGATGCCTCTACTACAGGGGCAGGATCGCCGAAGAAAAGGGCGATATCCCGCTTGCCGTGAAGGAATACGGCGCGGCTGTCTCCTCTTCGCATGAATTCGATGAGAAAGAGGAAGCCGGCGCGAGGCTCAAAGACCTCACCGGAGGGCAGAGTAGTGAAGAGCAGGGATAAGATAGGGCTTTTCGGTGGCTCCTTCGATCCCATCCACAACGGACATCTCATCCTGGCGCAGACCGCGATGGAGTACATCGGGTTACAACACGTGTATTTTATTCCTACGGCTTTTCCGCCACACAAACGAACCGCGGTGATCGCGGGTTTTGAAGATCGACTGAAAATGGTCGATATGGCTATCAGCGACAACCCTCGATTCGAGATATCTCTCCTCGAAAAGAAAAACAGCGTTTCCTATACATGGGAGTCCGTGATGCATTTCAGAGATAAGGGATTCGATAGAAAACAAATCCATCTCCTTATCGGCGGGGATTCTCTAAGGGAGATCACACGCTGGAGGAGGCCCGATCTGATATTCGAGAATTCGACAATAGTCGCGATGCAGAGACCGGAGTATTCGCTGGATTGTGAACTGCCCCGGGAATCAGCCGTTATCGTTTTCAGCGAGGGAGCCAACGGCATCTCGTCCACGCTCGTCAGGAGAACGGTCGAGGAGGGTGGTTCGATAGGGCATCTGGTGCCCGACCAGGTCGAGCGGTATATCAGCGGGAAGTCCCTGTATCTCACCGGGGGAGAGGAAACGAAATGACTCTTTTCCTCATAGATGGACACGCGATCGCCTACAGGTCGTATTACGCGTTGATCAGAAACCCTCTTACGAATTCCAGAGGGGAGAATACCAGCGCTGTCTATGGATTTGTCAGGCTCATCCTCAGATTACTGGAAAAATATGCTCCCGATCATATAGCTGTGACATTCGATTCGGAGGAAGAGACTGGCAGACACCAGCAATACGAAGAATACAAGGCAAACAGAGAACCGATGCCGGATGATATGCAGCATCAGATACCCGTTATAGTGGAATTGATGGAGGCTCTCGGGGTGCCTGTACTATTCGCGCCCGGATACGAGGCAGACGATATTATCGCGACTCTCGCGAAAGAAGCTGAAAATGACGGCCTCGATGTGAGGATAATCTCCAGCGACAAGGACCTCTTTCAGTTGCTGAGCGACCGGGTGAAAATGATCAGGCCATCGAAGGGAAACGATCTTGAGGACGAGACCGGGCCCGAATACCTGAAAAAGCGGTTTGGCCTGAAGCCGTCCCAGATAGGAGACCTCCTGGCAATGATGGGGGACAGCGCGGACAATATACCGGGAGTGAAAGGGATAGGTGAGAAAACAGCCCTGTCTCTTCTGGTAAAGTATGGTTCCCTTGACGAGGTCCTCCGGAAAGCCGAAGAGATCGAGCCGGCCCATGTAAGCAGAAAGATAAGTGAGGGCAAAGAAGAGGCGATCTTTTCCAGGACTCTTGTCGAGCTTGTAGATGTCCCACTCGATATGGGATACAGGGATATGGTAAAGAGCGATATGGACGAGGAGAAGGTCACCGAGATACTTCTGGATATGGAGTTCCACCAGATCATCAAGGATCTGAGGCTTGGTGAGCGAGAAACAGTCGACAGGGCCTATTCTCTCGTCGATGAAAAGGGGCTTGATGAACTCGCGTCTATTCTCAGGGAATCGGGTGATTTCGCTCTCGACACGGAGACTACTTCGATCGACCCTCTCGAAGCTGAGCTTGTGGGAATTGCCTTTTCCACGGAAAAGGGCAGGGCCTGGTATGTTCCTGTCGAGACTCTGACCGCCGAGTCTCCAGATGAACTGTTTCCGGACGATGAGAGTGTGAGCCAGGGGATATCGCTTGAGATGGTAAGGGATAAACTCGGGTCCGTCCTCGCCGACCCCTCTCTGACGAAAACAGGGCAGAATATAAAATACGATCTCATCGTGCTTGAATCGCATGGATTTGCAGTCGAAGGAGTCGACTGGGACACGATGATCGCTTCATATTGTATAGACCCGTCACGCAGGTCTCATTCTCTTGATAATCTGGTCATGGAGTACTGCAGGTACAGGATGATCCCATACGGTGATCTGTTCGAGAAACGAGACCGGATAAAAGATATCAGGAAGGTTCCTGTCGAACGACTCTGCGAGTACGCGTGCGAGGACGCCGACTTTACATACAGGTTGAAGGAGATATTCTCGGCATTGCTCGAAGAGGATGACCTGGAGGATCTTTTCGAAAATGTAGAGATGCCCCTCAGCTTTGTTCTGAAGAGGATGGAACAGGAGGGAATGACCCTCGACACGGAAAGGCTCGGGAAGCTCTCTGAAGAGATCTCGACTGAACTGGAGCGATTGACAGAAGGGATATACGCTGTCGCGGGCGAGGAGTTCAACATAAACTCGAACCAGCAGCTGCAGAGAATACTTTTCGAAAAGCTCGGACTTCCACCGGGGAAAAAGACGAAGACGGGCTATTCGACTGATGTGACCGTTCTGACTGAATTGGCGGTCGAACACGAGATCGCGGCGTTGATGCTGGATTACAGACAGATGTCGAAGATGTCCAGTACCTATGTCGACAACCTGCCCCGGCTGGTCAACTATAAGACCGGGAAGATACATACGTCGTTTAATCAGACGGTGACAAGCACCGGGAGACTTTCATCCAGCGACCCCAACCTTCAGAACATACCGATCAGGACCGAACCCGGGCGGCAGATCCGAAGCGCCTTTATTCCCAGCGATGGAAGGATACTCCTAGATGCGGATTATTCCCAGGTCGAGCTCAGGATCATGGCTCATCTGTCGAAAGACCCCGGGCTCGTGGCCGCTTTCAGGGATGAGTGCGATATACACACGCGTACCGCGTCAAAGATCTTCGAGGTCGATGAGGCTGAGGTGACCAGGGCGATGAGATCGGCGGCAAAGACTATCAATTTCGGATTGATGTACGGGCAGGGGGCAAGGGCACTCTCCCAGCAGCTGCGTATTCCGCTTGAAGAGGCGAAAGATTTTATCGATGGATATTTTGAGCAGTACCCGGGCATAGCGGAGTTCATAGAAGAATCCAAGGAGATGGCCAGGAAGAAAGGGTACGCGGAGACACTGATGGGCCGAAGGCGTCCTCTGCCTGATATCAATAGCAGTAATGGCAGATTCCGCAGTTTCGCTGAACGCAATGCTGTGAATACGCCTATACAGGGGACCGCGGCAGACATGATCAAGATAGCCATGATCAACATCGACACCGAGATCATGAGGCGAGGACTGGAGAGCAGTATGATACTGCAGGTCCACGATGAACTTGTCTTTGACGTCGTGCCGGACGAGATCGATACGATGAAGGATCTTGTCAGGGAATTGATGGAATCTGCCATCAAGCTGGATGTACCACTGAAAGTGGACATGGATACCGGAGATAACTGGCTGGAGGCTCATTGATGCGTTGTCCCGTGATCGTGGTCACCGGGCCGATCGGGTCGGGCAAGACGACCATGGCGAAGATCATCGCCGGAAGGGAAGGCTGCCTGCTGATGGCAGATCCCATGGCGAGGGAGGTGTACGAAGAGCCCCTTCTCAGGGCGAAGCTTAAAAAAGTATTCGGGGTGGGTGTCTTGACGCCTTCGGGAAAGGTGTCGCGGAAAAAGCTTGGCAGGGTGGTGTTTTCGGGCACAGGCAGGATTGCGGAACTGAACAGGCTGGTCAAGCCTTTCGTCAAGCGGCTTGTGAGCGAAAGAATTCGTGAAAAACAGAAGACGGAAAAGTACATAGTCCTTGATGCCGTCCTCTTTTTTGAGTATAAGTTCAGATTCAAAGTCGACCTGGTCGTTCTCGTCGACGCGCCCGGATCTATAAGGGTCAACAGGATGATGAAGAGAGACGGGATATCGAGGGAGAACGCGCTGGCCAGGATCGAGCGGCAGGACTATCTCAGGACCGGATGGGCCATTGCTGATGTAAGAATAGATGCTTCCGGTTCAAAGAAAGATACGATAATGAGAACGGAAGAGGTACGTGACCTTTTCCTGAAAGAACAGGGCCTGTAATGGAGGGGCACTGATGAACGAGAAGATATCACTGAAAGAAATAGAAGGATCTGTCAGCGGGATGGAAGAAAGACTTTTCAGCCTCAAGGAGTTTCTTTGACCTCGAAAAAATGACCTCAGAGAGCGTGGCGATCGAAGAGAAGATGTCCTCTCCCGATTTCTGGAACGACCGGCAAAAGGCGGAGAAACTCGTTTCCAGCTTAAAAACTCTCAAGAATCAGATAGAGCCATATGTCAGACTGAAGGACGACCTCGTATCTCTCCGTGAACTTATCGTCCTCAACAATGATGATGAAGACGACTCGATCCTTTCCGAGATAATCTCTGAACTGGGCAAAATCGGAAAGAGGATGGATGAATTCGAACTCCGGGTCCTTCTCTCCGGCGAGAATGACAGGGGAAACGCCCTGATGAACATCCATCCTGGCGCTGGAGGGACGGAGTCTCAGGACTGGGCCGAGATGCTTCTGCGGCTCTATACACGCTACATGGACAGAAACGGGTATCAGTACAAACTGCTCGACCTTCAACCTGGCGACGAGGCCGGGATCAAGAACGCGACTATCGAAGTGAAGGGAGAGATGGCCTATGGCCGGCTGAAATCTGAAGGCGGCATACATCGCCTGGTAAGGATATCCCCATTCGACGCCAATCACAGAAGGCATACTTCTTTCGCCTCGATATTCATATATCCCGAAGTGGCCGAAGACATTGAAGTCGAGATAAATCCTGAAGATATCAGGGTCGACACATACCGCGCAAGTGGAGCTGGCGGACAGCATGTGAACAAGACGGATTCCGCGATCCGCATAACCCATTTTCCCACGGGAATCGTCGTTCAGTGTCAAAACGAACGGAGTCAGCACCGGAACAGGGAGTCGGCCATGAAGGTGCTTCGCTCAAGGATCTACTTAAAACTTCTTGAAGAGGAAGATGCGCGGAGAGCGAAGGTGGCCGGAGAGAAAAAAGATATTTCCTGGGGAAACCAGATCAGGAGTTATGTATTTCATCCATATACTATGGTCAAGGATCACCGCACCAGCGTTCAGACAGGTAATATTCAGGCGGTGATGGATGGGGAGATCGATCAATTCATCGAAGGTTTTTTGAGGTGGAAGGAAAGGAAACAGTAAAGTGAGTGACAGGGATAATACGAAAGAAGGCGGACGTGAGCGCGATATCAGGATCGAAAAGCTTGCCCGGCTGAGGGAGATGGGTATCAACCCGTATCCCTACAGGTTTCAGCGGACCCATAGTATCGAGGAAGTCAGGAAGGGCGAGGAGACTCTTCTTCCGGAAGAGGTAGAGATCGCGATCGCTGGACGGATCATGTCGGCAAGGGGACATGGCCATACATCGTTTGGAAATATCAAGGATGATACGGGGAGTATTCAGTTCTATATAAAGGACGCGGATGTCGACGAGAAGACATGGGCCCTTTACAAGATGACCGATATTGGAGACATCGCTGGAATATGGGGCGTTCTTTTCAGGACCAGGACAGAGGAACTGACAGTCAAGGTGCGGAAGATAGAACTTCTCAGCAAGGCGATCCTGCCACTTCCCGAAAAGTACCATGGCCTGCAGGACAAAGAGCTCCGGTACAGGAGAAGATACGTCGATCTTATAGTGAACGACGAGGTGATGGAAGTATTCAGGACCCGTACTCTGATCATCGATACTGTCAGGGACTATCTCAGGCAGCATAACTTTCTTGAGGTCGAGACGCCCATCCTGCAGCCCCTGTACGGTGGTGCGATGGCAAGGCCGTTCGTTACCCATCACAACACTCTCGACATGACCCTCTATCTGCGGATCGCGGACGAACTCTATCTGAAACGCCTGGTCGTAGGTGGGATGGAAAGGGTGTTCGAGTTCTGCAAGGATTTCCGGAACGAGGGGATGGACAGGTCCCACAATCCCGAGTTCACCATGCTGGAATGTTATGCCGCTTACTGGGACTATAACGACATGATGGGGTTTCTCGAGGAGATGTACGCGCGAGTCTGTGAAAAGGTGCTGGGGACGACCAGTATAAAATATGGGGAACACGAGATCGATCTGGCTCCGCCGTGGAAGAGACTCACATTTTTCAGATCTCTTGAGGAGAAGACCGGAGTCGATCTCACCGTGGCTGATGTGGCAGAAATAGAGAAAGTGGCGAAAAAGCACAATATCGATATCGGTGGGGTTACGGGCAGGGGGGCTCTTCTCGACGAATTGTTCTCTGAACTGGTCGAGCCTGGTTTGATCCAGCCTACATTCATCACCGACCATCCTGTGGAGATCTCTCCCCTGGCCAAGATGCACAGGTCGACGGAAGGCCTGGTGGAAAGGTTCGAACCATATATAGCAGGATTCGAAGTGGCCAACGCGTTCACCGAGCTCAACGATCCGATCGATCAGCGAGCCCGGTTCGAAGATCAGGTGAGGATGCGTAAAGAGGGTGCCGATGATATGCATCCGATAGACGAGGATTATCTGCGCGCGCTTGAACATGGTATGCCGCCTACAGGGGGGCTTGGTGTCGGAATCGACAGGATGGTGATGCTTCTGACCGATTCATCCTCGATAAGGGATGTCATATTATTTCCACAGATGAGGCCTGAGCATGGGCGGGAAGCGGACAAGGACTGATGCATTATTCACTGGCAATCGCCATGAGATACCTTCGCGCCAGGAAACGGAGTGGATTCGTCTCCCGGGTGACTATTATCGCGATAGGAGGGACTCTAGTAGGAGTAACGACTCTGATAATTGTCCTGTCGCTTATGAACGGATTTGAAAACGAACTGAGGAACAGGATAGTCGAGTTCAATACTCATGTTCTGGTCTTTACCAGAAATCCCCAGGCCTGGACCGGGATAGACACCGTGTCGACGAATCTGGCGGAAATCGAGGGTGTCGTCGCATCATCGCCTTTCATCAGGGGCGAGTCACTGATCTCCTACGAGATTATTCCGGGGAGAAGGGTCAAGACCAAGGGAGTGATAGTGAAGGGGGTGGATCTCGATTCGGAGAGAGCGGTATCGACGGTCATTGATTCTTTCGAACCGGCGATATCCTCATTCGAAACATCGGGTTTTGCTGATGGAGAAGTGATTCCCGGAATAGTGCTTGGCGAGGATCTGGCTGAGGATCTTGGCAGGGTATCATATGGAGAGATATTGAGCCTGGTGAGCGCTCCGGCCGAGATGCGGGTCGGACATATTAAACCGAGGACGAGAGAATTCCGGGTGATAGGGACATTCAAGACGGGAGTGTTCGAGTTCGATTCCCGGTTTGCCTACATCGACATCAGGGAAGCTGAGACACTCTACGACTATGTAGGCTCGACAAGAGGACTGGGTATCAGGATTGAGGATATCTACCGGGCCAGGGAAATGCAGGATAAGATCGAAGAGAGCATCTCGATTGACTATGGGATGAACAACTGGATCACGCTGAACAGCAATCTCTTCAGTTATATCAAGGTGGAGAAGATACTGATGTTCCTTCTGCTCGCACTGATAATACTGATCGCGGCGTTCAACCTCGTCGGTATGCTGACGATGGTCATCATGGAAAAGCGGAGCGAGATCGGGATCCTCAGATCGATGGGAGCCTCATCGAGGGGGATCATGTCTATATTTATGGTAGAGGGTACCGTGATAGGCGGGGTAGGAACGGTTCTCGGGGTAGTATTGGGGTTGGGCGTCTGCTCTCTCCTTTCTCTGGTGCGGCTCGATCTGCCGCCCGAAGTATATTTCATCAATACTCTCCCGGTGCTGATAGAATGGGTCGATGTAGTGACAGTCTCTGTCGCTTCGATGGTAATATGTTTCATAGCCACGATATATCCCAGTTGGGAAGCGTGTAATATGTTGCCGCTTGACGCTATAAAATACGATTGAGGCAGTCCCGCGGCCAGGGGTACTTGCCTGCGGCAGCATTGAGTCATATATTTTTAACAGAGGCGGAAAATGAGTATTCTAGAAGCGGAAGGTATATGGAAGACTTTCGAGGGCGGTAAGGGCCCTATCGAAGTGCTTCGTGACCTTGATTTCTCCGCGGAAGAAGGTGAGGTCATCACCATTCTCGGAGACTCGGGTGTAGGAAAGAGTACTCTGCTGCATGTTCTGGGGACCCTTGACAAGCCCGACCGCGGCAGGATCCTCATCAAGGGGACCGATCCGGCTGAGTGTAATGATCGGGAATTGAACAGGATCAGGAACCTCGATATCGGTTTTATCTTTCAGTTTCATTACCTCCTGCCGGAATTCGACGCTCTTGAAAATGTCATGATGCCTTCGTTCCTTCACGGTGCGCAGAGAAGCGTTGTCGAAAAAAGGGCCGAGATGCTTCTTTCCGAGGTAGGCCTTGCTGACAGGACAAGCCACCGGCCCGCGGAGCTCTCGGGAGGCGAGCAGCAGAGAGTCGCTGTCGCCAGAGCGCTGATGAACGAGCCCGCGATAATACTGGCCGATGAACCGACGGGAAACCTCGATGAACGGAACAGCGACCTTCTTCATACCCTGATCATGGACCTGAGCCGGTCGAAGAACCAGACTTTCGTCGTCGTGACTCACAAAAGGGAAATGCTCGATGCTTCCGACAGAGGGCTTGTCCTGATGGACGGTCGACTGACAGGAGAGGAAACGCGCTGATATGCTTTGTCAATTCTGCCAGGAGAGAGAAGCCACGATACATTTTACCAATGTTATCGGTACGAGGGTGGAGAAGATACATATCTGTCAGGACTGTGCGGATGAAAAAGGATTCGACTATCTTAAGAAGAGCAATTTCGAAAAAGGAGACCTGCTTGCCGGATTGATGAACCTGGCGGCAGGAGTCGAGAAACCCGGTAAAGTCAGAAAACGATGTTCCGGGTGCGACAGGACATACGCCGATTTCAGGAAAACGGGAAAACTTGGATGCTCGCAGTGTTATGAGGTATTCAGGACCGAGCTCGATCAGGTGCTGACCAGTATTCATGGTGATACGAGGCACAAGGGGAAAGTGCCGGAGAGATTTGGTCAGAGGATCGATCTGTCGAGGAAGATCCATGAGCTTCAGAGGGAACTGCAGAATACAATAGAACTGGAACAATACGAGAGAGCTGCCGAGATCAGGGATGAGATCAACTCAATGAAGGATTCCGGTACCGGCACAGAACAGGGATGAATTGTATGTCAGACATCACGGAATTGATGAAAACACCGACAGGATGGCTGTCTGACGAAGGGGAGGAAAGCGAGATAGTCCTTTCGAGCAGGGTCAGGCTTGCGCGCAACCTCGACGATAATACTTTCACACATATAGCTTCTTCGGAAATGCTCGAATCCATAAGATCCGAGGTTTCAGCTGCCGTGATGGACAATCGCCTGATCGATGATCCGCTGATGATGGAAATGGATGGGATGTCAGGCGCGGACCGGCTTCTTCTCGCCGAAAGGCGATTGATCTCACACGAAATGGTCATGAATTTCAAGAATAGAGCATTGATAACAGGCATGGATGAATCCCTCGGTGTGATGGTCAACGAGGAGGATCATCTGAGGATGCAGTCGATGGAGTCCGGCCTCAACCTGAGGAAAGCGTTTAAGAGGGTCAGCGGTTTTGACGATGAACTGGACAAGCGACTCGACTTTGCCTTTTCGGACAGGCTGGGATACCTCACGGCCTGTACGACGAATGTGGGAACTGGCCTGCGTGTATCTGCCATGCTGCATCTGCCCGGATTGGTTCATAACCAGGATATCAGGCAGGTCATCGACGGACTGAGGCAGGTAAGGCTCACTGTCCGGGGTAGCTATGGTGAGGGTAGCGAGGTCAGTGGTAACATCTTTCAAATATCGAACAGTATCACCTTGGGGCTATCGGAGGAAGATACTGTGGCCAATATGGAATCGCATATCAGGAAGGTCCTGGAGTTCGAAAAGAAAGCACGTGAAAGCCTCCTGAGGGAGGCACGGACTTTGCTTGAAGATAAGGTCTGGAGGTCTTACGGATTACTGAAGACAGCCAGGCTTGTAACTTCCAAGGAAGCAATGAGTTTGGTCTCAGCCATTCGCCTCGGCGTAGGGTTGAAAATCATCAATGATGTAAAATTGTCCATTTTGAATGAAATACTGATCATGATCCAGCCTATGCACCTTCAGCATCACTATGAACGTGAGATGAAAGCTGAAGAAAGAGACAGGGCGAGAGCAGATTATATAAGGTCAAGACTCGAAGGTCGGTAGGGGCCGTGGGGGCCGTAGCCGTGAAAGGATGTTGAGCTCTATATGAATGACAAGTTTACCGAACGAGTAAGAAAAGTCATTTACCTCGCGAGAGATGAGGCAAACAGGTTACAGCACGATTACATCGGGACGGAACACCTCCTGCTTGGGATCGCCAGGGAAGGTGAAGGGATCGCGGCGAGGGTGCTCCAGAAGCTGGATCTCGATATGGATCAGATACAGCAGGCGATAGAGAATCTTGTCAAACCTACCGGCGGGACGCTTACCCTTGGCGAGATACCACTGACCCCCAGGGCAAAGAGGGTCCTTGAGCTATCGGTCGAGGAAGCGAGGCTTCTCGGGCATAACTATGTCGGGACCGAGCATTTGCTGCTGGGGCTGATAAGAGAGGGTGAAGGGGTGGCTGCCAGGGTCCTTCTTGAGCTCGGTGTCGATCGGAAGAGAGTCCGCGAAGAGATCATGAAGATCCTCCACCAGGGTGGGGGCAGTTCCGCGTCAGGCAAGCAGGCCAGCGCGAAGAGCGAATCTCCGACTCTCGACCAGTTCGGCAGAGACCTTACCCAGCTTGCCAGGGACAACAAGCTTGATCCGATCATCGGCAGGGAGCGCGAGATGCACAGGATTATTCAGATCCTCTGCAGGCGAAAGAAGAATAACCCGGTTCTCATCGGTGAGCCCGGTGTCGGAAAGACCGCGATCATTGAGGGACTTGCGCAGCAGATCGTATCGAATCAGGTACCCGAACTCCTAAAGGACAAGAGAATTACGACGCTCGACCTTGCATCTGTTGTGGCAGGAACAAAATACAGGGGACAGTTCGAGGAACGTCTTAAGAATATCATTAACGAGATCAGAGATAACGATCAGATCATCATCTTCATCGACGAGATCCACACGATCGTCGGAGCTGGCGGTGCGGAAGGCGCGATAGACGCTTCAAACATGCTGAAACCCGCGCTCGCCAGGGGTGAGATCCAGTGTATCGGCGCGACCACACTGGACGAATACAGGAAGCACATCGAGAAGGATGGAGCCCTGGAAAGAAGGTTCCAGTCGATACTTATAAATCCTCCTACAGAGGAAGAGACTGTAGAGATAATCATGGGGCTCCGGGATAAGTACGAGGCCCATCACAGGACCAAGTTTGATAAGGAAGCCATAAGACAGGCGGTCTACCTCTCCCAGCGCTACGTCCAGGGAAGGTTCCTGCCTGACAAGGCTATAGACGTCATCGATGAAGCCGGCGCCCGCGCCAGGCTGAATATAACTACGATTCCGGACGACCTGCGGGATGTGGAGAAGAAGATCGAGGATATATCCAAGGAGAAGGAATCAGCCATTCAGTCCCAGGAATTCGAAAAGGCCGCTTCGTTCCGTGACCAGGAAAAACAGTTGAAGGAAGAGTTGAAGGACAGGAAGAGAAAATGGGTGGAGACCAGGCAGGAGCAGGAATCTGTCGTTACCAGCCAGGATATTGCCTGCGTGATCTCGGATATGACGGGTATTCCCGTATCGGATGTCGAGGAGGAGGAGACGGTCAAGCTGCTCAACCTCGAAGACGAGCTCAGGAAGAGAGTGATCGGGCAGGAGCCGGCCCTTACGGCGATAGCGAAAGCTGTTCGTCGAAACAGAGCCGGATTGCGGGATCCCAGGCGACCGATCGGCTCGTTCATCTTCCTGGGGCCTACCGGTGTCGGAAAGACCGAGTTGGCAAGGACCCTTTCCGCCACCCTGTTCGAGAGTGAAGATGCCCTGATCCAGATAGATATGTCTGAGTATATGGAAAAGTTCGCCATATCCAGATTGGTCGGAGCTCCTCCCGGATATGTCGGATACGAGGAAGGTGGCCAGCTCACTGAGAAGGTGAGAAGGAAGCCATATTCCGTTGTATTGCTGGATGAGATCGAGAAAGCTCACCCGGACGTATTCAATCTGTTGCTGCAGATCCTTGAGGAGGGAAGTATCACCGATTCTTTCGGGAGGCGGATAGATTTCAAGAACACAGTGCTGATCATGACCTCTAACGCCGGTGCGAAAGATATCAAGGGCAAGAAGGCCTTTGGATTTGCTCTGGACGGAGAGGAAAGAGACAGTGGGTACGACCACATGAAGAACAAGATCATGGAGGCAGCCCGCCAGATATTCAACCCTGAATTCATCAACAGGATAGACGAGTTGATAGTCTTCAGACAGCTTGACAAAGCCGATCTTATGCAGATCATCGATATCCTTCTTGCGGACCTCTATTCGAGACTCGGTTCCATTACTCTCGATTTTGAGGTAACAACTTCTGCAAAGGAATTCATTATCGAGAAGGGATACGACCCCACACTGGGAGCCAGGCCGCTCAAGAGATCCATTCAGAGGCTTCTGGAAGATCCACTCAGTGAGAAGATGCTGGGTGGCGAGATATCCAGGAACTCCAAACTCAGGATCTCTGCAGTTCCGGGCTCGGATGTCCTGATATTCGAGGATCTCGAGCAGACGGCGGAGGCAAAGCCCGAATAAGTCGAAACTTCCATCGGTTTCAATCGTACAATTATATGGGCCCCGGACCTGGTTCCGGGGCCTTTTCAGTCGGAAACCGGGGGATGTTCCCCTGTAATACCCGGATTTCCTTGTCCCGGCGTAAGTTATAGCGCTGGGCAAGCGGTATTACTGGATTTTTCCGGCTATTGTTTTATCTTTGCATATGCATCATGGCTGTGATAGCATTCACCGGATTTTGAGGCGGGAACAACGAGGAAGGGAATTGATGAGATTATCGGTTTTGCTGATTGCGTTCCTGACCCTGGTATCTGCCACGGTCGGAGCGGTCGAGATATCGCACGTGGAAGTCAGTGGGAATATCTTTGTTTCGCACAAGAAGATCGTATCGATCTTTGGAGTGCGGCAGGGTGAGGATTATACTCCGGACAGGATCTCCCAGGGAATCAAGAGACTGATCAGGACCAAGGATTTCGCCGATGTCAGTGCCTGGTACAGGGATGAAGGTGGAAAGGCCGTGATCATTCTCAGGGTAGAGGAGTATCCGAGGGTGAAGGGAGTCCATGTCGAGGGCAACGATCATGTGGATGAAGCCGATATCAGGGGAAAGCTGCTGCTTCGTGAGGGCTTCTTTGCCCGCCCGGCAATGATATCGTCAGACGTTGCCTCGTTGAAGGAGATCTATACGGAGAAGGGATATAATCGGGCCGAGATCCTTGTCAGAAAAACGCCTGTACCGGACCAGCACATGATCCATGTCACCTACGCGATCGCCGAGGGCAGGAAAGTCAAGATCAGATATATGGATTTGATCGGCAATGGTGAGATCGATTCAAAGAAGATAAGAAAGACCATTGAAAGCCACGAGGATCACTGGTGGAGCAGTGGAGAATATAAGCCGGGGTTGCTCGAGGAAGATCTGACCAGGATAGAGACGATGTACAGGAATCAGGGGTATCTTGACGTAAAAGCCACGGTGATGAAGGTCGATGAGATAGGTGACGGAAGTCATGTGGATATCTACATAAAGATCGATGAGGGTAAGAAATATTACGTTGGTGGGGTGGAGTGGAGTGGTAACGAAGTGGTAGAGGACGAGGACATAAGGTCTCTCATCGCGCTGAAGGAGGGAGACCCGTTTTCCCTTGAGAACGTGGAATTTACCCAGATGGCTATTAACAGCCTGTACTGGGAAAAGGGATATATCTGGAGCAGTGTCAGACCGAGACAGAGCATCAGAAGGCGAAAGATCGATCTGAGTCTCGATATTATCGAGAACCACCCCGCATCTATTAGAGAGATCAAGATAGGCGGCAATACCAAGACTTTCGAGACGGTCATCAGGCGCGAACTTGACGTATATCCGGGAGACAGGTTTATTCTTGGCGATGTCCAGAGATCGATCAGGGAAATATTCCAGCTGGGCTATTTTGCCGGGCCGCCCAGAATCGATACTGAGCCGGTCAACGAAGAAGGCGTTATCAATCTTCTCATAGATGTGGAAGAGAAGCAGACGGGAAATTTCAAGGGTGGATTTGGATTCTCCCAGCTTAACAAACTCAGCGGATTTCTCGGTGTGCAGGAAACGAATTTCCTTGGGCGGGGCAAGACTGTCTCTCTCGACTGGGAATTTGGCAGGTGGCGGAAAAATATGAATATCAGGTACATGGAGCCCCACCTGTTCAATACTGATGTCAACCTTACTATAAGTGTTTTCAACTGGATCCAGGACAGGATAAGCCAGCAGTACTACACCGACAGGAGAATGGGGTTTTCTGTCCAGGCCGGGCATCGTCTGCCGTACCTCGATTACGCGAGAGTGTACGCTATGTACAGGCTTGAGAATATCGAACTGACCAATTTTGATCCGGCATATCCTGAATGGGGTAGTCTGAGAAAGGTCGGTTGGCCTCTCATCAAGAGTACGGTGACCCTGAGCGTGGCGAGAAACTCAACGGACAGTCCCTTTCATCCTAGTAAGGGATCCAAAACGAATCTCAGTGTCGAACTTGCCGGTGGACCGTTCGGAGGAAACGTGAAGTTCGTGAGGTACAACGCCGGGATGTCCTGGTTCAGGAACCTTTTCTGGAAGCTCACTTTTCATCTTGACATCGATATCGGCCTGATAGATGGCTATGGCGGGTCGGAAGTCGAGGATTACGAAAAGTTCAGGCTTGGAGGCAACAGGAGGTATCCACTCAGGGGATACGATTTCTATGAGGTGGTACCAGAAGGAAACGACCCCTACGTCGGCGGACGATTCATGACAAAGTATACGCAGGAGATAGTGTTTCCCTTCACCGAGGCGGTCCATGGAATGTTTTTCTTCGATGCCGGTAATACATGGAACTCGTTTCGAGACGCGAACATGTTCAGCCTGAAGAGAGGCCTGGGATTGGGAGTGCGTCTCGAGATGCCAGGCATGGGCAATCTGGGGTTTGATTACGGTTACGGATTTGACAAGGAAGGTGGCGCGGGGTGGGAACCCCACTTCACTTTCGGCACGTTCTTCTAAAAACCGGTTTGTTGACGCGGAAGAGTACTGGTTGGTTGATCTGGGCATTTGCTAAGGAGGAAGAAGATGAAAAGGAAGATCTCAGTTATAATTCTGGCGACGTATCTGTTTACGATGATCCCACTGACCGCACTGAGAGCTGAGGAAGTAAAGATCGGATATATCGATACTATCAAGATTTTTGCTGAATTCAAGGAGACCGTGGAAGCCGAAGAGGTCTATAAGAAGGAAGTCGAGGCCTGGAAGAAAAAGGCAGAGGAGATGGAGACTGAGCTTGCCAGACTGCGAGAGAACATAGAGAGCCAGTCATTGATGCTCAGTGAGGAAAAACTTCAGGAAAAGAAGACAGAGTTCGAAACGAAGGCTCGTGATTATCAGCAGTTCATGAAGGATGTCTTTGGCGAGAATGGTGAAGCTGCCACAAGAAACCAGGAGCTTACCGCGCCGATCGTCGAAAAGATAAATGCAGTGATCGCCAGATTGGCAGAGGATGAGGGGTATACGATAGTATTTGATTCCTCACAGGGAAATATAGTCTATGCCGACAAGGCTATAGATATTACGGATAAGGTGATCGCAGTGCTGGAGGCAGAACTGGAAGCTAATCAGTAGGTTATGGCTGCGAAGATGTGTCAGAACCTTTTAATTATTTGCTTTTTGGCCGGTCGGGGGTTAGACTTTCCGGATAAATCCCCTTCGGTATGACAGGAACAGGAATCGGATGGTCAGATGACTGCATATAGTCTGAAAGAGCTCGCAAAGGTGGTCGGTGGAGAAGTCCTCGGCGACAGCGGGATCAAGATAGAGGGTGTAGCCGGCATCAGGGAAGCCCGCGAAGGGGAGATAACTTTTCTCGCCAACCCGAAATATGAGTCATTCCTCGCGTCCACGAAGGCTTCGGCCGTGATTGCCAACGGCAACGGTAGCTTCACGGGCGCCATGATCAAGGTCGATAACCCATACCTCGCGTTTCTTAAGGTCGTGAGCCTGTTCGCGGAGGGCCCCCTCGATAAGTACCCCCGGGGGATACATCCTGCCGCTGTCATTTCGGACAGTGCGGAAATCGGCGCGGATGCATCAATAGGCGCTTATGTTGTGATCGGTGAGAATGTTAAAATCGCGGACAGGGTAACGATTCTGTCCCTGACTTCCATAAATGAGGATGTAGTGATCGGTGAGGACTGTCTCATCTATCCCCATGTGACGATCAAGGAGAAAAGCGAGATCGGGGCCAGGGTGATCATCCATTCCGGTGCCGTTATCGGTAGCGACGGGTTCGGATACGCGAAGGAGGGGTGTCAGCATCATAAGATACCTCAGATAGGGATAGTCAGGATTGAGGACGATGTGGAGATCGGGGCGAATACAACTATCGACAGGGCCACTACGGGAGTGACCCGGATCGGTCGTGGTTCGAAGATAGATAATCTGGTTCAGATAGCTCATAACGTAATAATCGGGGAGGATTCCCTGCTTGCGGCCCAGGTAGGAGTCTCCGGGAGTACGGAGCTTGGAAAGAACGTTGTTCTTGCGGGGCAGGCAGGACTGGTGGGTCATATCAAGATCGGTGAAGGAGCGATGGTGGGAGCTCAGAGCGGTGTGACAAAATCGATTCCTCCGGCTACCAGTGTCTCGGGTTATCCGGCCCGTGAACATTCTTCCGCGAAAAAGATCTATGCTGCCTCGGCGAGACTTCCTGGTCTACTGAAGGATTTCCGTGACCTGAAGAAAAGGGTGGAAACCCTTGAGAAAGGATCAGGAAGTGGTTCGACAGCAGAGAACGATTAAGGTCCCGTTCACCTTCAAGGGGACAGGCCTTCATACTGGTAAAGAAGTAACGACTGTATTCAGACCGGCGGAGGCCGGTACGGGGGTCATATTCCGGCGAGTCGACCTCGATCCGGTAGTAGAGATCCCGGCCACTCCGGAATTCATCCATACTGGAGATATCAAGAGAAATACCACCCTGTCAAGTGGTGAGACGGTGATCCATACTGTGGAGCACATACTGGCAGGAGTCTCGGGGCTTCAGGTAGATAACCTTTATATCGATATCGATGCCGATGAACCCCCCGAGCCGAAGGACGGTAGTTGCGCGTCGCTCGTTGACGCACTGAATCTCGCGGGATTTATGAATCAGGGCATTCCTGTTCATGCCTTCAAGGTGACGACCCCGATAAGCTATCAGAAAGACGATATCGAGATCATCGCCCTGCCTTACGATGGGTTTAAGGTAAGCTTTACGATAGAGTACGAGAATCCGCATATTGGTACGCAGTTTATTTCAATTGATATAGATCCGGAGACATTCCAGCGCGAGATCGCGCCGTCGAGGACTTTCGCCCTCATGTCGGATGTCGATATGCTGAAAGCTGAGGGGCTCATCAAGGGCGGCAGCCTGGAGAATGCGGTCGTAGTGGATAAAAACGGCATACTCAACAAGGAACCTCTGCGTTTTCCAGACGAGTTCGTGAGACACAAAGTCCTGGATATCATCGGCGATCTCAGTCTCCTCGGCCAGCCGATACAGGGGCATATCATAGCAGTCAGGTCGGGCCACAATTATAACCTTGAGTTTGTCCGGCTTCTTGATGCGGACAGGCGGAAGAAGGCACGTACAGTGATGGGACCGGGTAACGATTTCTGGGATATCAATGTAATTCAGGAGATCATGCCTCACAGGTACCCCTTCCTGCTCATAGACAGGATCCTCGAGCTGGAGGACAAGAAAAGGGTAGTCGGTATCAAAAATGTGACGATAAACGAACCGTTCTTTGTAGGGCATTTCCCCGGGCATCCGATCATGCCCGCTGTACTGATCATAGAAGCAATGGCCCAGGTCGGAGGAATACTCCTGCTGTCGAGCGTGGATAGTCCCGAGAAGTATCTTGTATACTTCAGGGGGATAGATAGAGCGAAATTCAGAAGACCGGTTGTGCCGGGAGATCAGCTTCGGTTCGAGCTGGAGATGATCTCACTCAAGAGAAGATTCTGTAAGATGAGGGGAAAAGCATATGTCGACGGAAAGGTCGTTGCTGAAGCCGATCTCAGCTCAACCATCGTGTTGCGATAGGAGTGAGGAAATGTCACCGAAGATCCATCCTAGTGCCGTAGTCAGTGATGGAGCCAGCCTGGCACCGGGAGTCGAGATAGGTCCGTTTTCAGTCATAGGTCCTGACACGATCCTGGGTGAGGGAACCGTGGTCGGGAGCAATGTGCTGATAGAAGGACATACGACGCTTGGTTCGGGGAACAGGGTACTTCACGGGGCTGCGATCGGTTGTGCTCCGCAGGATCTGAAATACACCGGCGAGAAAAGTTATGTACAGATCGGGAATAACAATACAATAAGGGAATATGCAACGATCAATGTGGCAGCTGGTGAGGGTGAATCCACTGTCATCGGAGATGATTGCCTTCTGATGGCCTATGTTCATATCGCTCACAACTGTGTCCTCGGAAGTAACGTGATCCTCGCCAATGCTGTTAATCTGGCAGGGCATGTGACTATAGGTGACTGGGCGATCATCGGGGGGATGGTCCCCGTTCATCAGTTTGTCTCGATCGGTGCCCATTCATTTGTAGGTGGCGGCAGCAGGATCTCACAGGATATTCCCCCGTTTTTCAAGTTCGGAGGATGTCCTACGAAGCCAAGTGGTCTCAATACGGTAGGACTCGAGAGGCGCGGCTTTACGGTAGAGCAGAGAAACCTGCTGAAAAAGGCGTATCGGTATGTATATCGGAGCGGGCTCAACCTTACACCGGCCCTGGAGAGGATCAGGGACGAGTTGCCCCAGACACCTGAGATAGAGACTTTGCTGGAATTCATCGGCAGGTCAGAGCGTGGCCTGACCAGGTAAAAAACACACACACTTGAAAACCCGGGAGTGATATGAAAGAGAAGGGTAGCGGCCTGAAAGCGGGCGTCATCGGCACGGGCAGCCTGGGAACCAACCATGCCAGGATATATTCAGGTATTCCAGGTATCGACTCTGTATTTGTTTGCGACAGCATAAGTGAGAGAGCCGCCTCTACGGCAGAGAAGTTCAAGTGCGAAGTATGTGAAGATGCCGAGGCACTTCTTGGGAAAGTGGACCTGGTCAGTATCTGTACCCCGGCGACGGACCATTTCGAAACAGCCATGAAAGCCTTCGACCGGGGGATACATGTTCTGGTAGAAAAGCCGATTGCTTCTGATTCCATTCAGGGGGCAGGAATGGTCGCCGCTGCCAGGGAAAGAGGAGTCGTTTTTCAGGTAGGTCATATAGAACGGTTTAATGGAACATTCGCCGCGGTAGACAGCCTTGTCGAAAATCCACTCTTCATAGAATCACACAGACTGGGTACATTCACACCACGGGGTACGGACGTCTCGGTGGTTGTAGACCTTATGATCCATGATATTGATATCGTACTTACTCTGCTCAAGGGAGATAGCCTGAAAGAGCTCAGAGCTTCGGGTGCCGGTGTCCTGACTTCATCTCCCGACATAGTGAATGCCCGGCTCGAGTTCGAAAGCGGTTGTGTGGCGAATCTCACAGCAAGCAGGATATCGAGAGAAGGCCTCAGGAAAGTCAGGTTCTTCCAGGAAAACATGTATATCTCCGCTGATTTCAGAGCAAAAGAGATAGAGGCGTACAGTCGAGCTGACAATGTTTCGATGGATATCCTGGCAGGTGATCCCACAGCATTTATCAAACCCGTAAAGACAGAGGTCGACAAAAGCGAGCCGCTGAAAAACGAGATAGAATCATTTGTCAATGCTGTCAGGACCGGAACTGAACCTGTAGTGACGGGAGAACAGGCGCTGGAAGCGCTGAAAATGGCCGAGAAGATACTCTCCTGCATCGGGCAAAAGGAGGGATAGTCGAGTGAGGACTATCCTTGTGACTTGCGGTGAGACCAGTGGTGACGAACATGCTTCCCTGCTTGTAAGAAAGATTCTCTCCATAGACCCTGACTGCAGGGTGATAGCTATGGGAGGGGAGAAGTTGAGGGAAGCTGGAGCTGAAGTCGTTTTTCCCCTTGAACAATTCGCTTTCATGGGATTTGCCGAGATCATTTCAGGGATTCCCAGAATAATCTCACTTGAAAGAAAACTGAAAAAAATCCTTGGTGAAGAGGGGGTAGATCTCTATATCCCTGTAGATTATCCGGGGATGAATCTGAGGATCGCCGGGTACGCGAAGGCCAGGGGAGTGCCTGTCCTGTACTATATAAGCCCCCAGGTCTGGGCATGGGGTGGGTGGAGGATAAGACGTATCCGGAAATCGGTCGATCTGATGGCTGTTATTCTGCCTTTCGAAGAGAAATTCTACAGAGATCGGGATATCCCCGTTTATTGCGCGGGTCATCCCATGCTTGACGAGATTCCTTCGCCCGGAGGGCCAAAGCGCCTGCCCGAAAATGATGGGGAGATCAGGATAGTCCTCTATCCGGGAAGCCGACGGCAGGAGATGGAAAGAGTCTTTCCGGCTATTCTGGGGGCAGTTCGGATAATAGCATCGAAGATTCCCGAAGCAAGGTTCGTTCTGGGGTTAGCGCCGATCTTCGAAGAGAGTGAAATAGATATCCCTCCAGAGCTCAGTGGAAGGATCACGATATCCAGAGACGGAGCGGCCGAGCTCGAAAACGCAACACTGGCAATCGCCACATCAGGTACCGTGACATTGCAGTCGGCACTTTCAGGCACGCCTGTTGTAGTAGTCTACCGGACATCGGGATTCACCTACACACTGGGGAAGATGCTGGTCAGGATCCCCCACATAGCAATGCCGAATGTACTCGCTGGAAAAGAAATCGTTCCTGAATTGATTCAGCATGAGGTCACTCCAGAGAGAATTGCGGAAAAGGTGTTTTCTCTGTTGAAAGATTTCCGTACATACTCCGATACTTCCAGAGAACAACTTGCTTTAAGAGATCTGCTCTATAAAGAAAACGGATTGGAAATATTAGCTCAAAAGGCTCTTGACCTATGTTCAGATCGTCGACCTGGAACGTGACGATCAGGGGTGGAAGCAGGGAAAGATCCTGACAGAGAGACAGGGCTATGAAGATCAGATTAAATAAGACGGCCACCAGCATTTTAGGAGCATTATTTATCAGGCTTCTGGCGATGACATGGCGAGTCGAGTGGCAGGATTCCGGGTATCTCGACGAGGCCAGAGGGCTTTCTCCGAATCTGATATTTTCATTCTGGCATGGAAGACTTCTCGTACTGAGCTGGACTCACCGGAACCAGTCGATCCAGGCGCTTACTTCGGACCACTATGATGGTGACCTGCTGGGCAGGATCATAGAACGGCTTGGATTCGGTCAACTCAAGGGTTCCACCTCGAAGGGTGGAGCAAGAGCGATCAGGAGTCTGATGGCTGTATTGAGCCGGGGGCAGGATATAGCCCTGGCAGTGGATGGCCCGAGAGGACCGAGAGGAAAGATGCAGCAGGGCGCGGTTGAACTCAGCAGGCTGACATCGTGCGCGATCGTACCTGTGACGAACACCGCTGTGCGGCGAAAACTCCTGTCTTCATGGGACAGATTCCAACTTCCTGCTCCTTTCACAAAGGTCATAGTAAAGTATGGCAGGCCTTTTGTTGTCACGAAAGATGAATCGGGGGCTGAAAGAGAGACAAAAAGGAGAGAACTCGAGAAATATCTTGGCGAGTTGACGGCAGAGCTGGACATTGAAGCGGGACACGAAGGTGTGGAGGTGTGGCCCCATGAGGATAATTGAACGTTATCCGTTGGGATTAAAGTTGTTTCTGGGAAAAGGCTGGTATGTCCTGCTGGGACCGATCAGGTTTTTCCTCGCTGTTTTATACGGGATTTATCTCGATATCAAGAGGGATGGCAGGAAACGGGAACCGTCGGCATCTATCGGCAACTTTCAAGTGATATCCATCGGTAATCTTGAAGCGGGAGGAAGTGGTAAGACTCCCGTGACTCTGGCGATAGCTTCTTATCTCATGAAAAAGGGTAAAAGGGTAGCCGTGGTAACACGGGGTTATGGTAGTGCCGCGGAAAAAAAGGGAATGTCTGTGGCAGTCGTTCCCGATGGCGAAGTCGTTCATGAATTCGATGGGAGATGGATCCTTTCGACAGAATTGGAAAAACAGATGGAAGGCAGGAAAGGAAAGGTCGCAGGAATAGAAGTGACAGGAGATGAGGGATATATTTACATGTCGAGGAAGATACCTGTAGTAATAGATCCGAACAGATCTCGGGGCATCGAGTCGGCCGGACACCTGTTCCGGCCTGACTATATCCTTCTTGACGATGCTTTCAGGCATACGGAAGTCTCTGTAGATCTGAATATCCTCCTGCTCGACGCGCGAAGACCCTTTGGAAACCATCGCCTGATACCCGCGGGGACTCTGCGTGAGCGTCCCGAAGCTGCCGAGAGAGCGGATGTAGTCATATTTACGAGATCGGATGGTAGAAGCATTCCTCCCGATGCCCGTACTCTGACAAAAGGAAAGAAGATATTGTTTGCCAGACACGAAGTGTCAGGTCTTGTCGATGGGGACGGTAATCGAGTCAGTATCGAGAGCCTGGAGGGCCGGGAAGTGATCCTCTTCTCCGGGATCGCCCGCCCGGAATCGTTCGAGCGTTCAATGACAGGGATGGGGATAGAGCCGACAGTATCGATACGGTTTGAGGACCATCATGATTACTCAGAGGCCGATGTAGATGTGATGAGGGGTGCCTCTGCCGGAAAGCCTGCATACATCACCACGGAGAAGGATATCAATAAGGTCAAGGGATTCTTCGATGACGATCTGCTTCTGGCTCTCAGGGTCGAGGCCGTGATACCGGATATCGAATCTCTTTTGGGATGATAAAAAAAGACCGGACCACCCGTGTGGGGGTCCGGTCGTAATATTCACTGTGCTACCCGATAAATCCTATCAATGTTCGTTCGGATCTTCATCAGTAATAATATCCGCAAACGTTACTATGACGCCGGCACTGAATTGAATATCCCTGTCCGTCTGAACCTCATGGCCATGAAAAGTCACCTGGGCATGAGCCATTACTTCTCCGGCGTTATACTGGAGGCCTACCAGTGTCGGAAGCAGTTTCGCGGCATAGGGGACGATAAGTATGACTGCTTCGACTTTTGAGTCTGCCGGAACCATCAGGCTCATCAGGCCCGTGAAGTTTTCTACAATCGTTGTAGCGCTACCGTCGAGCCTTGTGAACACAACATCATAGCTAGTCACGAGGAAATCGCCAAGAGAACTCGCGTTCGGATCTATGACAGAGTTGTATGGCCTGTTGTGGAACTCGACTTTCATCCAATCCTCGATGATATAGTCGTCACTGGTGTCATATGTGCCAGTGTCCTCGTCGAGTAATTTCTGGCCCTGGTTGAGAACATCGCTGATGAATGGGAAACCTTCGTTGATATTGCTGACATAAACGACGGTTCGTTCATCATAGGCGTTGTCGTTGTCACAACCGGCACCAAGGGCGCCGATCACTATCATTGTAATAACCGCCAGCGTAGTCAATTTCCTTGTGGACATTCGGGTAACCTCCTCATTTGTGCCTGGCATTATTAGTTTTCAATTGGACATACGCAATGATTGTGCCAAGTGCGTAAAATGTAAGCCGGCGTAACTGTCTGTCTTGCAACAAGATGAAAGTAGCGTATTTATTGAGTAAATCCATGGGGCGGAAGGAAATGCAGATTGCACTTCTTTATGTTGCCTGATATTTCCCGATTTTCTATTATACTGATGGCAAAGGAGAAACTTTGGATACTGTAACGAGCGACATCCTTGTTATTGGAAGCGGAGCAGCCGGACTCTTTTTCGCTCTCAAGGCGGCTGAATATGCTGATGTGAGAGTAGTCACGAAGAAACAGGCCGCGCAGTCGAATACAAATTACGCGCAGGGGGGAATCGCCTCTGTAATAGCCGGGACAGATTCGTTCGAGTCACATATTGCGGATACGATCGAAGGTGGAAGAGGTCTCTGTGACAGGGAAGCTGTCGAGATCATGGTCAGAGAGGGACCTTCGAGGATCGAAGAACTTATGGAACTCGGTGTCAGATTCAGCCGGGCCGGAAGCGAAGGAAGCCTTTCCCTCGGAAGGGAAGGAGGGCATTCGCACTCGCGCATAATACATTATGGGGATATCACCGGAAGAGAACTTGAAGAGAACCTGATAAGGGCCTGCATTGAGAATGAACGTGTGGTTATTGAGGAATCATGTCTCGCAATCGATCTTATCCAGGATGGTGACGGCAGGATCAACGGTGTTTTTCTGCTGGATACGACAAAGGGTGTGATCAAGGCCTGTCAGGCGACTGAGACTGTTCTTGCCACAGGCGGGGCAGGAAAGATATATCTGTATACCTCCAATCCGGACATTGCTACAGGGGACGGGATAGCGATGGCATACAGAGCGGGGGCCGAGATAGCGAACCTGGAATTTGTTCAGTTTCACCCGACTTGCCTTTATCATCCAGAGGCAAAATCGCGCCTGATATCGGAAGCTCTTCGTGGAGAGGGGGCACGCCTCAAAGACCAGTCAGACCGGTTTTTCATGAGCGATTACGATGAAAGAGAGGAACTTGCCCCGAGAGATGTCGTCGCGAGAGCTATAGACAGCGAAATGAAAAGAAGCGGGGATAAATTTGTGCTTCTCGATATCAGCCATAGATCCGCGGCATGGCTGAAGGAGAGGTTTCCATATATTTATGAAAGTTGTCTGGAATTCGGGATTGATATCTCGACCGACCCGATCCCGGTAGTTCCCGCGGCCCATTATATGGTCGGTGGTGTAAAAGCTTCGATCGATGGTACCACAAACCTCGATGGGCTTTCAGTGATAGGAGAAGTAGCCTGTTCAGGAGTTCATGGGGCTAACAGGCTTGCGAGCAACTCCCTGCTCGAATCGATCGTGATGGCGGGGAGATGCGCGAAACGACTCGGATCGTCCAAGGCTGAAAGGAAACAGGGTGCTATAGCTGATTACCCGGACAATGATGGTGCCGGAGAACTTGAGACTGTAATCCTGGACCATGATTGGGATCTGGCTCGCAGGGTGATGTGGGACTATGTCGGAATAGTCAGATCGGACGAGAGGCTTAGAATAGCCGGGGAAAGAATAGGACAGATCAAAAAGACAGTGGAGAACCTGTATGTGGAATATGGCCTGTCGGCTGATATGGTCGAGCTTCGGAATATAGCTCTCGTAAGCAGTCTTGTCATAAGGTCCGCAATTTCGAGGAGGGAATCACGTGGGCTCCATTACAATGTGGACCATCCTCACACAGACCCGGAATATTCTTTGGATACGGTGATAAAGCGGAGCGAAAATGAATGATTTGAATGATCGGGAAGAAATTCTTTCTGTCATACTTGAAAGCGACAGGAGATATGCCAGAGAGGCGTATGTTTTTGTCCTCGGAGTCATAGATGTGGTCCTGTCAGAGCTCAAGGAAAAAAGGCATATATCGGGGCTGGAACTACTTGAAGGACTGCGGATGCAGGCGATGAGGCAATTCGGGCCGATGGCAAAACAGGTCTTCAACGAGTGGGGGCTGATCGATACAAGCGATATCGGGCACGTTGTATTCAATCTTGTCGAGGAGAAAATGCTCGAGAAAACGGATGACGACAACATGGACGACTTTACCGGTGTGTTCGATTTTAAGAAGGTCTTCGAAGAGGATTATTTCGGAGGCGGATAAATTGCCCTGTGCTAATCGTCAATATCCATCCACTGTCCATATAGTGGCTTTCGGGGCCGGGGCCCTCTGTTCCCAGGCCTTGTACATCCGGGAGCTTCTCTGTCTTTTCTCGGGTACTGAGTTTACGATCGGATTTATCCTTTCTTCATGGTTGTTCTGGGTTGGAATGGGTGGTCTGGCTGCGGCACGTTTCTCATCCAGGGTAGTAAAATACTCCAAGTCGGTCCTGGGCTCTTTTGCTTTGATCGTCTCGATTCTGCTGCCTTTCACGGTAATAGGTATAAGAGCCGGAAGGAGCGTGCTGGCTTTTCCTCCAGGTACGATTCCCGAATATGGCCGGGCTCTTATTTTCGCATTTTTTGTCATAGCTCCTACAGCCATTATTTTCGGGGCATTATTCAATATGGCTGTCAGATCCCGGGACTCGGATGAGAACGGTCTGAAAAGTACGATTTCGAGGGTCTACTGCCTGGAGGCAGTCGGGGCTGTAGTGGGAGGGCTGCTTTTTAATACTCTTCTTCTGCGGTGGTTTTCGCATTTCGAAGCAGCTCTCATAATTTCGGCAGTCATTATCGCGACTACGGCGTACCCTTTTCGTGGAAAGATCTCATTTGTAGCGATAGCACTTTCAGTATCTGCTGCAGGGTTGATCATATTCGGTGGAAGCAAGATCGATCAGGACAGCAGAAGACATATCTACAGGGGGTACGATTACATAGCCTCCACCTCATCACGGTACAGCGAGTCCGACATGGTCAGTTCGGGAGAGATCATATCCATATACTCGGGTGGTGGAAGGCTGTTTTCCGTGCCGGACCCTGTCGGAGCCGGTGAAGCTGTCCACATACCGATGCTTTCAGTTGACGATCCGGAAAGAATCCTGCTTGCGGGAGGGACTATTGGAGGGACGATCGATGAGATATCTTTACATCGGGGAGTCAGGGATATCCACTGTGTAGAACTGGACAGGTCGTTATTGGAACTCTACGGGAAATATGGGCCCGCATCTTCCAGTCGGGACAATGCCGGGCCGGAAGCCCCCTCAGTCGAATGGATCATCGATGACGCAAGAAGATATCTTTCGTCGACCAGCGATATGTACGACCTGATCATTATCAATACCCCTCTTCCGATAAACCTGATGTGGAACCGATATTACACAAAAGAGTTCTTCAGGGAGGTGTCGGATCGTCTGCGATCCGGTGGATTTCTGGCATTATCCCATAGATCGTCCGAAAACTATATTTCCCCCGAGCTTTCCAGAGCCTTGTCCTGTATCTACCGCACACTCGAAGAGGAGTTCGATTCGGTATCTGTCTTTCCCGGCAGCACGGCACACTTTATTGCGGGAAGTAGAAAAGTACGGGCCAATGACATTATGGACAAGCTGAGAGAGAGAGAGTTGGATTCAGGGTTCTTTACAGGAGACGCGTTGCCGGAAAGGTTGGGTGTGGAAAGGGTCAGTCATCTCATGAAGGCGATGGAAGGTGGAAACAACGTCAGGATCAACAGTGACAGGATGCCCGCGCTGGTGGACTACGAACTCGAACTGGAATCAAGGCGTGTCGGAAACAGAGTCCTTTCCCTTCTCGCTGGATACGGCAATGTTCCCCGCATAGCGATCCTCATCCTGACCGTTCTTCCGTTTATAGGTCTGCTGGGAGTTCGGGGAAACAGAAACACCGGATCCGGGATCATTATGACCGGATTTGCGGCTCTCGTATTTCAGATTGTTTTAATCATGGATCTTCAGGCTGTCGCAGGAGTCATTTATCACGGTATCGTCATGATCTCAGCTTCCTTCATGGCAGGCGCCGCCTTAGGCTCCGGCGGATTCCTGGCCGAAAGATATGCCGTTCTTCACAAGCGTCGGAATCTCCACATTATTATTCTTATGATGGTGCTTTCATTTGTCTTATTTCTGGTAATCTCGGAAAGAACGGGAATCGGCTATAGAGCGCACGAAGCTGGCACCTACCTTTTCTCGTTCCTGAACGGTCTCCTTGCCGGCTCCTATTTTCTCGCATCTGTCAAGGCATCTTCAATAGCCTCACTTGACAGAAATCCAGCCCTTTATTATTCACTCGATCTTCTGGGAGGGTGTGTGGGTGGTATTATTGGAAGTCTGGTCCTTATACCGGCAGTGGGGACATGGTGGACCCTGGCCCTGGTGATCCTTCTGCATGGGGTGGGTTCAGTTCTTGCGGTCGGTCGAGTAAGCGACTGATACGGCTATCGCATTCCCATTTCCTTCTCGGAGAAGATCTTTGCTGAAAAGATCTCGATAATCGTTTCTTTATCTTTCCAGGCATCCGGATCGAGTCCAGCTTTCAGGCAAGTCTGCGAGAGGAATGTCTCCCTGTCCCATTTCCATTCAGTGGCGACCTGTGGGAGAAGAAGTCCTCTGTGACCCCCGGCTGAAATGATGATGCCGTGCTTTCCCACTACGATGTTTGACACATCTTCGATCTTTCTGACGGGGCTGAGTACGGAGATCTCTATGGTAATATCGAGAAGTTCCTCTTTTCGGAGAGGGGGAAAACGATGATCGTGAAACGCGGCCGCTTCGGCCATTTCCGCGATTGTATCGATAAGGGGCTTTATGGCTTCGATATATCCTATACAGCCGCGCAGCCTGTTATTCTTGTGAAGGGTGACGAATCCACCTCGTTTCTCACGCAATATGGCGGAGGTGGGGATGGTAAGCTCGGTTTTCTTTTCGTTGAATGAAGTTTCAAGGATGTGTCTTGCGTAAGAAAGTAGAAATCTCATGTCAGAATCGGTAAGTCCAGATTCCCTGTTATTGTCCATACCATCGTTAAGGGACCCTTGTTCCTTCAGCTTTTCTTTTCCGATACAGTCTTTGGAGTGTTGAGAAGATCTTGAGATGGATGCTGATACATATCCAACGACACTCGTATCGTCCCCGCTGACATCTCCGGAATCTGCGTATTTGAGAATAGTACAACAATCGGCGCCAAGTTCTTTCGCTGCTATCATGACGGCAGCTGTCGGGCCGCCTCCACAGGCTTCAGTCTGCCGTGTGGAAATCGAACGCATCAGTTTGTCAGGCGCGAGGTCGGTGAGATTCTCTATGAATACCCTGTCCAGAGACTCCGCGGTACCAGCGCTGTGGAAATGGGAAAGATCGGTACTCGCGACCATGAGGACATTCCTGTCTTTCAGTTCCCTGCCAAGCGCGGCAGCGAGCTCTTTGATGATGTCAGCTGACTGATCTCCCATGACGATCGGTACGAGTTTGAATTCACCGAGAGCGACTTGCAGGAAAGGCAGTTGAACTTCGAGAGAATGTTCCCCTCTGCCGCTACTTCCGGCTACATGGCCGGATTCACCGATCTTTATCAAATCGCTACCGCCCGCGATAGCGACGGCAAGAGTAGAATCGATCTGGATATCTCCAAGGGGTGTCCTGTAGGCATCACCATGAAATATGGAAGCATAGGGGAAGAAATCGATGTGGCATGGAGAAATGACGACGACTGTCTCGAACTGCCCCTCTTCAAGACGAGCGAATGCTTCAGCCGCTACCTGGCCGGAATAGACATATCCCGCGTGGGGAGAAACCAGAGCGATGATTGTTCCGGCGGGAGGGGTGTTATCGATCTTTTCAAACATCGTTTTGATCTCGTTACGAAGAACTTCAGGATCATCGGGATAGAACTGCCCGGCTACTGCCGGCAAACGTACGCCGTTCTTCATGGAAAGACCTCTTTTTCCGTTAGACTTGACCGGATCCGGACCTGCCATGGTCAGAAAAGTCCCGATGATCAGAATAGAGACCCATCCTGTTTTTCTCAGGACCATATTCCCGGGATCTCCTCTCCGCAGAATCCGCAGTTTCCATTATTCAAGGATATGGATGAAATCCTGTAGCCTTTTCTCGATATTATCTTCTTTCCACAGGAATGGCAATAGGTACTCATGGATCTGTGATCAGGCAGGTTGCCTAGATAGACATACCTGACACCAGCATCACGCATTATGCCGTATGCTGATTCAAGAGAAGAGAGGGGAGTCGGAGGAAGATTAGCCAGCCTGTATTGCGGAAAAAAGCGGGAGATATGGACGGGGACATCCATGCCCAGTTCATCGACTATCCATCGTGCCATCTGCTCTATCTCTTCCCGGCTGTCGTTGAGTCCGGGAACCATCAGATACACGATCTCCATCCACGTGCCGGAATCCCTGATGATCTTCATGCTTTCCAGGACAGGCTGTAGAGTGGCTCCGCAGATGTCTCTGTAATATGATTCGCTGAATGATTTGAGGTCGATCTTGACAGCGTTTACCAGACCGCAGAGCTGACGGATCGCGTCCGGTGAATAATAGCCGTTAGTGACAACGGCGCTGTACAGCTCTCTATCACGCGCGGAAAGGGCGATGTCGGTCATATACTCGTAGAAGACTACCGGTTCCCCATACGTGAAAGAGATGGAACGTGCGCCCAGAGTAGAGGCCCTGGCCGCGACCGATTCCGGAGATAGATGATCTGTGTCAAGATCCTCCGGTGATGATTGGGATATCTGCCAGTTCTGACAGAATTTGCAGGTCATATTGCATCCGACGGTCGAGATCGATAGAGATGAAGAACCTGGCAGGAAGTGAAAAAAAGGTTTTTTCTCGATAGGGTCGAGGTGGATCGAACAGGGGAGACCATAGACGAGCGAGTAAAGAATACCGTCACGGTTTTCCCTTACTCCACACAGCCCCCGTTCACCGCTGTCAATGATGCATCCGTGGGGGCAGAGTCCGCATATTGTTTTTCCCCCCTTCAGCTTCGAATAGAAGCGCGCCTCAAGAGGAGACAATGCGGGGGAAGCAAGGGAGGACAGAGGTGAGGCTATACCTGAAACAAAAAACGCTGAACACCCGGCGAGAAAACTTCTGCGAGTCAATATGCCCGGAGAATTTCGTTTCATTTCAGGCTGTCACCTTCCCGTATGAACCTTGCATATACCCTTCTTATTTCATCAAATGTGTTGGTTTTGATCGTTCCCGATGTGCCGGTCGTAATAGACGCGGCTTTTTCGCTGCCGTCGATTTCCCTGGATATCAATATGACGTCGATGGTCTGACCATTGATATCTCTAAGACTGATCTTCGTCGTAGAATCTCCGATCGGAGCGTCGAAGTCAATTTTTTCTCCGACTGTGACAATAGAATCAAAGACCAGCCCCCGGAGAAGAGTAAGCAGATAGTGGACGTTCTTTGTAGTGATGATTACCGGCATGGAAGAGCCAGTCTTCCAGAGATCGACTTCACGACTTATTGTCTGTGAACGATCGGCTGTTTCCCATGTGAGGGAGTGTACCTGATCAGGGATGAAATACGAGATGTTCATGACCAGGACATCTTCATCAAGCCAGTCGAATATCCGATCGAGTTTCTTTTCCAGGCGAACCACTTTTCCAGTCCCTCTGCGGACAGCGTACACGAGGTCGCCTGTGGTCCCTCCGAATGATATCGTTATCGAATCCGAGTCGGTGAAGAGGGTAAGGTCCCTGCAGGAGTCGCAGATACCGAATTCAGAAAGGGCCCCGGTATTTTCAGCAGCAAATTCCTGGATAATGGCTTCGGTGATACCTGTAAGGTACGGTTGTATGAGATTCTTGTCGGCGCCTATCCTTGTCCCTCTGATCAGCCACGCGCCGAGACGGTTCTCGAAAGTGACACTGCTTTCCCCGGTCCTTACGCTGAAAGCGGAGATGGAATCAGGAGAAAGGTCCATGAAAGATTTCTCACGAAGATGATATAGAGTCTTTTTTACGAGATTACGGGTGAGGTCTCTTGTAACGAATATCCTGTCATCCCCTCCGATGCGAACGTAGCATTGAGAAGTCAGCGGAGTCGAATCGCCGATGAGCATAGTATCGATCCGCCCGGAGGTGCCGTTAAAGAATACGACTATCGCGTAAGGAGGAAAAAGACCATAATCAGCCAGGTTGCCGCCAGGTACGAATTCGTTTTTCTTTATACCGGGTATCATCTGGGTGATAAAGTATTCGATTGTAGAAAGGGCGCCGCGTGCAACCGTCGGATAGACGATGAGCCAGCCGCTCTCATCGCGGAGGAAATTTATGTTTTCTCCCACGGGATTAGTGAAGTGGACGCTGTCGACTTCTTCGATAGTGTAGGGGAGTACTGTTCTTGCAATCCTTTTCTCAAGCTCAGATTTATCATGTCCAGCCTGATCCACGATGAAAAAATAGCCCACGATCACTACGAGAATGCAGGTGAGGATTACGGGAGTCTTCCAGGTCATGAGTGCCTCTCAATCCGAACGGCGGATGCGGAGAGTGACGAACAATCCGGCCAGGGCGAAGAGAGCCGGGAATCCGATAACAGACAACCAGAATACAACCAGGCCCTGGCGTGAAGAAAGCAGTACCGGCTGGTTGAGTCGATCCGCGGGTCTTATAGAGATCAGATCCTCTTCCTCGGCCAGCCAGTTGATCGTATTCAGAATAAGATCGCGGTTTCCGGACAGCCTGATGTTGCCGTTGGCGGTGAAATCACTGTCGCCGAAAACAACGGCCCTGGTTTTTTTCTCAGGGGAGTCGAATAGTGTGTCTCCAGGAGCTGGAGGAAGTCCCATTTCTCCGGCAGCTATGAGAGATATAGGGCCTGGAAGGTCGTCGGGAGCTTCGAACTGCGTCTTGCCGATATTCAAAAGAGTGTCGATACTGGTCTCGGCATAGGCCTCATCATCGGTCTTTCCAAGGATTGTGACTATTACGCCATCCGGCAGATTTTCCCTGACGTTGATGGATCTTGCCTGGGGGAAAAAGGAAAAAAGCCGAAATTGATCGGTTATCGGATGAGTCCCGTACTGGTTTACCACAGGAGTGAGGTAATTGCCGGCGAGAGTCTTTCCGAATGTGTCGATGATGATGTCGTCGCCGACCCCTATCCCGAAGGCTGAAGCAACCGATACGATGTAAGGAATCTCGGCGATCGGATCGAGGAGAAGAAGTATGTTTCCACCGGAAGTCAAATAGTCAAATATCAGGTTTCGCTCCGGTCTCAGGATGTCTTTTTTGGGACCGGCTATTACCAGCAGTTTGCAGTCGGATGGGATCTTGTCGCTTCCGAGAGGCAGGAAATCTGCTGTCTCGAAATTTTCAATCCTCAACGCTTCGGCAAGTGAACTCAGGCCGGAGGGTTCTTTGTCTTCGATAGACCTTTCACCATGGCCAGTCGTAAAGTATACCTTTTTCCTTCCTCCGGAAAGGATAGCTTTTATAGCGTTTGTGATACGCTGTTCCGACCAGTTTTCCAAAAGATCGATGCGGTCCCCGGATTCAATGTAGATATTGTTGTAATCCTTCAACTCGTATCTTCTTGCGGTAATCGGGTCCTGGTCAGGATCGATGAAGCGGAAGCTTATCTTTGGTGTGGTGACCCTGTATTCTGAAAGTAAGTCGAAAACTTCTGTTTTTTCAGGAACACCTTCTCTGAAAAAACAGGTGAATCTTATATCGTCTTTCAGGTTTTTCAGCACTTTAGCCGTCTGAAGGGAAATGGAGAACCTTCTGTTACTTGTGGTGTCTATTCTCAGGCTGTGGCGTTTTGAAAGAGTCTGCGCGAAGAACAGGAGAGCAGCAACGACTACTATAGTCACACCTGTGTTTATCCCGAATCTGGCCGAACGCCTGCGTCCCTCGGATGACGAGACTCGAACTTCGATTATCAATGCGAGGATGGAGAGAGTGAGACCGGCAAAAAGAGGGATGAAAGCAATCCATCCGCTCTCAAAGAGAATGCCGTATATAACACTCCCGATTACTGTAAGTATCAGGCCGGTGGGGCCTATGATCTTTCTGAGATTATCCTTCATCAGATCTTCCACCTGTTTGACTCAAGTGACTTGAGTGTGAGAAAAAAGAAGAAACCGCTCAGGAATAGATAATAGGATATATCCCTTGTATCTATTATCCCCTTTGTGAAGGAATCGAGATGAAACAGTATCGAAAACTCGGAAAGTATCGCCGAGGCCGTTGGCCCCGCGAAGGGAGCGGTCCATCCAATTATAAGAAAAAGAAGTGTGACCCCGAATGTGGCTACGCCTGCGACCATCTGGTTCGAGGTGGTCGCTGAAAAGAAGGTTCCTATCGAGATAAATGACGCGCCCATCAGAAACAGCCCAAGATAGCCTGACACCAAAGGCATTATTTCCGGGTCGGTGAAAATGATCAACAGGATGGGATAAAGAAGAGTGGACGCGAGCATTACAGTATAGACCGTCAAAGCGGAGAAATATTTCCCGGCGACCACAGCCATGTCCGTTACAGGGTAGGTCAAAAGAAGTTCGAATGTGCCCTGTTTCCTTTCTTCTGCCAGAAGCCTCATTGTCAGAAGAGGAAGGAGGATGAGAAGGATAATGCTGAAGTTGCCCATCAGAGGCCTCATCACTCCGTCAATAAGATTGAGGTTGCCGCTGAAGTCGTTATTCTTGATCGCCTGAAGTGAAAGCAGGTTGTAGACTCTGAATATTGAGAAGAAAAAATAACCCGAAAGTACCAGGAAGACTGTTATCGTGACGTATGCAGTCACAGACGTGAAATAGTACTTGAGTTCTTTTCTGTATATCGCGCCGAATTTCTTCAAGAGGGTGCCTCCTCGGTAACGAGCTGGATGAAGATGTCCTCCAGAGAAAGTTCCTCGTTATATATCTCGAGAAGAGGGATGTCCTCACTGACAAGTTTCCTGATTATCGCGTTTCGGATATCTGAATCAATTTCCGATTCGATGATATACTTCGATATCGATCCGTCATCGTATTCTTTGCTCACGAGAAGTATTCCCTCTATTGATTCGAGAGCAATGGTGATATCTCCGGACGGTACAGAATTGCCGATAGAGAGCCTGGTTACCGACGATTTCCTAAGCCTTTCACGAAGATTATCAGGAGAATCGACCGCGACAAGTTTCCCCTTGTTTATGATAATCACCCTGTCGCACACCTGATTCACTTCGGGCAGGATATGACTGCTGAGGATCACTGTACGGTCACGCCCCAGGTTGCGGATCAGTTGCCGGATGTCGATTATCTGTCTTGGATCAAGACCTATCGTCGGTTCATCAAGGATGAGCAGTTCAGGATCGTGCAGGATGGCCTGGGCTATTCCGACACGTTGCTGATAACCTTTTGAAAGTTTTGCGATAGTACTGTGGAAAACTGACTCGAGGCCACATCCGGAAACGGCGTTATCAACCGCACTTTTAAGGCGCGGTGGGGCCAGACCTTTCAGCCTGCCCACGAAATGGAGATAGTCGCGGACTTTCATGTCTGAATAGAGTGGTGATCTTTCCGGGAGGTATCCTATCCTTTTTCGGACTTCCATGGAATCTCTGACGATATCGTATCCAAAGATCGAAGCGCTGCCCGAATCAGGAGGTAGAAAACATGTGAGCATCTTCATCGTTGTCGTTTTGCCGGCTCCGTTCGGGCCGAGAAATCCAAGGACCTCTCCCTTCGCTACATCGAAGGTGAGGTTGTCGACAGCCTTGTTTAACCCATAATTTCTTGAGAGTCCGTTGACACGGATCAAAGCATTACCTCCGGACATCGAAAATAACATGTCGACTCGATGCTTCACGTTCACGAAACACTGGTAATTTAAACTAATTTCTTTTCAGTGGAGTGTCAATCTGGTATTGTCCTGTTCCTGCTGTTTTTATGCCTTTAATGGAACAATTATACGTGATTAGACGTAATTGATAGGGAATGAGTAGCTAATCAGATAAAAGGAAGGAAATGATGATGAAAAAGCTGGTCCTGGTATTTCTTGCTGTATCGATCATGCTGCCTTCGACCGGACTGATTGCGGCCGAGGCGGAAGATATCGTCTATTCTGCCCTTTTCCCGGGGCTTGGGCAGTTTCGTACGGGCAGATATACCAGGGGGACACTCCTGTTCGGGATGGAGATCGTAGCGCTGGGATGGCTCGGGGTAGCTGATATCCAGTATGACAGAAAGGTCGAAGTCTATGACCATGCCAGGATAATGTACGAGAATGCCAGCTATATAGGGGATGCTCAGCTCTATCATTCTCAGATGGTCGAGGCCTGGGACGATGCCGAAAATCTTGATAAATACAGGAAAATGCTGGTTGGTGCGGCTATCGGAGTCTGGGTAGTCGGAGTAGCGGATATGATATGGGGGCCTGAAGCGGAGATTCCGCTACTGACATTGGAGCCTCGACATGATGGATTTATGATATGCAGGACATTCACGTTCTAGAGAAGGAGATCGAGATGAAGCGTATTGCATGCCTGATATTGATAATATCGTCGATACTCATAATGTCCTGCAGTGCCGATCATGGTGAGTCACCTGCCGGATTCGAATTCTCTGCTCCGGATTCTCCGACCGCATTCACAGTCACCCCAAGCCCGAACGAATTGACGCTCGAATGGACTTATCCGGGTGATTTAAGTGAAGTCAGCGAATTCAGGGTCTATTACTTCTATGAGATGTATGGTCTTGAGGAATTCGTTGGTACTGCATCAGGTACAACGTATATAGACAAGGACCTCATAGGTAACATGATATACTGCTACAAGGTGTCAGCCGTCGATCTGGATGGGCATGAGGGGTTGCGGACAGAGACGATCTGCGAGATGGCACAGGACTGATTCCGTAACCGTACCTGGCATATGAACCTTTCTATGCGATGTCCGTGAGTGTTTTCCACAATATGGCACGGATAATGCGAAAAAACGGAAAGGGAGGACAGGTATGCCTGAAACGAAGACTGAAAAAAGAAGAGACACAGGAGTGTCGGGGATAGATCTGGGGAATTCAGCCGGGGGGAAACGCGCCAGCTATCATGTCGTGATAGATGGAGTGATGAACCAGGTCGAGACTCTGGACTCCTTCGCCATTAAATTTGGTCTTCTGACAAATATTCCCGTTACAAAAATAAAATATATTTTAAGGAATCTGCCGGTTTCGATGTGGGAAGGAACATCCAAATCGAAGGCGAATGGCCTTCTCCTGCTTGTGGAAGAAGCAGGGGGAGTTGGAAGGATTGTGCGTGAGGATCCGAAGAGTGTGGGGGTGGAAAGTAATCCGGACATGAAAGCTGCCCGGCCGAAATCCTGCGGGAAGTGCGGATTTTCACTTGGCAAAGATGATGATTTCTGCCAGTTCTGTATGGCTCGCATTGGCGAAGAGCAGGTCAGACAACCAAAAAGCAGTACTTCTTTCGGCAAATCAGTAAAAACTTCTTTTCCACCCGCGAGACTCCTGTTCTACCTTCTTGTTGTCTTTGCGGCTGTGCTAATAACTTTCGTGATCAAGAGCTGAGTTCCTTTTCAACTGGAAATTATTCTCCGACTGAGTTAAGAATAACCTCTATGAGATCTGATGAACACAGAAGACGAATGCTGATCCTCTCGGGAATAGTAATTATCGCGGCGGTGCTTCGTTTTTATCGACTTGGACATCAATCGTTCTGGATAGACGAGATACTTACTGCGGGCTCCTATGTTTCACCACCCCCGGGAATATCCTATTGGAGGAAACTTCTCTGGGACATGCACGGTCCGCTATATTCGCTGGTGATGCACTTCTGGAGCATGGCGAGATCCTCTGAGACCTGGCTCCGGACTCCGGGGGCCGTCGCCGGAGTCGGATCTGTGATACTTATGTACAGATGGATGTCGTCGATAACCGACTCCAGGACCGCCCTGACCGGCGCGTTTCTGTTGGCAGTCAGTCCTTTTCATATATTCTATTCTCAGGAGATGAGATTCTATTCTGTCCTTGTTCTGTTTATTATCCTCTCACTGATAACGTTCAAGAGATTTCTCGACGATCCCTCCCGAAAAAACGGTGTAATTCTCGGCGTTACTCTGGGGCTGACGTGCCTGTCTCATTTTATGGCGCTTTTTCTCTGCGGAGGATTCCTCGTATATATCGCCCTCTCCGGCAGGTTGAGAGGGAAATGGCTCCGCCCCGGGCTGTTAGCAGCCCTGATTACACTGATCATGGTCTCTCCGTGGGTCTACCGCGAGATATATTTTCTTCGAAATATCGATGTTGTCTCGATCTCGTCTTTACCGGATGAGGCGCGACTCAGAGGGGAATTGACACTGAATCGGTGGTCTTACCCTTACGCCTTTTATGCTTTTTCCACCGGATTCTCGTTCGGCCCGGACCTTAATCAGCTTCACAGGATATCGTCGGGGACAGAATTACTGAAAAGCCAGGGCTGGTGGATAATCCCGGCAGGGATCGTTTTTTTTCTACTGACTGTGGCCGGATTGTACAGGAGCCGCAGAGAGAGACTCCTTGGATTATTCCTTTCGATATCCCTGACAACGTTCGTCCTTGTCACTGTGGCGGCCCTGATGAATATCAAGGTGTTTAATGTGCGGTACCTGATTTGTTTTTTCCCACTATACATAGCAACGCTGGCACTTGGTATTCAAAACAGGCGCGTCTGGGCACCGCCGGCATTTGCTGCGGTAGTCCTGATCATGCTCTATTCAAACTGGAATTATCATATGGTCGATCGTTATTCGAGAGACGATTTCAGAAGTGCGGCGGACATGATCACAGCAAATGCGGATGCCGGGGACCTGGTGATCCTCTCCTGCGGAAGGGATGTTTTCGAGTACTACTGCAAGAAGAAAATCGATGTAGTTGAATATTCTCCGCTTTTCATCGGGAACGAAGAGACGAGAGTACGTATCGAATCACAGCTCTCAAGTTACAGTAGAGTCTGGTATCTGGGCAGCCGTGAGTGGGAAGTAGACCCTGACGGAGTATTCATGAAAACCCTGTCTTCCGTTTCTGAAGAAGGCCGGATCTGGGAATTCACCGGGGTAAGACTGGTCATGGTCAAAGGCGGAGATTGACCGCTGGCAGCTCCGCTCCCCAAACATAACCACCAACAACAGGGTAACTCCTGACATTACAAGAAGATACATGACTGGAAATGTGATTTGCCGGGGTTGACACGTCTGTTTTTCCGGATATACTTATATATGAAGGCATTAGCAGAGGAGGCTCGTTTTGTTTCGGGGTCCTTGTTAGTTAAGTGTTTCCGCGGCGCAATGGTATGTGTCGCGTTGTGTTTGCAGGGCGCTGAAGGCTGACAGCGCTCGTGACGAAAAAAGGTCAGATCGGAGTGAGGTTATGAGAAGATTATTGGTCATCCCTGCCATGTTGGTGCTGCTGATCGATCTGGGCTGTGCGTGTTCTTCGCTTGTAGAAAGAGAGTCTTTTGTGGATCTCTGCGCGAGGGAGGAGTACATCGAGCTGAATCCGGACTGCAGGTACAACGAGAACATCAGAGATGGTGAGATCACGCGTGGGATGAATGGACACGAGGTGATAGCTTCATGGGGACTGCCTAACGTCTACATGATATCAAAAAAGCAGGCGGAGGAGTACTGGGTGTACTATGTTGATAACAGTGCTTCCAGTTCGGTCCTGATCTATACCCTGACTTTCAACTACGACAATGTTCTTGATGACTGGGACATCGACATGAAAAGGTTTGTCGGTACTACCTTTGTCTACACTCCTTCAATGGTCATGGACAGAAACAGGCTCGAAAAGAGATCATCGAAGAAATGATATGGAGACTTGCCTGAGGCCTTTATGACCCCATCAGGAGGTAAGGGCAGGGGTGCGTTCTTTTCATTTCCTTTTTTAAAATTGACTTGGGACACTTCCTTCACTATTCTGGAAACCATCATGCGAGGGTTTTGTTGAAAGCCTGGATGAAGGAAGGTCCGGTATTGGTACGTAATCATGAAGATACATCTGTTATGGGGAAGATTTCCGATGAGCTCGCGGTAATCCCGATAAATGATGGTGTCGTATTTCCTTATATGCTTGTCCCTCTTATTCTAAGGGATGACAACCTCATCAGACTCATAGACGAGGCTCTTGATGGGAACAAGATAGTCGGAGCATTCACTCAGATCGACAGCGAGATGGATATGCCCGGCCCCGGAGATCTGTATACGACCGGGTGTGCCATGGTACTCCAGAAGATGGCGAGGTTTCCGGACGGGCATGTGAGGATAATCGGGCAGGGACTGTCCCGGATAGAGATCGGATGTTTTACGGACGATGAACCGTTCATGAGGGCGAAGATCAAGCTCCTGGTGGAACCCCCCGCGGATTCCGATGAAGGCCTGGCTCTCGTCAGAAACGTATCCGGTGCTTTCGCGCAGCTTGTCGGTAAATCCGAGTTTTATCCGGATGATCTCCTGAACGTTATTCCCGGGATAGAAGGTCCGGGAAGGCTGGCTGACCTGCTCGCCTCGAATATCAACATGGATATCTCCAGCAGGCAGAAAGCTCTCGAGATGATAGATCCGATCGAGAGGCTGGAATTTGTCTACCAGAATATTAACAACGAACTCAAGATAGCAACTATAGGGGAGAGGATAAAGGATGATGTCCATCGTGAGATGGACCGTGAGCAGAAGGAATATTATCTCAGGCAGCAGATCAGAGCCATTCAGAAAGAGCTCGGAGATACCGATCTGACTGGAGAACTGGACGAATTAAGGGACAGTATTGATATCAAGGTCATGCCGGAACATGTCCGGGAGATGGCGATCCGGGAATGGAACAGGCTATCGAGAATGAGCAGCAGTTCTTCCGAGTATAACGTGACGAGGACTTATCTCGATTGTGTCCTGGACCTGCCCTGGGAGGATCTCAGGCATGATATTCTCGATATCGCTGAAGCCAAGAAGATTCTGGACCGGGACCATTACGATCTGGACACGGTCAAGGAAAGGCTGCTGGAATTTCTCGCCGTAAGGAAGCTGAACGAGGGAAGTAAAGGCACCATCATCTGTCTTACGGGCCCCCCCGGAGTGGGGAAGACATCTCTTGGCAGGAGCATCGCTTCGGCAATGGGGCGTGATTTTGTGAGGATCTCGCTTGGAGGGATCAGGGACGAAGCCGAGATACGTGGACACAGGAGGACATATATCGGGGCAATGCCCGGGAAAATACTACAGGGCATAAGAACTGCGGGGACGAGAAATCCCGTTTTCATGCTGGACGAGATCGATAAGCTGGGTAACGATCACAGGGGCGATCCGTCATCAGCCCTTCTCGAGGTCCTGGATTCACAACAGAACAGCACTTTTCTGGATAATTATATCAACATGCCGTTCGACCTTTCCGGAGTCATGTTCATAACGACCGCAAACGTCAAAGAATCGATTCCGGTACCTCTTCTCGACAGGATGGAGATCATCGATATTCCGGGATATATCACCAGTGAAAAAGTGAAGATAGCCCGCGATTTTCTCATACCAAGACAGCTCGATGAGAATGGGATCAAGGCTGGAAAGATCGAAATAACAGACGAGGCTCTTTATGAGATAATAGAAAAATATACGAGAGAGGCGGGAGTCAGGAATCTGGAGAGAAAAATCGGCTCGATAGCTCGAAAGATCGCAAGAAAACTTGTTGAGGGCAAGAGAGGTCCCTACAGGATCACTCCGCGCAACATAAAGAATTATCTGGGCGCGAAGGATTTTCACAGGCAGGAGATGCTGTCGGCTCCTGAAGCAGGGGTTGCGACTGGTATGGCCAAGACTGCTACCGGTGGAGTAATACTCTTTATTGAGGCTCTGGCAATAAAAGGGAGCGGTAAGGTCAAGCTGACCGGGCAGCTCGGTGATGTTATGAAGGAGTCGGCCGAAACGGCGATGAGCTTTGTAAGGGCACATATCTCAGACTCCGGAAATAATGAAAAATTCTTTGAAAAACATGACATACATCTTCATATTCCTGCCGGGGCGGTTCCGAAAGATGGGCCGAGCGCAGGAATAGCGATTGCTGCGGCACTGACATCCCTGGCCACCGGCAGAAAGGTAAGAAACGATACTGCGGTGACGGGGGAAATAACCCTTACAGGGAAAGTGTTGCCTGTGGGAGGAATAAAGGATAAGGTAATCGCGGCGCACAGGGCCGGGATATTGAATGTCATCCTGCCGGCGCAGAACAGGAACGCCCTTGACGAAATACCCGGAGAAGTACTAAACGATGTTGAATTCGTTTTTGTAGACAGGGTCGAAGATGTGTTGGAAAGGGCGCTTATTCCCGGGGATGGGAAAGTTGTAGACAGGAAGGGTAGGGGCAGACAGAGAAATAATGGCTGAAACAAAAAAGAAAGATAACGAATTAATGTCGAAGATGGTCTCCGGTGTCCTTAGGAGATTTCGAAAGGACCGGGCTTTTTCCCTTCCGGACAACCTGACGGGAGCGAGAAGGATACTGATCATCGATTCTGGTGAGGCCGTAGACCTGCTATTTGTCGCTCCGGTAATAAACTGGTTCCATGAGAATCATCGGGATGTCAGGATCACCCTGCTTGTCCTCCAGGAACATTCCGAGCTGGCAAAAAGCCTGATGAGATTCAACACGATCATCACATATAACAGGAAACAGCTTAAACTGCTTAAGACTGATTACATGGCCCTTTCCCGGAAACTCAGGAAGCGGGAGATAGAGACAGTCATCCTTACGAGCAGGCAGATATCACTCGAAAGGCATCTCCTGGCGTTCATGACGGGAGCCGCGGCAAGAATAGGTTTTGCCCATCCCATGGCTTTCCCCTTCATCAATTGCGAGATCAAGGTATCTCAGGAAGGGTATATCGGGAATGGCATGATACGGATCCTCGAATCGCTGGGACTGGGAGTGAAAGGCTGCGGAAGAAATATAAGTATACCTCAGGCTGACCTGGCTCACGCGGGGCAGTTGATACATTTTCGCAAGCCTGAAAAGGATATCCTGACTGTGGCCATAGATCCGGGGAAGGGAAAGACCCGTCACAGCGTTATTCCGGAGACAATGGCCTATCTGGCTAACAACCTGGCGGGCAGAATGAAGGTCAAGTTTCTTGTCCTCATGGATCCTGTCGATTATAAGCTGGCAGAGCGCCTGCGAAAAGAACTGAAGGGAGAGATGATAGACCTCGTTCCCTCATCACAGGCCGAGACACTTGCTCTTCTCGCAAACTGCGACCTCTTCCTTTCCGGTAACACGGGTCTTTTTCACTTTGCTGCAGCGCTCGGAATACCTTCCATCGGACTGTTCACAAAACACGACGGAAAACAATGGGTGCCTGACAATGCTCCCAATATAAGGATATTCAAGGGAGTCAAGGGCGAGAAACTGTCGCTGAAGACGTTCTTTAAGAATGTTGAGGATGTATTGTCCACCCGAGAGAATGTTTCCCCCTGATCTCATCCTGGAAAGGTTGCGCAGTCGTGAGTGAAAAGCATTCCGGAAGACTGTATTTGAGGCTCCTCTCATATCTAAGGCCTTACTGGAGAAAGCTCATCCTTCTCTTTATCTGTACTACTCTGTTCGCTGCTCTCAGCGGTGTCTCGTTGACACTCATTCCTCCGTTTATGAATATCCTGTTCTCCGAACAGCACCAACAGGAAACAGGAACGGAGGAAGAGGGCGGTCAGTCGCTGCTGATCCCCCCTGCTGTTGAAGACAGGATCGACAGGGTCAAGGAGAGGGCGAAAAGTCTGATTTACAAGGGCAGGCCGGTAGACAGACTGGCGAGGTTCTGTGTCCTGTTTTTCATTCTCATGCTGATCAAGAACATCCTGGACTATTTCAGTACGTATCTCACAATATATCTGGAGCAGTCGATACTCCATTCCATCCGAAACGAACTGTATGGAAAGCTCCAGATGCTTCCCATGTCTTTTTTCGATAATCAAAAGACAGGACATCTGATATCGCGAGTGATGAATGATGTCACCAACCTGAGAGGGGCGATCGTCGGCGGGCTTGCCAGTATAATCCGTAACCTGCTTATGACGGTGATCGCGGTAACTATCATCTTCTACACTTCGTGGAAACTATCGCTTCTGACGATACTCCTTGTGCCCGTGAATGTCCTGCTCATCTCGCTGATAAGCAGGAAGCTGAGAAAGGGAAGCAGAAGAGCGCAGGAGAAGATGGCCGATATGACATCGGTTCTGCAGGAGACGATTTCGGGTGTGAGAGTCGTCAAGGCTTTCGGCATGGAAGAATTCGAGAAATCGAAGTTCAATATATTCAACTTTCAGTATCTCCGTGTGTATCTCAAGATGCGCAAGCTTGCCGAACTGGCATCGCCGTCGAGTGAGATGCTGGGAATGATTGCGAGTATGACGATCCTCTGGTACGGAGGACGCCTTGTCATAGACAGCGAACTTGCTCCGGCAAACCTGATGATGTTTCTGGTGGCGATGTTATGGGTGGTCAGTCCCATCAAGAACCTGAGTAAACTGAATAATGTGATTCAGGAGGCTCTGGCATCGGGTGAGAGAGTCTTTCATATCCTCGATATTCCAACGGAGAGGGACCGGTCCGGGAAGATAAGAACCGACGCGGTGGAGAGGAATATCACCTACCGTGGAGTCAGTTTCAGCTATGAGAACGGGCCGGAGGTGTTGAGTTCCATTGATATGGAGATCGCGCGGGGTGAGGTAGTCGCTCTTGTCGGGCCAAGCGGTGCCGGCAAATCAACTCTCGCCGACCTGCTTCCAAGGTTTTATACCCCGACTTCGGGCTCCATCCTGATCGATGGTGTGGATATAGCGGAGATCGAACTTGAATCTCTTCGGTCCCTGATGGGAATAGTCACTCAGGAAACCATACTTTTCAATGACACGGTCTTCAATAATATCGCGTACGGACTCGATGATTGTGATCCTTCCGCGGTTGAAGTAGCAGCAAGAGCTGCCAATGCTCACAGGTTCATCTCAGAGATGCCTGACGGCTACAACACGGTAATAGGTGACCGTGGAGTCCAGCTATCCGGGGGGCAGAGACAGAGGCTGGCTATCGCCAGAGCTCTTCTGAAGAATCCGCAGATACTTATCCTGGACGAAGCGACAAGTTCTCTCGATGTCGAGAGTGAAGCTCTGGTCCAGGAGGCCATCGACAGGCTGGTCAAAGGTCGGACTACACTGGTCATAGCTCACAGACTATCCACGATTAAGAACGCTGACAGGATCGTAGTAGTAGAAGATGGTGGAATAACGCAGTCCGGTACCCACGAGGAGTTGATCGGTGAGGAAGGGACATACAGAAAACTCTATCACCTCCAGGTCAGAGTCTGACAGTATTCTGGTCCTGGTTCCGAACTGGCTGGGTGACGCGGTCATGTCCCTGCCATTTTTCGATGTTCTTCGCGGTCGGCATCCCGACGCGCGCATCTTCGCCGGGTGTCTCGAATACGTCAGGCCGATCTTCAAGAGATCAGGATCTATAGACCGGATGATCCCATGGGAAAGGGGCGACGGTTCGTGGACAAGAGCGGCACAGATCCGACAGAAGATGGACGGCGCCCCGAAAGTCACATTTATCCTGCCTCCATCTTTTTCCTCAGCTCTGACCGCATGGCTGGCCAGGTCAGGGGAGAGGCTCGGATATGGAACTGACATGCGCGGACCACTTCTGACACAAAGCATCCACAGACGGATGCTCCGAAAGAGTCACCTGACGGAAGCCTATGTGCGTCTCATTGACAGGTGGGATGGAAGGGCAACCATGGAGATACCGATCCCCCGGATCGGATCCGTGAAGAACGGGATAGATGCTGCCAGAAAAGCCGGTATCGAGGGCAGGTATTTTATCATCGCCCCCGGAGCAAAATACGGTTCCGCAAAGATGTGGCCGGGAGAACGTTATTCTTCGCTGATCGGTATGATCAGCAGGGAAACTGGATGGCTGCCTGTATTGTCCGGATCTGTCTCGGAGAAGGATGTGTCATCTGCGATAGTATCAGGTTCACCTGTCGACTGTCTGGATCTGACGGGGAACTCATCGATCGATGAGATGATCGATATTATGAGCGGAGCGGAACTGGTCGCAGGAAATGACAGTGGGGCCGTGCACGTAGCTGGAGCGCTCGGAGTGCCGCTTGTGACAATATTCGGTTCGACCAGTCCTCGCTGGACAGCACCCAGGGGTCCCAATGTCCGGATATTGAGTTCCTCAGCTGGATGTTCGCCATGTTTTAAGAAGGAATGTCCTCTCGGGACGATGGAGTGCTTCGATGAGATAACAGTCGAGAAAGTCATGGCTGAAGTCCGGGCCGCCATATCCGCGGGTCCCGAAGAATAAATGGAAGGATGTGCCTGAAGTGGCTGGATTTGATAAGGGAATGCTCATAGATGCTGTCAAAAGCTGGAAAGGTCGCAAGGTCGTCGTGTTTGGTGATATGATCCTCGACGAGTTTATCTACGGACGGACCGACAGGGTGTCGCGGGAGGCCCCGGTCGTTATCGTCCGGTATGACGGATCGGATCATTGTCCCGGAGGAGCCGGGAATGCCGCACAGAATGTCGCGGCTATGGGGGGCAGGCCTGTGCCTGTCGGCATGGCGGCTAATGATGATGGGGGAACAAGGCTCAGAGAATATTTCAGAGAAAGGTATATTCCGACCCGGGGAATCGTAAGTATCAGAGGTAGAGCGACCACCACAAAAACGCGAGTCATGGCAGGTGATTTTCATGCTCAGAGACAACAGATCGTGAGAATAGACCGGGAAGAGAGGGGAAAGTTGGGCAGTGGGGAAGAGGACAGGCTACTCTCCATCCTGGAAAAGAAAGCGGCCGGCGCGGACGCGGCCATTCTCAGTGATTACGGTCAGGGTATTTTTTCTGGCCGCGTGATCAGACGCTCAATAGCCATATGCAGAAAAGCCGGGATTCCGGTCGTAGCGGACTCGAGGTTCGGTATAGAGAGATTCAATGGTGTCACAACGGCTACTCCGAACGAAGTCGAAGCAGCGCGGGCTGCTGAAGTCGACCTCAACACGCGTGGCGCGCTGGAAAAAACAGGAAGAAGACTTGTCGAGATGCTTTCTTCTCAATCCATGCTTGTTACCAGGGGAAGGTTCGGCATGTCTCTTTTTATCACGGGGAAAAAAAGGATAGATATAGGTGTTACTGGCAGTCCTGAGGCGACTGATGTGACAGGAGCCGGAGATACCGTTGTCTCAGCCGTGACATTGTCCCTTGCTGCCGGATACGATATGAAGACAGCAATGATCCTGGCCAATACTGCGGCATCCGTGGTGGTTATGAAAAGAGGAACCGCGGTGGCATCTCCAGAAGAAATAATCAGAGGTCTTGAAAACGCCGGTTGAACGGGAGATATTGAATGAAGATCGGCGCAATCCTGCCTCACCTTCTGCTTTTCGGCGGAGTTCGCAGGTATATCGAGACGGGAAATGTCTTTGTAAGCAGGGGCCATCGATTCACTCTCTTCACTCCGGATGGGGTCAGTGCCGACTGGACCATTTTCAAGGGCGAAGTAAAACCCCTTTCTTCTCTCAATGAGCATGATCTGGATGTGCTGATCACAGGTTCTCCTGAATTCACCGGATATCTCGACGCCAGCGGAGCAAAACTGAAGATCTTCTATATTCAGATAGAAGGGGTAGCCCGTGAACGTGAGATAACGACTTCAGGCAAATACAATATCATGGTCAATTCGAAGGGACTTGCTGAAAGGATAAGACGGAAATATTCTATTCCCGTGATCGATGGCACGGGTGGGGTGGATCCTGCAATATTCTATCCTCTGGGAGACCCCCGGGAAGAAATGGATGACCGTTTGCCCGGGTCCTGTCCGGTAGGGGTTATCTGCTACGGCAGAAGGTCGAGGCCGAGAAAGGGGACCAGATTCGTCATCGACGCGGTGAGACGTCTTAGACGAAAGGGATTCGATATCCGTCTTCATCTCTTCGATCATCGCACTACCGAAGAAGAAGATTCGAGGGTGGGGTTTGATCCCGGCCTGCCATTTGTATATTATCTTGATCTTTCGCAGGAAAGAATGGCCGCGATGTACGGGAGCTCGAATATCTTTGTCTCGGCGGAAAGAAGGGCCGGCTGGAGTAATACATCAGCCGAGGCCGCGGCCTGTGCCCTTCCGATAGTCTGCACGAAAAGCGGCACAAGTGATTTTGCGGTCGACGGCAGTTCCGCGCTGGTCGTACCCTGGAGAAACCATCGTCCGATAAGCAGAGCGATCGAGAGGTTGATCCTCGATCCCGGTATGGCCGTCAGGCTGGGAATCGAAGCCCGACGAAGAATCATGGATTTTACCTGGGAGCGGGTGTGTGATAGGATGGAATCCGGGTTTGTCAGGCTTCTCGAAGAATGAGCGAAGGCCGAACCGGCTTGATGGACGGGAGTATCAGAGCTGAGCAGGGAAGGTTATATGATGGGGACTGACAGGAAGATATTCTACGATATTGAATCACTCATGGATGAGATCGCAAGGAGCCATGGTCCGAAGAAAGAGGTAGTACTCGCTAACGGCTGTTTTGACATCCTTCATGTCGGCCATGTAAGGTATCTCTCTGAAGCCGCCGAATACGGGGACATCCTTGTGGTGGCGATCAACGATGACGAATCGACAAGACGACTCAAGGGAGTGGGCAGGCCCGTTATCCCGGGCGATGAGAGAGCCGAGATCCTGACGGCCCTGTCGTATGTCGACTATGTCCTTTTGTTTTCGGAAAGCACGGTCGACGGTATCATCAGAAAGCTAAGGCCATCAGTTCACGCGAAAGGTACGGATTACACAGAGGAGTCTGTTCCCGAGGCCGATACGGCGAAGGAGAGCGGTTGCAGGACAGTGATCACCGGTGATCCGAAGGACCATTCCAGCAGAGATATCATAAAGAAGATGCAGGAGGAATGATTTGGATCTCGGTGTCGAAGCTGAAAAGAGAGGGAAAAAGCTCAGGATCCTGGTCAGCAGGTTACGATTCCTCGGGGATATAATCATCACGACTCCAGTCATCGCTTCACTCAAAAAGAGGTATCCCGAAGCGGAATTGTACTATCTCGCGGATGCCCGGTATGTGGATATACTTGAGGAGAACCCGGCTCTTGACGGCATAATCAGGCTCGAGAAAGGTAATAGATCTTTTCTCCGGACTGTTAAACAACTCCGAAGTCTGGATATCACAGCCGCGATCGATCTTTATTACAACCCGACAAGCGCCAATCTTCTTTTTCTCTCGCGTATTCCGATACGGATCGGAGGGAGAAGGAAATGGAGAAGACATCTGTATACATCTACCTGCCAGGTCCCTGTCGGGGTAAGGAGCGCGGTCAGCCATCATCTGCACTTTATTGAAGGCCTGGACTGTGATGTGTCGGAGCGATGTCCAGCGGTATACCTTTCTGCAAAGGAAGAGGAGGCTGGACGCCAGTCCATCGAAGAATTATTTTCGGGGAGACGCGGTGAGTTGAAGGTCATAGCTTTTCATGCTGGAGGTACCTGGCAGTCGAAGAAATGGCCTGTTCGAGGATTTGCCGAACTGGCCAGGACTCTATGTACGAAGGGTAGCTATGGAGTCGTTCTGCTTACCGGGCCGGGAGAGGAAGATGAGAATAGAAGGATAGTTCTGGAATCAGGTACTGATGTGAAGATCATTCCGTATTCACCCCTGCGTGATACAGCAGCCATGATGAATGCCTGTGATGCTGTAGTCGCGAACGATGGTGGTATACTTCATCTCGCTATTGCTCTTGGCCTGCCTGTGACGGGGATATTCGGTCCGACTGAGCCCGATATATGGTTTCCATATGAAGGGATGGGTCCCTTCGCCCTTGCGACAAGAAACGAGGAATGTGCTCCATGTCACCTCCATCACTGTGAGGACAGGAAGTGCCTGGATATGCTGAAAATGGAAACGGTTCTGGAAAAACTTGTCGAAGTCACAGAATGGACAGACCTGACATGCTAGATATCACTTCAGGAGAAAAACCCGGTTCTATCCTTATCGTGCGCTACTACGCGCTGGGAGATATCGTTCTTTCCTTTCCTCTCGTCAGGGCTCTGAGAATGACTTTTCCAGACTCGCGCATCGACTTTCTGTGCCTCAATAGATTCAGGGAAGCGCTGGAAGGTTTTGATCCCGTGGATGATGTAATAGGTATGGATGGGAGTATAGTGGGCAGGATCAGGACGGTCCTCGCGTTAAGGCGAAAGAAGTACGATCTGGCAATAGATCTTCTGAGCTCTCCGGGAAGTTCGCTTATCACAAAGATGTCAGGAGCTGTTAAAAAGATAGGTATGGATACCGGGAGGAATAACTGGTGTTTCGATCACGTCCTGCCACGGGGAGTGATGCGAAACGGAAAACAGGTAAAATGCTATACATTCGATTCTAATCTCGAGACGGGGAGGCTTCTGGGCGTAGTGGAAGAGGATCCGCTTGAAGCTTATGACAGCGGTGTCAGGAGTGGCAGATACGCGACCGGCTTCAACGCCGCTGGAAGGCACAGGGAATGGGCGAAAAAGTTTCTGTCGGAGCTTGGACCTGAAAAGAATGGTTTCGCCGGACTTGTCGTCGGAGCAAAATACAGGGCGAAATCGTGGCCTGTCGATCATTTTATTGAACTTGCCAGATCGATAGAAACGGATCTTGGATTGAGACCGGTAGTTATCTGGGGGCCGGGAGAAGAGGAGCAGGCTGCCAAAGTCGCTGATTGCTGCGATTCTGCCGTTAAAATCCCGGAGATGGGGATAGGCAGGCTTGGGGCGCTGGTCGGTGAGCTCTCTGTGCTGGCAGGAATCGATTCCGGGCCGAAACATATTGCGGTCCTGGAAGGTGTCCCGACAGTCACACTGTTCGGGCCTACCGATCCTCATACATGGGATCCCCTGACAGATGAGCACAGGGTACTCTCGGTGAATGTCGATTGTTCCTCGCCCGTCTGTGACGATGGAGGAAATGCCGGCCTCTCAAGAATAAAACCACATGAAGTTCTGGATGAGATAAGGAAGGTCCTGGGTGTAGTGGACAAGGATGTACGTGATGACGGAACAACAAATGAATAAGGTCTCGCTGCTGGTCATAACCCTGAACGAACAGGACAATATCTCGGGGTGTATTGAAAGCGCGAAGGGTGTGGGCGAAGTAATCGTAGTCGATTCGTTTTCGAGTGATGACACTTTAAGGATTGCCGGTGAGATGGGAGCTGTCGTTTACCAGAGAGAATTCGTTTCGCACGCGAGCCAGAAGAACTGGGGTGTCGGTAAATGCAGCGGGGAATGGATATTGATCCTCGATGCGGATGAAAGATTATCACCGGGACTCAGGGATGAGATAGCTCTGGCTTGCGAGAACGATGAATTCGTCGGTTACTGGTTGAAGCGCTCCAATGAATATCTCGGTCGGCGGATTCGTTTCTGTGGCTGGCATAGGGACCGTGTTCTGAGATTCTTCAAAAATGGAAAAGGTCGTTATCCGGAAAAATCGGTTCATGAACGACTCAGTCTTGATGGTACCGCGGGGTCGTTCCGGGGAGCCCTGTTTCACAATCCATACAGGGACCTGTCTGATCATGTCGAGAGGATCGGGCGGTACAGTAGAGGTGGGGCGAAGGACCTGCGGGCAAGAGGGCGCGGCTGGTTTCCCGGGATATTGCTCAATCCTCCCGCCAGGTTCCTGAGAATGTATATACTTCAATTGGGATTTCTCGATGGGTTGCCGGGGTTTATCCTCTGTATCATGGCTTCTTTCAATGTATTTCTGAAATACGTCTTTCTCAGAGAACTCGGAAGCAGGGTGGGGGCCGGGAAATGACCTGGAAAGGTGGCAGATCAAAGGATCAGAACCCATCTGTACTTTTCTTCGGAGGATATGATCCGCTCTATCCGAGAAACTCGATCATCAGAAAAGGGCTCGAGAGGATCGGAGTAGTCACCGGGGAATGCAGGACCGGTATAAAACGAAAAGTGACTACCAGGTATCCGGTGCTTGCGTGGAAGTATCTGTTCGGGACCAGGGGGAAAATCATCTTTGTCCCTGATTTCAGGCATAAGGATGTTCCTCTTGCATACATCCTTTCAAGACTGACAGGCGGTAAAGTCGTTTTTGACCCTCTCGTGTCCCGATACGAGACAAGGGTGCTGGACAGGGGAGAAGTTTCGGACGGCTCTGCCCAGGCCAGGCACAATAGGAATATCGACCAGGTATCGATGAGGCTGGCAGACATCGTTCTTGCTGATACAAAGGCCCACGCGGAATTCTATTCGAGGGAGTTCAAAATACCGAGAGGGAAGATAGAGACTCTTTATCTGGGTTTCGATGACGAAGTATTCCGGCCCGTTCCGCCCCCCCCGGTGGATGGGACTCTGAAGGTCCTGTTTTATGGTTCGTACCTGCCACTTCACGGGATAGAGACGATAATCGAGGCAGCCGGATTTCTCGATCCCCGTGTTCTGGAAATCACACTTGTAGGAGGGGGACAGACTTTCGGGCAGGTAAGGCAGCTGGCCGGCAGGTTGAAGGACGGTATGGTGATCTTCAGAGAATTCATGAGCCTGGATGAGTTGGCAGGGACAATAGCAGCTTCACATATCGTTCTGGGCGTATTCGGGACAACGCCCAAAACAGGGATGGTCATCCCGAATAAAGTCTTTCAGTCGATGGCTGTGGGCAGACCGGTAATTACTGCGGGGACCCCCGCGATCGAAGAGATCTTCAGGTCGGAACATGATATTCTGACGGTACCCGCTGGAAACCCAAAGGCCCTCGCGGATGCGATCGGAAGGCTGGCCGACGATGGTACACTCCGGAAAAAGATTGCTGAGAATGGGAGCCTCATGGTGCGGGAGCGATACAATCCACCAAGGATAGCCGAAAACCTGGTCTCATTATTGTGCCAGGCGGGTATTCTCACTCAGAGTCCTTCCGAGAGCTGATATGGGAGCGAGGAGATTTTTCCGGCTATTGTGCACGCGCCTTGCAATACTATTTCATATAAAAGATCGTAACAGAATAGTTACGTGCTGCGCGAAAGAGAAGAACTGATTACAGGAGAATAGATTATGTCATACATCAAAGGTATCGCAAGAAGTATGGTCCGGGTGTTCTGGGTGGCATCGGTGGTCCTGATTATTGTCCTTATTTCTGGACAGCCTGTCCTTTCTGCGGATAAGGAAACAGATGCGGGACAGGTATCGCAACCGACTCCTCTGAAAGGTACCCGGGACCATGGAATAGCAAAGCTCGAAGGTTATGAGCTTGTAAATGTCCTTCCCCGCACCGTTCCGTTCGGCGAGGGTGAGAATTTAGTGTTTTCGATTCAATACGGACTTATCACGGCCGGTGAAGCTACTTTGGAGATCCGGAACATGGCCGTACTTGACAGCGTGTTGTCGTACCACATCGTCTCGGTGGCGAGGACCAGCAGTGTGTTTGACAGGATATTCAAGGTAAGGGACAGACATGAGTCGTTTATGGAGTATGAAAACCTCTATTCCCTCAGGTTCATAAAGCATCTCAGGGAGGGGAAATACAGGAAGGACAGGCAGGTCGATTTCGATCAGAAGGCTCATCTTGCCATCTATAGCGACAAGACTGTCCCGATCGCCCCGAATACGCATGATTTCCTTACGGCCCTGTATTACGCTAGGACTCTTCCTCTTGTTCCGGGGCAGGCCGTAGCGATGGCAAATCACACTGATTACAAGAATTATCCTATCTACCTCAAGTATATAAGGCGTGAGAGAGTAAAAGTGCCTGCTGGTGAATTCGATTGTATCGTCATCGAACCGGTCCTGGAGACAAGTACGATCTTCGAAAACAGTGGGAAGTTGACAATCTGGCTTACCGATGATACGCTCAGAATGCCCGTGATGATGCGCTCAAAGGTGATAGTCGGGGCATTTGAATCTGTATTAAAGGAATACAGGTTGAGTGGCGATGAGATCAGGTTGATCGCCGAGGAGAAAGCCGGGGAGCATGACAGGTAAATATAAGGAGTCGGACTTTTCGGGAATTCGGACAATACCGTTTGTTGAGAGGACGAGCAAGGTATCCCTGAATGACTATGGAAAACCGATCAAGGGCAGCAGCGGGTTCAGGGAATGGTTCGATTCGCTGCCCGACCAGCTTGCCGGCAGCAGGATAAAGGAGATCGTAAAGTCGATGGAAGAAGCACGTTCTTCCGAAAATCAGGAGATCATCTGGATGATCGGAGCTCACGTGATCAAATGTGGACTCCCTCTATATCTGATCGAGATGATGAAGAATGGTCTCATGACTTCTCTTGCCGTAAATGGAGCCTGCGCTATACATGATATCGAGATCGCCTTTTTCGGGAAGACTTCCGAGGATGTAGCCGAGAATCTCAAGAAAGGAATATTCGGTTTTACTGAAGAGACCGCGGCGCTTCTTGCCGAAGCCGTTGATGATGGTGTCGTTGAGGGCCTGGGACTGGGGGAGGCGATCGGCAGGTATATCAGCCGGAAAAAAGCTCCGAATCGCGACAAGAGCCTTTTTGCGTCAGCATACGAGCATGATATTCCGGTGACAGTCCATATCGCGATCGGCACGGATATCATAAACCAGCATCCGTCATATGACGGCTCAGCATGGGGAGGGCTTTCATACAGGGATTTCAGGATATTCTGCGGACGGGTCGAGAGTCTGGGCCTTGAGGGAGGAACAGTGATCAATGCCGGATCTGCCGTGATCCTTCCTGAGGTATTTCTCAAGGCTTTCAGCGTGGCGAGAAACAAGGGGGCATCCTTCTCGAGGATAACGACCTGCAACCTCGACATGGTTCAGCATTACAGGCCGGGAGAAAATGTCCTGAATCGCCCGGCATCGTTCGGAGGGCGCTCGATCGCTATCACGGGACATCACGAGATCCTTATTCCGATACTGTATTCAGCTCTTATGTCATAGAACCACTTATCTTTACTGCTACCGGGTTTTCTGATCCATATTATTTCAGGACAGGTCTTCAAAACCTTCTTTTCATCAGCTGAAACGAAGGTTGTTGGGCGCATGGCTGGACTATCTACTTGATTTTACTGCGGCAATTTGCGTACTGTAGATTATAAGGAGTCATGAACAATAACTGGAGCAGCGACCCGCGTGATGAGAATTAAAGGTATACCTGTTGTTATGTATCATGGGGTCGGTCCCGCCGTTCCAGGATGGCTATGGCCGCACCTCTTCGTGCGGCACGATGTTTTCGAGGGTCAGATGAGGATACTCAGGGACCGTGGTTGGAACGCGATTACCCTCAATATGTTGCATGCCCACATGAAGGATAATGTTTCCCTTCCGGAAAACCCCTTCATATTGACATTCGATGATGGTTACCTGAACAACTGGACATACGCCTTTCCTCTCATCAGGAAATACGGGCACAAAGCGGTTGTCTGGATGACGACCGATTTCATCGACCCTTCTCCGATTCCGCGCCCTACCCTCGATGACGTGTGGAACGGAGACCTGTCGGTGGAGGAACTTGAGAACCGCGGTTTTCTCTCCATATGCGAAATGAGAAAGATGGAGGAGGACGGGGCGATCGAAATCCAGAGCCACGCGGCGACACATACATGGTATTTCAACGGCCCCCGGATAATCGATTTTCACAGGCCTTCCGGAGTCGATGGTTACAATCCTCCTCCATGGCTCTCGTGGAACAGGATGCCCGACAGGAAACACGAATACATGAGCGCGCGGCTGGAAGACAGAATCCCTTACGGAACCCCGGTCTATGAACATGGAAAATCACTTGTCACGAAAAAATATTTCCAGGACCAGAGTCTAGATTCAAAGCTCGCCGATTACGTAAGCGAAAACGGCAGTGCCGATTTTTTCAATAGAAACGACTGGCGCGAGCAGCTGTCGACGATCGCCGGTAAAAGCCCGCGTGCGGCGGACAGCTACGAGACGGATGCGGAATTCGCCGCGCGAGTCAGATCCGAACTGGCAGATTCAAAAAGGATACTCGAGGAATCACTCGGGAGGCGGGTCGATTACCTATGCTGGCCTGGAGGCGGGATGAACCAGGGACTTTTCGACCTGGCCGGGGAGCTGGGATACCTCGCCACGACTTCTCTTTTCCAGGCCGAAGGAAGGAAAAATCTTTACGGTGAGGACCCGAAAGAGATTAACAGGACGGGGTGTGGAGCACCATGGCATTGGAAGGGCCGTCTGATCCACAGGACCGATCCTGGATTTTTCCTCAACATATTGAGACTTTTCAACGGAGAAACAACGGCATTATGGAAGTTGAGGGCATACAAGTTAAAATATGTCATTCTTAGCCTCCTTTCGCCAAGTGGGTGGGGTGAGATCTGATACGATGAAAAAAGTTCTTTTCTGTATCCCGACATTGGAAGGAGGAGGAGCCGAGAGAGTATTTGTTCACATTATGAACAACATAGATCGGCGGCGGTTCTCGATCCATCTGGCTCTATTAAGAAAAAAAGGAGTATTCCTCCGGGATCTTTCCGAAGATATAGAACTTTACGATATGCGGACCAGTCTGGCCGGCGCATTTTTTCGTCTGCCAGGGCTGATTGACACTGTGCGTCCGGATGTTGTCATAGGGACTATATGTTACATGAATATGGTACTCGGATTTTCCCGCCTCATGGTAAGGAAAGCAGATCCTGTCTATTATGGCAGAGAAAGCGGTATCCCTTCGATGAGGATCTCGACTGCCAAAAGTTTCTGGAACGCCCCATGGATGTATAGGCTTTCTTATCGGTATCTGGACCGGATCATCTGCCAGTCAAATGACATGAGAGGTGACGTCCACAGAACATACCATGTTCCTCTGGAAAGGATAGTCACGATAAACAATCCTGCCGACACCGGCAGGATCATTGATCAAGCTGCCGGAGACTGTCCTGAAAGCTTCTCTATCGGTAAGGTAAACATCGTGGCTATGGGACGCCTCCATCCGCAAAAAGGGTTCGACATGCTCCTGGATGCGATGGCAAAGGTACGCGACCCTGAAATCTACCTGCATATTCTCGGTGAAGGCGGACTAAAAGGCTCGCTCGAGGCGCGGTCGCGAGAACTTCGAATTGACGATAGAATAATATTTCACGGCTTTGTATCGAACCCCTATCCGTTTGTTCGCCACGCCGCTGCCTTCGTTCTTAGTTCCAGATATGAGGGGTTTCCCAATGTCCTCGTTGAAGCGTTGTCCCTGGGATGTCCCGTGATCGCCTTTGCATGTCCTGGAGGCATCGACGAACTCATCGAGGAAGGCGAGAATGGTCACATTGTTCCTTCCGGCGACATTGAGGCATTGACTGTCAGCATCGAAAAGGCAGGGGACTTCATGTTTGACAGAGGCAGTATTGCAAAAAAAGCGCAGCAACGTTTTGGGATCGAATCAATCGTCCCCCTTTACGAAGACCTGTTTGAACAAATACCACATTTGGCAGGGAAAATGGACAGGTGACAGAAAAGGGATATGAATAATAAAGAGATTTTGAATATTTTGATTATCGAGGCATACACTGACGCGAATGTCGGTTCCTGCGCGCTTGTGGAGAACGCAATAAAGCTGCTGAGAGAACGCTTTCCAGGAAGCACGATAAAGGTCATGGCTCATGTTCCGAAAGTTTTTCATGACCTTTATGGAATCGAGACAATAAAAGACATCTTCGAATATCCCTTCCTTCAAGCTCGGCTCAAGCAGATTTTTTGGCTTTTAAAGACATCCTTCTGGATGACTGTCTGTATGACGGCGGTATCGGTGCTCCCGCAATCCTCTATCGACAGGGGAAAGGTTCCCTTCGCCAGAAAACTTGCTGCATTCATAGATGCTGACCTGGTGATAAGTGTTGGTGCTGAGCGTATAAACGACAAGTTCTTCAAAAACGTGGTATTCTCCTTGTACACTCTCTCCCTTGTACGGAAACTGGGGAAAAAGATGGTGATATTTCCGTCGACGATCGGTCCATTCATTTTTGGATGGTCGAAGCGGCTTGCCAGGCCTGTCCTGAAAAGTGTCGACCTTATATACACGAGAGATGAAGAGTCGACGAAAGCGACCCGCGTACTTACAGGGGATGATGCCACCAATCTTGTCGAGACTATCGACATGGCTGTTCTTCAGGAATGGATCCCGCGGGAAGAAGCACTGCAGATTATCGGAGCGGATGAAAACGACAGTATTGTCGGAATCTCGGCGATGCGCTGGAGTTATTTCCGGAACAGGATCGAGACCGAATTCAGCAACTACGAGTCCTATCTGGATGAGATGGCCTTGCTGGCCGATTCGTTAATATCGGAATACGGAGTCAGAATTGTCCTCTATCCGACCAACTACCCGGTCCATGGCTGCAGGGAGGACGATTTGGCTACCTCTCTGGAGATCCGCAGCAGGATGAAGCTTGCTAAGGAAGTGCTGGTCATAGAGCAGCTCCCTACACCAGCAGCTTTGAAAGGGATGCTAGCCTGCTCCGACCTTAACATCACCACCAGGATGCACGCTTGCATCCTTTCAACGGGCGCCTGTGTGCCGACTATATCTGTCAATTACCTTTTTAAGGTGCGCGAATACATGAGGTCACTGGGGCTCGAGGAGTTCTCGGTCGACATCGAGGAGTTCACCGCGGAGTGGACACTGGGAGCTTTCGACAGGATGTGGCTTGAAAGACAACGATGGAAAGACCACCTGTCGAATGTAATAGAAGAAAAAAAGAGCCACGTCCGTCAGTCTATGGAGCGTCTTGATGATCTCGTACGGTAAGGATGATAAGATCCATTTCGAAGTCGATCGCTGTTGCCAGTGTGGCGCGTGCCTCGCAGGATGTGCATCGGGAGCTCTTTCGCGCGACTGGATCGAAGATGGCCGATTCAGGATAATCTGGGATGAAGCGAGCTGTATATCCTGTGGTCTCTGCGTCAGGATATGTCCCGTTCCTCTCCTGTCAGCTAATCCCTGGAAGGAAATGTCATGGACTTCGATCGCTTCCTCATGGCTCAGCCACTCGACCGATCCGGACCGGCGACGTAACTCATCATCGGGTGGAGTGATCCGTACCCTTATCGAATCTGCCCTCAATACCGGTATCGTTGATGAGGCTTACTGCCTTGTCGACGATACTTTTTTCCCATGGGTGAAGGGTGGATATGTTTCCCGGGGGTTTCGAGTGGAAGACTTTGCAAACTCGACCTATCGACCGGTCCCGGTACTGGAGAACCTCGAGTTTTCCCGGCCCCGCGAAGGGAAGTTGATTGTCGTGGGCACTAATTGCCAACTTATCGCTCTGGACAATTTCTACGGGGGAAAACGCGATGATCTCATCATGATCGGAGTTTTTTGCAAGCAGCAAAAAAACGAGGGGTTTACGCGCTTTATGCGCGGACGAATGGGACTGGACCGTGAGGGTGAGGGCAAGGTGTCGTACCGCGGGAAAGGGTGGCCGGGCAAGATCGAGATAGAGGACCGTACGATTGAGTGGGCCGATGCTGCGGCTCTTCCCTTCGGGAAAGGTCTCTGGACGCTGCCTGCTTGCAGGCTCTGCCCGAATCCCATGGGGGCGGGCGCGGATATCACTGTGGCTGATCCGTGGAATATAGTCCGTTCCGGTGAAGTGGGTGGAGGTCTTTCTCTCGTGATTGTACACAGTGAAAGGGGGAGGGAACTTCTGACCCTTTCCAGCAGCAGCCTCGAATCGCGTCCAGTCACCATTGAGGATGTAAAACAGTCGGTGGACTGGCCGGGATTGCGTAGAAAGAACAAAAATACCCGAATACGTGCCGGGTGTGAATCAGGTACCTTATTGGCTCATCTTAAGATGCGGATGGACGACATGGGCAGGATCTGTCTTGAAAAGATTTTGAACCTGTGGACTCCTCCTCGACTGATACTGAAAATCCTGGCGAAGATACCCATAAGGCCCTGGTGAGGTTTCTTAGGTATCCTTCCACCGCTAGATCTTGTCGCCCGCCTTTTCTGTCAGGTAACGGACGAATCTGTTCTTTTCGTCGACAAGAATATTGGTGAACTGGTCGTGCGTCTCTTCCGACCAGGTAAAAGCCATGAGAATTATCTCGTCCCCATCGTGGATCTGTTTGCTTACCGCTCCACAGGATATCAGCTCTCCGCTTCCCTTTTTCCCTTTCAGGACAAATGTTTCGACTCTTGCGCCATTGGTGTTGTCGACAATAAGGACCCTTTCGCAGGGAGCTATGTTGCTCATCTCGAGAACATCCTCGTCTATGATCACGCAGTCGATGTGGTTCGGATCAACTCTGGTCACGACAGCCTTGTGGATCTTTGACTTAACTACGAGTCTTTCCTCGACCTTCGAGATGATGAATTTGAACTTACCCGCCGGAGTGAGCGGAATCTCATCGACCCTGTCGATCTTTACCTTGACCGATTCGCCCATGTTCTCGCTAATCTCGCTGATGAGTCGTTCCTTGTACGAGTCGTTCCAGTCCGGTCCCGGGACAATTCTAAAGACCAGGGAGCTTCGTTGCTTTTGCTCGACCTGGAACTGCTTTATTCCTGGAACCACTCTTGAGAGATAAGTCCAGAAGTATCCGCCAATCGACCGTCCGTCGGGAGTCATTATATTGTCGAAGGTTCTGCCCTCTATCCGCTCGAGAAGCGGTAGACCCCTGCCGCATGCGCATGTCCTGCTGCTGAGGATTGCCATGTCGCCGGTCCTGTACCTGACGAACGGCATGTAATGGTTGAGCAGGTCAGTAATAACAAGTTCTCCTACTTCGCCCGGTTCGGCTGGACGGCCGTTTTCTCTGAGTATCTCGAGGTAGATAAGATCCGAGAATATATGAAGGCCCTTATGCTGATCGCATTCATGAGCGACATTCCCGACTTCATTACTGCCATAGCGGTCGAAGACCCTGCACCCGAAGACTTCTTCGAGCGTTTCTCTCTGCTGCGGGAACATTTTTTCCCCACTTGAGATGACCGCTTTTGGCCGGATTCCGGTAATATTCCTCATACGGAGGAATTCGGCAAAGAAGGTTACGGCCGAAGGGTATCCGATCACAAGGGCCGGCTTGTACCTCTTTAGCTTCGCCGCGTAATCCGCCATCGCTTTTTCTGAAAGATTGAAAGATGAAAGGTAGGTGATATTGGCAAAATAGTTCCTGACCGTGCTTGCCATCCGCTCCTTGAGTGGAATGTCGAATGGAAAGCCCCAGACAAAGGCCTGCTTATCACCGATGTCGATTCCGGCCATTCTGTGTCCTCTCGCGGTATTCGCTCTCCGAATAGGAGCTGCGGAAAGGTCATTGGAAAAATAGAGCGGTTCTCCTGTCGATCCTCCCGTACTCGCCTTGTATCCCTTTTTCACGGGATCGTTGGTCACCATCCGCTTGCCTTCCTGGCGGATTACGTATTTATCCAGTAGAGGTAATTGCATGAAATCGTTCGGATTCTGAATGTCCCCGGGCTTCAACCCCAGTTCATTGAAAATATCCATGTAATAGGGGACGTGGGCTGTTATCTCTTTGAGGAAAGAACTCATTCGTCGCCACTGGATATCCTCGATCTCGGGGAGCGAGAGCCACTGGTTCTTCTCCAACTCATTGAGGGTCGATAAAAGCCTGTCTCCCCTAAACCCCCTGTACACGGGATATATGACATTTCTTACCAGCGAGGGCGAAAGAGGCAATACCATTATGACATCTCCATTCTTATTATTAATCCATCGTCAAAGTATTATAACGGACCATAATACTATAACAGCTATTGATCCAAATCGACTATTTTCTTGTCAGCTGGTCTGGCGGCTTTATCTTTTTAGAAACCAGTTTGCTAATATAGATCTCTTCTACGCGGCGGGTTGTGTTTTGGATACTGAATCTTTCCCTTACTACACTTTGAGCCGAGGCAGAGATTCTGTCCGCAGTCGCATCATCTCCGAGAACCATAGCCATCGCTTCTGCAAGTGATCCCGCATCTCCAGACTGTACGAGGATTGCGCTTTCGCCGTCCGTAACAGCTTCCGGGATACCTCCTGCATCGGTTGCTACAATGGGAGTTCCTGCGGCCATCGCCTCAAGGAGAGTGACGGGAAGGCCTTCCCTGACCGATGAAAGAACAAAGGTGTCAGCAGCATCGAAGAAGGCCGGAATATCTCTTCTCGTCCCGGCAAGCCTTATACTGGCTCCAACACTGTATCTTTCGATAGCTGCCTCCACTTCGGGCTGGCAAGGCCCTTCCCCCACAATGATACATTTCGCGTGCGGAACGCTCTTAAGTAGTATTGAAAAAGCTTCTACCAGCAGGGGGTAGTTCTTTGCCTCTACGATCCTGCCGATCGACAGGATCAGTGGGGCAGAGGGGGACCAGTCGAATTCCTCCATAATTCCTTTTTTTGCACCACTTGCGCTAAAGGCTTCAGGATCGACTCCGTTGGGTATATAGACCAGTTTTTCTTCCGGAGTGCCTTCACGGTCTCTTCGGATTCTGAAGATATCCCTGCTTACACATATCCTCATATCAGTGATCCTGTTCATCGCTTTCTCGATCAACACCTGGAAAGGTGATTTCCAGAGTCCCTTCCCATGTTCGGTCGTGATACGGACTGGAACGCCGGCAACCCAGGCCGCTAACCTTCCGACAAGACCAGCCCAGGCGAGATGAGCGTGAACGACATCGAATCTACCGTGTCGAAGGTATTTCACCATCTTCAGAAAGACGACGGGGAAGTATCTCCATCTGAAACCGAGATATTGAACGTCCGCAGCATGCTTCGCTGCTTCTATTTCCATGCTCTTGATACCATGGTTAAAGAGGCAGAGGGATACGGCGAATCTGGATCTATCTATATTCTTCAGAAGACCCATGACCTGCACTTCGGCTCCGCCGATATGGCATTTCGGCATCATCATGCAGATCCTTATCTTGTCGTTGCTATCGGTCATCGGCACTGCCTGTTCCTTTCAGATCCTGCGGAAAGATGCAAGTATTGGGCACAAAAGTACTTGAGTCGTAATTATGTCGGTTGTCAGAAAGGTTTACAAGACAAAGATGTTATGGGCGAGCCCTCGCTTATGAACCGGTTTCTCGCCATCATGTTTTCTTATTAAGTGTTGACAGTATCAGGCGATTTGTGATAGTATTCTCTCAGTACAGGGAGGTGTACGAGGAAACGTTTGCTATAGATATTTACTTCAGTGCTGGAACCTGATGGTTTGAAGTGAGTTTCTATGGCAGGCGTTTTTGTGTGTCTTGAAACCCGGGCTGAAGGAAGTGGCCTGGGTTTTTTTGGGAGGAAAAATGAGTGGAATTCCCGAGGTGAAAGAGATAATACAGACAGCAGAGGGATCCTTGATCACACATGTCGATATCCCCGATGTTCATGATCGTCTGAGCTTCGTGGTTTTAAAGAGGATATTCGATGTGATTGTTGCGATTGCTATCCTGATCTTTTTCCTGCCTGTGATACCCGTGATAATAATATTGATAAAACTCGATTCTCCCGGACATATCCTCTTCAAACAGAAGAGAGTCGGGAAGGATGGCAAATCATTCGATTTTTACAAGTTCCGATCGATGTTCACAGGCGCCGAGAATGTAGTCGGGGTTCTGAGACCACTCAGTGGAGTCGACGGCCCCATATTTAAGCTGAAAGAGGATCCGCGCGTAACAAGGGTCGGAAGGTTTCTCCGGAGGTCAAGCCTCGACGAGCTGCCCCAATTATTCAATGTTATTAAAGGAGATATGAGTATTGTCGGGCCGCGGCCCAACCTGCCTTCGGAAGTGGCTCATTATCTGCCCTGGCAGAAGAAACGGCTTGATGTCATTCCAGGGATAACGTGTTTCTGGCAGATATCAGGTAGAAGCCATATCGGGTTTCAGGAATGGATGCGGCTTGATTTGGAGTACATCAGGAAACGGAGCCTCATGACGGACATGATGATCATCATCAGGACAATCCCCGCCGTAATCGCCAGGAAAGGGGCTTATTGACGTTCTGGCATGTATCTTGCCCTAATTCTTGTTTGACAAATTACACCTAAACAGGTAGATTTGCGCCGACTTACAGATTCAGCAGGGTCGAGTGTCATGGTTAGAGATATGAGAGGTGAAATGCGCTATACCGCGGTTATATTTGGTGCCGTATTGTGCGCTCTGCTTGTCCTGTGTACGGGGTGCGGTGGTGGAAACCGGCTGGTCGTAAACAGGGGTGGGGAGGTAGAAAAACTGCCGTTTAGTGCTGATAGCCTCCCGTCCGGACCATGGATGGATGAGTACTATATCGGCTATGGTGACGTAGTAGATGTGCATTTTTTCTACAATGAAAAATATTCCAGAGAGGCCGTCAAGGTCAGGCCCGATGGAAGGATATCATATCCCTACATCGGGGATGTTGTCGTCGCTGGAAAGACTGTTTCTCAGGTCGATAGTCTGTTGACCATGAAGTTCTCGGAGATTCTCCGTGCCCCTGAAATTACCGTTATAATACGTGAATTCGAACCTCAGATGATCTATGTGATGGGACAAGTCGGTAATCCGGGAGGTTACAGGTATCAGAAGGGACTGACTCTGATGAGTGCTCTCGCGATGGGAAGCGGCCTCAGGGACAGCGCGAAGAGGAATGGTGTTGTTATCGTACGGAGATTGGACTGGAACCACATAGTCGGTATCGAGGTGGATGTAGACAGAATAATCGACGATAACAGGTACGATCTGGATGTACCCATGAGGCCGTTCGATATAGTGATGGTTCCCAAATCCAGACTTGCTTCGACGGAGGATTTTATCGAGAGTTTCTCAGCTATACTTCTCAAGCCGATGGATGTCTATCTGAAGGGATGGAATGTTGCTAACGTAAAGGCCGTTTATGACTTCTATAAGTCATCTGGACAGGCGAGATAAAGATAATGGAAAAAAAAACTGTACAGAAAGAATCGACCATAAAGGATTTTCTCGAAGTCATTTTCAGAAGAAAATGGATTATTCTGGGTGTTGTCCTTGTTTCCACGACCCTTGTCATCGGCCTGAATCTGAGAGAGTCGGCCATATTCGAATCGACAGGGAAAATGCTCGTCAGGCGTGGGGAAGCGAGTGGCGTGTTCAATAATAATGTACGGACTCTGACATGGGAAGAGGAGATATCTTCCCAGATCGAGATGGTCAAATCCCAGGTCGTTATCGATCGTGCGAGGGAGCTTGTCGTTGATTTTCTCCCAGAGGGTTATTCCAGTTCAGAAAAAATAGACTTTGAAAGGGTCCAGTCCGGTGTTATTGCTACCTCGAACGTTCTCTGGGTCTCATATTCGGGACTTCATCCCGTATTCTGTGAAGCCTCGGTCAATGCGATAATAAACTCGTACAAGGAATATTATCAGATGGTCCGTACTCCTCCCGAGATGGAGGATTTTTTCTCTTCCGAGATGAATTCGGTAAAAACCGATATCGAATACTGGAGAGAGAGGAAAACAAGGATGGAGAAGAAATGGGGCCTGGTTGACATTCAGTCCCAGGTGAGAAACACTTTGACCAGGCTGGAAGGTTATCGGAGCGATCTGGATGAGGTGAGAGACGAAAAGATACAGCTGGTGGGGATCATCGAAAATCTGGAGGAGTTCGAGTCGGTCGGAGTCGAACAGATGGCTACTATCACCAGCGTGCTTACGGGTGATCTGAACAGAAAGTCCAAGCTTGAACAGTATACGGAACAGTTGGTCAAATTGAGAATTAGCGAATCGGAACTCGCCGTAAAATATACCGATGATCATATGGAGATGAAAACGGTGAGGTGGCAGATAGAGGACGTGCTTTCCTACATGGAGGTTGAAATACAGGCCTCTGTAGAGATTCAGAAAAAGAGACTCGATATCGTGACCAGCCGTGAAGAGAACCTGGTCAACCTCATGGCTGTCATGGACGGGGAAAAGATATCCTATCCGGAGAAGGAGGGCGAGCTTCACCGGATAAACAAGACCCTTGAGATTCTGGAGGAAAGGCTCGATCTGCTCCAGGAACAGCATCTGAATTCCAGGATCAATATGGCCAGTAATCCCGAATGGTCGATTACGATCCTTGCTCCGGCGACCAGGGCTTATCAGAAGAAGACGAGGGATTATGTCCGGATGGCACTCGGACCTCTTTTCAGCCTTATCATAGCGCTGGGGTTCGCTTTTTTCATGGATAATCTGGATCACTCGATAAAGAATGTAAACGAAGCTGAGGATGCGCTGGGGTTCCAGGTGCTTTCAAGCTTCCCTGACCTTGACAGTAAATAAAAGCTATGTACGAAAATTATTACGGATTCAAAGAACTGCCATTCAACGTCACTCCTGATCCCAGGTTTCTGTACAGGAGCGAGAGCCACAGGGACGCGCTTGCGTATATTACCTATGGGGTATTCCAGAAAAAGGGATTCATCGCTGTCACCGGTGAGGTCGGCGTAGGGAAGACAACGGTAGTGAACGCGTTTATCGACCTTTTCCAGCCTTCGCTCGAGGTGGCTTTTGTTTTTTCCACCCTTTTCCCTTTCGATCAGCTGCTGTACCTGATCTGTAATGATTTTGGAATAGACGCTGAAAATATGAACAAGGCCCAGATGCTTCTGGCCCTGAACCGTTTTCTCATCTCCCAATATGAAAACAACAGGAATACGGTACTGATAATCGATGAGGCACAGAATCTTTCTCCCGAAGTCCTGGAAGAATTGCGGATGCTTTCAAATCTTGAGACTCGTGATAGGAAGTTGATCCAGATTATGCTTGTCGGTCAACCGGAACTCGAAAATATTCTCAACCTCAACGAACTGCGGCAACTGCGTCAAAGGATACCTGGGGTATGCAGGATACCCATGCTGAGTCGAGAGGACGTCATTAAATATATCAAATACAGACTGGAGATCGCCTCTGTTAATAACGGAGGGCCGGTTTTTACGGATGATGCTCTAGAGGAGATCTACCATTATTCAGGCGGGACGCCCAGGCTTATCAATGTGTTGTGTGACAGGGTGCTTCTTCTTGGGTATGTGGCCAACACAAGGACTATCAGCGGCAAGATCGTACGAGAGGGAATACGGGATCTGGAAAGCAAGGAAAGTCCGGTGATGGATCGAAGGAACGGGCCGATGTAGGGGCCTTTCCACGGCGAAGGGAAAACACTTGAGTAAGATATTCGATGCCCTGAGAAAAGCGGAGACCGCAAAAAAGACCGGTTCGGGAAAAGTGTTGAGACCGAAACCCGCCAAACGTGTATCCAGCAGGGGTGAGACCAGCTTCATGAAGGGGCTGGACAAAGATTTTCGAAGATCACTGTTGAACCTCCGTAATGCCATCGATTCCGAGATCAAGAACCGCGATTCGCGAGTTGTGATGTTTACGAGTGCTGTCGGGGGTGAAGGTAAGACGATGATCTCCGCATATCTTGCCAGGGTGCTGGCCCTGGGAGAAGTGGACAGGGTACTGATAATCGATTGCGCGGTCAACAACCCGCAGCTTCATGACCTCTTCGGTGTCAGCAATGAGAAAGGTATTCTCGATCTGCTGTCGGGTGAAGCTGAACTTTCAGAAGTGATCACTGTCCTGGACGAGGGTGTGATGGATATTATCACGATCGGGACGACAAGAAGCGCGGATATTACCCAACCGCTATTCAATTCCGAGCGGATGAAAAGTTTTATCAATGCTGTCGCGGAGCATTATGACTATGTGCTTATAGATACATCAGCGATACTTGAGGCTCCTGAGACGCCGATCATCGGGGCACTCTCTACTGGCATTGTTATAGTCGTCGAGGCGGGCAGGACGAAGAGGGAAGTAATAAAGAGAGCGATGACTATGATCGAGAAGCTGGATGGAGAATTCATAGGTTCTGTTTTGAATAAGAAAAAATACTATATCCCCGAGTTCATATACAGGCGGGTATAATTGCCAGGTAGAGATAATCACGATAACGACCCGTATAATGAATGCGGGTTTTTCAGGCTGGATGAGAAAGATTCCGGCAATCCCGCGTCTGCCTGGTATCTCGAACATTTTCATGGTTTTCTTCGAGAATGCGGATCCCTTCTTTCCGACAATATCGGACTTGATAATACAGAGGCGATCATTCTGGGAGGAAGTTTCGCCCTTGGAGAGGGTACTATTTCATTTGAGAGTGGAAACCCGATTTTTCTCTCGGATATAGACCTGCTTGTCGTCCTGAATTCTAGGGAGAAGCTTCTTGAATCGCTTGCTCTCAGAAAAGAACTGGGAGAGGCATGCGAGGGATTGATTCCAGAAGCGACTTTTCTTGGAAGGGTGGATGTCGGCATTGTTCATGTTGATGAGCTGGGATCTTTTTCTCCTTCTCCCGGAGTATTTGTACTGAAGAATCACGGCCATATTCTATACGGGAAAGAAATGATCCTCGACATGCTGCCTTCTTTCAATACGGGTGATATCGAAGTCAGTGAGGGATTGCTTCTCCTTGAAAACAGGATGGCCTCACTTCTGTCATGCTGGCCGGAGAATAATCCCGAAGGAGAAGATGAGATCTATGGTTTTTTCTATAATATCGCGCGGGTATATACCGATATCCTGACCGGCATACTCATAGTTTCGAAAGAGTATGTGAGCGGATACCAGAAAAGATGGATATCTATCGATGAAAAATGTGATTCGATCCCTTGCAGGAACCTTATTACGAAAGCTATGGTCAGGAAAACGAGAAAATGGAGTGTCTTCAAGATTAATCCTTCCCTTGATATACTCGAGGTCCAGGATTGTGAATTCAGGGAGATGTATCTTGAATGCGCTGAAGATATTCTCGAGGTATGGGGAAAATGCGCGGCAGCTCTAGACAAGGATGCCAGGGTGCCATTGACATGGAAAGGATTACAGCCTGTTGCCGTTTTCCGGTCCGACAGGCATGGGATAATAGACTGGATGAGGTCCTGGAAACCGATTGCTGCCAGGATCGGTAGAGTGAATATGGTTCGGACCGCGGCATTTCTGGGGAGGGCGCTATTTTCCAGCACTCCTGCTGGAATAGTCAGAGCAGCGTCGCTTCACTTACTAGCCGTTCTGGCCAGAAATGGGACAGGGAATCTCGATGTCAGTCCGCCCGGGGGCTTTCCGTATTCAGGTGGAGATTGGAATGATGGAGCTGAGTCGTGTCACAGATGGTGGTCAAGAATTGTATTTGGAAGATAAGAAAAGTGATCATATGAGCAAGAAAGTGTTGATAATCATCGATGCTCTGGGATTCGAACTTGTCAGCAGGCATGCTTTCAGACCTGAAGGGTTGTCGGACGCGGTCAGGCTTGAGACGGTACCCGGGTTCAGTCAGTCTGCATTGACTTCGATCATGACTGGAATAAATCCGGATGAACACGAATTGTGGATGATGTATTCATTTGCGGATGATGACGGCCCGTTCAGATTCATCAGGTCTGTTCCCGGAATGTCGGATACGTCCAGACTCTGGGTCAGGCGTCTCGTAAACTGGAAGTTGAGGCGTCTCGATGGAGTGTCGGCCTACTATAACCTTTACGATGTTCCCGGCACGGTACTTCCGTACCTCGATCTTCCCGCCCGAAAGAGGTTGTTCGCGCCTGAAAGTGTAAGAGGAAGAAGTACGATCTTAGACAGGGCCATCGAATCAGGGATAAATGTAAAGGTATGGGACTACGAGACGCCGGAAGATAAAGCCTTTGACGAACTGAATGTGGCTCTCAAAGAAGAAGGAAATGGTTTTTATCTGTTATACACGGCCGGCCTGGACGCGGTCATGCACATGACAGGAACAGGATCGACTGAAACAAAAGAGAAATTGGAGTGGTACCGCAAACGGATCGAAGGACTGCTCTGTAAACAGAATGGTCTGATGCTGGCAGTTATGGGAGACCATGGGATGTGCGATGTGACCGCTCATATAGATCTTGTCCCGGAGATAGAAGATGCCGGATTCAGGATCCCCGATGATTATATCCCTTTTTTCGACTCTACGATGGCAAGGTTCAGGATCAACGACCTCCATGCTGGAGATAAGATAAGAGAGATTCTTTGCCGATCTGATCGTGGGAGAATATTAAAAGAAGACGAACTCGTCATGATGGGGATTAAATTCAGTGACGGGCGATTCGGGGACATAATCTTTCAGCTCGATGCAGGTAATATTATTGTACCGAGTTATATGGGAAAGACGCCTGTCGCGGCGATGCATGGTTACCATCCCGCTGAAGAGAGTATGTTCAGCGCACTTTTCACAAATCGGGATGTCGCGTTCAGCGGGTCGAAGATCACGGATGTAGCTCCATTTTTCATAAAAACCTTCTCAGGGCAGGTTGGATAAACATGACATATGAAAAAGTGGGAAAAGCGATGTCATGGAATATATTCGCCAGGGTAGCGCGCTATCTTGCTGGCCCGATCAGTTATGTCATAGTCGTGAGGGTTCTGGGGAGTTACAACTGGGGCATGCTCAGTGTTCTGAAGACGCTTGCCGGATTCGCCCTGATAATCGCAATGGTCGGAGGCGGAAACGCGGTACTCAAGTATCTACCGGGAATAAGGGTCAGCGGGGGGATGGGCAGATTCAAAAGTAACCTCAAAAAATATTTTATAATACAGATGGTTTCGTGGTGTGTCGTTCTGGTGATGACGTGGATCTTCCGGGACCGGATCAGTGCCATATATAAGGTTCAGGATGGTGATTTCAGCCTGTACCTGATGGTCGCGGTGGGGTTAGTGATCTTCAAAGTCGGGATATCAATGATAAGCAACACCCTCCAGGCCTGGTATGAGACCAGGATGCTCAGCATTGTAATTGCTGTTGGTAACGCTGCTTATCTTGTTATTATGATGTTACTTCTTAGGGCTGGCATGGGGATTGTCGGCTATCTGCTTGCAGGTGCTATTATCGATCTGCTCATGACTGCCGTACTCCTTCCTCAGGTTGTGGGCCTCATAAAGTCGTGTCCGGCGGGCGGGGGCGATCCGCCAGCATTCTCGCAGATGATGAAGTTTTCTCTTCCATTCATAGTGACCGGTTTCCTTAATCAGATCGTCTGGAGGCATTCCGAAGTCCTGTTTCTTGGGAAGTGGGTCGGAATGGAGGCTTCGGGATATTTTGGCCTGGCGTACGATATTCCACAGATGGCCCTGGAATTTGTGCCGCTGACTATATGGCCCATCGTTATGGCCGGTACTTCGGAAGTCTATTCAAAGGATTCCGGAAGGCTTCCTGAGGCAATCGACCTGTATTTCAGACTCCTTTTTCTTCTGGTAATACCGGTTGCGGCAATGGGGTTCGCTTTTGCCAGACCTCTCGTTCCAGTACTTTTTGGGAGTGAAATGCTTCCAGCAGCAAAGTTTACACAATTATTTTTCGTTGTCTTTTCATATTCATTTCTCTATACTCCGCTGAGTATGGCACTGTATGTGATGGAAAAAAGCTGGGTTAACATGATTGTACTCGGTTTGATGGCCATTATTAATATAGGTCTGGATATTGCTTTGATTCCAAGATACGGCATCTGGGGAGCCTTTATTCCCGTTGTCCTTGTTCTTGTCCTGGAAGTAGTTGTCTTTAATGTTGCCGTCAAGAAGTTCCGGAAGGATATTCGAACTCCTGTCGGCTTTATTTTGAAGTGTTACGCGGCGGCGGCTCCTGTTGCCTGTCTGGCAATAACGGCGTCGAAATGGGATTCGATCCCGGCTCTCACCGTTCAGATGGTTGTCGGGGTAGTGTTGCTTTTCGCCGGATTTCGGTTTATGAAGGTCTTGGGGCCCAGGGAGAAGGAATTGATACTGAGTCTCCCTGTTCCTTTCAAGGAGAAGATTGTAGCCCTTTTCTGATAAGGATTAATTATGTATCGTGGGAAAAAGATATCTGTAGTCATCCCCTGTTTTAATGAAGAAGAGGGACTGGCCCTGGTCATCCCTTCGTTGCCTGAATCCGTGGATGAGATCGTCGTAGTCGATAACAATTCCACAGACAGGACGTCAGAGGTTGCGAAAAAGCTGGGAGCCAGAGTAGTATTTGAAAAGCGCAAAGGATACGGAGCGGCATACAAAGCCGGGTTGCCATCGGTCACAGGTGACATCACTGTCACGATGGATGGTGACGGCACTTACGCTGTCGAACAGATCGAGGAATGCATCGACCACCTTCTCGATAAAGAACTCGATTTCGTCTCAGCCTCCAGGTTTCCCCTGAAGAACCAGGATGCCATGAATCTGTCCAATAAGCTCGGGAACTGGATTCTTACCGCGGGCACATTCCTTCTTTTTTTCAGGGCTATAAACGACTCGCAGTCGGGTATGTGGATATACAGGAGCGAGATCTATCCCAAGCTTCAGCTTGAGAGTGACGGTATGCCCCTCAGTGAGGAGATAAAGATAAATGCCATTCGTCATCCCGAGATAAAGTTTGACGAATATCACGTGAATTATCATCCGCGGGTCGGGGAAGTCAAGCTGGATAAGTGGAAGGACGGGTTCGAGAACCTTCTCTATCTTGTGAAGCTTCGCTTTAAGCCGTTGAAGTGATTTCCGGACATTTTTTGTTCTGACCTGGAAAGGAAGAGAGATGTTTAAAAGTCTCCTGCTTATAATTGCCACTGTCTGCCTGAACACTGCCGGTCAGTTTATGATGAAAGCCGGAATAAACAAGATCGGGAAGCTGGATCTGAGTAATATAGCGGGAACCACGATGAAGGTCATCACATCGGGCTTCGTTATCGGCGGGTTCTGTTCATACGCGGTGAGTGCCGTACTCTGGATAGTGATACTTTCCAGGGCTGAGTTGAGTTGGGCTTTCCCGATGGTCAGTCTTTCATATGTCATAACTGCGCTTCTCGCTCCGGTACTGCTTAACGAACCGTTTTCTGTCCAGAGATTCGCGGGTATTCTTGTAATCTGCGCCGGTGTATTTCTGGTAAGCAAGACTTACAGTTAGGCAAAAGTAAAAGCTCGGGTTGGTACGCGGTCAGGAGTTCGGATGAACAAGAGAACGACTGCACTTGTTATTTCTATATCGATACTGGGTCTTTCCCTTCTGACCGCTTTCAGAGTCATTCCGGGGCTGGAGATAGTCGGGGTCGCACTGGCATTTCTGTCTATCTTTGTCTTGCCGGGGATATACATCAACTATCTATTTTTCGGGAAATTGACCGTGACCGTGGAAGGGTTATCACGGGTCTTTTCTTCGGGGCTGATCTACTCGATCCTGCTTGTGAGCCTCGGTTTGATTCCTGGACTGGATTATCCTGTAATCGCTGTCATGGGGGTTGTTGCTACAGCCGGGATGGCCGTACTTGTCTTTGTAAGATGCGGGTATCCCTATCCCTGCGAAAGAGGGGACCTCGTAGGGATTCTTGGAACAGGCGATGAGTTGGCTCCACGCGAACGAAAAGCACTCCTGTTTTTTGGCTCTGCGATGTTTCTTCTCCTCTTTGTATTCTATTTCGGGAGTGGTGAGACGGGAATCGCGACAGATGCCCCCGATCATTTGAGCTATATAGGCAGAAGTATCGAGACAGGTCGCCTCTTTCCTGCTGATTCATTTTTTAAAGGTGGTGACGGGGGCCTTTTTGATCCACGGAAAGGCGCATGGCATCCTGTTGTGGCACTATGGGTATTCATGGCTGATACTTCTCCCCTGATCCTCTGGCGCATGCTTCCCTCATTTCTTGCTTTCTTCTATCTGTTAGCCTTCTGGGTGTTTGCGAGAGAGATCCTGAGGTCACTGGCCCTCACGATCCTTGCATCTGTCTTCCTTATTCTCCTCATACATGGAGAAGGCCTGGTGTGGCTGACCAAAGCCGGTTACAGCAAAAACATGATGATGGCGCTATACTGGCTTACGGCTGGATACATAATCCGGTATATCAAAGGCAGTGGGAAATGGAACCTTGTCTATGCAGCGATCCTGTCACTGGCTGGAGTCGCGGTCCATATTGTCTTTCCCCTGTTGCTCGGAATCACAATGGTTTCGTTTTTCCTGTACAGTATGTTTCCGGGAAGAGGAGCGAAGTGGAGGGTGCGACTTGGATTTGCGTTTCCGATCATACTTGTGGCGATTGTTCTGCCCCTGATCATTCGACTATTGATCTCAGGGAGAGATTTTAACGAAATACATACTCACGCGCAGGGTCTTTTGATGATAGGCAGGACACTCTCTGTTGTGGATCCCGCTGAAGTGTTGTCGTATTCCGGGCTTTCTTTCTTTTTCATTGCTCTTCTCTCACCGTTCATTTTCATATCAGGTAGAATAAGGGAATATGGATTTCTTGCGGGACTTATGTTCCTTCTGCCAGCACTCCTCGTTTTCAACCCCCTGACATCGACTTTCCTGATATCCCTCAGTGGATACCTGTACTACAGGCTGCTGGATGCTGCTCCGATGGCATGTGTACTATCCGTTTTGACTGTCGGCTCGTTACGTCTCCTGGTCAGTGGAAGAATCAATAAAACTGCGGGGCAGGTGGCGTGGTGGAACAGATTGCTGGTGAGGACCCTGGCTATCATCCTGATCGCTTTGATCGCGTTACCTTTGAGGACCGCTGCTATCGATGCTTATAAGGTCACAGGAAGTCTCGCCGGTCAGCCGGAGGCTGATGAAGGAGAAGCGATCTCGGACATAGAGGGTCTTCTTTCAGAGCTGCCTTCGAACTCCGTTATCAGTTCGGATCCGGAAACAAGTTATCTGATTTCAGCTGTGACGGACCATTTTGTGACTGTCATCCTGGGGCAACACGGTTCCCCATCTGACCCCCATGCGGTAGAAAGGATCGAGAATACCCGGGATCTTTTCAGCCCGGTAGTACCCATGTGGGAAAGCCTGGAGTGGCTGAAAACAGAGGGAGTCGGTTATCTGGTTGTGGATACGGAGCGAGAAGTGTCCTGTGATTTTTTCAGCACCGTGCCAGTCGATGCGACAAACGATATTCTGTTGAAATTCCGATCTGCTGGACCTGTTTTGAACGAGATATCTCGAAACGGCAGGTTCCTCCTCTTTTCGGTCGATGTGGATTGCCCGGGGGATCTGATATCAGATGGACTTATTACTTCTGTGACCGGACCGTCTGAATGCGGGGAAGATGTGGAAGCATTCCTCGACGAAGATATTCCATACGATTCCAGCTTGCGTATTCTTTCCGGAAAAGAGTTTCCGGACACCGGGATCCGGCTTGAAAGTATATGGATGGATTCGAGAGAGATCGTGTCTGGAGACACACTGAAAGGTTCTTTCTGCTGGAGGGCTGTACACGGAGTTGATTTCGGTCTTCCCCTTGAATGGACGGTGCGGCTGGATACCGATTTTCCAAAAGGGGCATTCTACAGGGAATGGTATGACAAGCAATATAGAAGAATTATCGAAAGACGTCAGGGAATGTTTTTCAGGACGACAAGATCCGAAAGATTAATGGGGGGAAGGGCATTTCCTGATCAGTGGAGTGATTCTCCTGTCAGGCAGGAATTCCGGATACATGTCCCCGAGGGGATGTCTCCCGGAGTATATACTTTCAGAATATCAGTGAAGGAAGCCTCGTATCTGCCCAACAGAAAGATCCACGACTACCTGCGAAACAGGGACAGTGCTAATGGATATGAAATTACAAGAGTACTCATCCGTCCCGGCTCGTAAGTACTGGAGATGCTTAGTGTGAATGGATCATCTGACAAAGTGAGAGTAGTATTATTTTCCGATGCTTCATACACCGGGGGAGCTGAAAGGTATCTTTTTCTCCTGGCGTCAAATCTGGCCGGCAGAGGTTATACTCCTACCCTGGTAAGTTGCGGCGGTGGTGGAGAGGGAAGACTTGGTAGATGGTTCAAGGACTCGGGAATCGATCATTTCAGGATAAGGTGGGAGAGTATTTTTTCCGTGGTTGGAGCAAGTTCTCTGTACAAGGTACTTAAAGATATATCCCCGGAAGTATTTCATCTGAACCTTCCGGGCCCCTTTGATTCGTGGTACAGCCTTGTGGCTCCTGTTGCAAGGGCCGCCGGTGTAAAGGCTATTGTTTCAACGGAACACCTTCCGATGGTCGATTCATTTATGAAGGGGAGGATCCTCAAGGGGGTCGGGAGCAGGCATATTGACAGGGTGATAACGGTCAGTTCCGATAATATAAAACACCTGACAGACAAACACAAAATCTCACAATCGAGGATAAGGGTAGTTTACAACGGCATCCCGGACCCGGGGAGGCCGGATCCCTCCGATATATTCGACGGGTTCGACCGCGATGAAGGCTATCTAAGACTCGTCTCGATCGGGTCCATAGAAAGCAGAAAGGGTCAGGATACTCTCATTGAGTCCATGAGGCTTCTTCCTGATAAAGTAGTCCTTGCCCTGATCGGCGAGGGGGAGATGAAGGGAGAGCTTGAACAGAGGGTGACAGAGTATGGGCTGAGTGACAGGGTCATTTTCGCCGGGTACAGAGATGACATTGCGGGAATCATCGATTCCGCCGATATTCTCGTTGTATCGTCGTTGCTGGAGGCTACGCCGTATGTCATCATGGAGGCCTTTGCCGGCGGACTCCCGGTTGTCGCCACAAATATATTCGGGATACCGGAACTGGTCGGAGACGGCAGGACCGGATTCCTGGTCGATCATTCCCGTCCAGAGGGGATCGCGGATACCGTAAACAGACTTTATGAGGACAGGGATCTACTTGCCCGAATGGGGAACAACGCACGAGTTGAATTTGAAGACCGTTTCAGGATTGAAAGATCTGTGGCAGATACAATAGCAGTATATGATGAAATTCTGGAATACGGGGCAAAGAGATGAAGATACTTATAGCATTGCCATACAGCCCCTATCCTGTTGAAAGAGGCACGGGCAGGTTGATAATGAACCTGATCGATGGCCTTTCATCGAGACACGAAGTCATATTGTCCACTATGACACTTTCAACGGAGGATCTTAAAAGGCTGGATGAGATCAGGCGTCCGTCTGTCGAGATAGCGGCGATGGTGGCCCCACACCGAAGATCATTTTTTCACAGAATATTCTACAAACTGAAAAATATATATAGCTCCATCTTTCATTCCATTCCCATGGAAGTAAGTTATGCTGCTCCCGAACCTTTCCTCGGCCTGATACGCGATACAGCTGAAGCGGAAGATGTGGATCTTGTGATCGCGAACTACTGGTATCTCTTCAGGCTTCCAGGTCTGCTGGCTGGACGCCGGGTCGCTCTTCTTACTCACGATCTGGATCATCTCGTGTCACGAGAAAACCGTGGAGGAGGAAAGACCGATCAAAAAAAGAGCCGTGGATTCAGGATGAGAGAATCGATAGAAAAACTGGCGTACAGAGAGTACCCGGCCATAATAACGGTCACGGAAAAGGACGCTGATACGCTGAGGGGGATGCCGTATCTGGCCGGGAAGACGATCATCGATCTTCCCGTGTCAATGGATCTGGATGAATTCAGCCCCGTTATTCACGATCGACCGGGAGGAACCCTGTTGTTCCTGGGACATTTTTCATCGGATTTCAATGAAGACGCGTTGAGATATATGCTCGATGATATCTTTCCGATCATATTGGAGAAAAGCCCCGGGACCGTATTGCGCGTAGTGGGAGAGGGGATACCGGAAGATATTTCCGGGCGAGATCATGATAATGTGGTCTTTGCCGGTTATGTCAGGGACATAAGAAAAGAACTCGGAGAATGTTCCGCGATGGTATTGCCGCTTCGCTTTGCTGGCGGGATCAGGATAAGGATGCTGGAGGCGGCGGCGATGGGAGTACCTGTCGTCAGTACCGGTGAAGGCGTATCGGGAATGGGACTCACTGACGGAAGGGAATATCACAGGGGTGATTCCCCCGCAGAATTTGCTGAAAAGACATGCAGCCTTCTTCTGGATCATAAACTCGCGGAAGCTACAGGGAAGAATGCACGCGCGTGGGCCGAACAACACATCTCGGGAGAGACATATCCAGAACGACTCGATATTATGATCTCAAAATTATCAGGAACGATCGAGAAGGTCGTTGAATAGAGTTATATATTGGTCTGCCTTATCCCTGATATCGTGATTTTTCCGGACATAATCGATCGATCTTGACGACATGGACGATCTCTCTTCAGGATCGTCGAGCAATCTTCTGGCAGAGGATACAAGGCCTTCCAGATCGCCGGTGCAGGCGCCGATACCGTTATTCTCGATAAGGGAATCAGGATCTATCTCGATGGTCAGCACAGGCACACCATATCTCCAGGAGTGGAGATAGGTGTTCGGAAACCCTTCGAGAGTGGATGTATTGACGTATGCGTACGCTTTTGAATAGTAACGGTCGATATCGCCCGGTTTCATAAATCCCGGATAATCGACATTCTCAAGTGCGGCTATTTCTCTCACGATCTCCTCGTGGTAGGCAGGATCGTCGCCACCTCCACCGATTATCGTAAAAGACGCGTCAGGTATCCTCCGAGCCAGCTCCAAAAACAGTTCGGGGCGTTTTCTCCTTCTAAAGCTGCCTACCCAGAGGAATCCCGGTCGTTGGGTCCGGGCTCCGGAACCAGAGAAATCAGAGGGATGAGTCGGCAGGGGTGGATCGATATCGGTTGCCAGCGGTATGCCGTTTCTTATGAGAATCGAGTCGACACCGAGATTTTCTTTAAGGAGTCCACGCTGTTTTTCGGTCTGGGCGATTATCGCGTCTGCTGAGAGGATTCCGTGGCGGTATAGCGATGTCATCGTAGATCTCCACATCCGGCTGGCCGTGGTCACCGGTGATGAAAGAGACCCTGATCCCGTTCTCGATCATGCGGCGGGCGATGAAAAGAAACAGACTTTCATCCTTCGCCTCCGTTAGAAGTTGCCAGAGGGTCCTTAACCTTCCCTGTCACAGGAAATATCGTCGAGATTGTCTTGTCACTCCGACTTGGGTTCGGTATCATGGCTGAGTTCTTCGAGAAAAGGAAAATCCTTGAGTTTTCCTGATATGGCCGCGTTCAGGAATGAATCGACCCACCAGTATATATCCTGCCTGGTTATGGATTTCTGCATTTTTTTCATTCGAACCTTGAGTTCTTCTTGATTCATTTTGAAGGCCGTGTATATCGCATCCGCGACTTCATCGATGTGATAGGGGTTGACGATAAAAGCCCCGGTTTGGAGCTGATGCGCGCTTCCGGCAAACTCACTGAGTATAAGCGCCCCTGTCTGTTCGATGCTCGAAGCACAATATTCTTTGGCCACGAGGTTCATGCCGTCCTTGAGAGGCGTGACTATAGCTATTTCAGACGATCGGTAATACGCAAGGAGTTCGGTCCTTGACAGGGATCGGAATATATAATGAATAGGCACCCATCCTGATTTTGTGAACCTCCCGTTGATCTCGCCCACGAGTCTTTCGATCTCAACCTTGAGGTTCTCGTATATGGGAATGTTCCTTCTGCTTGGAACGACGACCTGTACTAGTGTGATCATCCTGTGTATCTCAGGGTGTTTTTCCAACAGTCTCGCAAAAGCCTTGAGTCGATAAATGATGCCCTTGGTATAATCAAGTCTATCCACACCCAGCACTATCTTTCTGTCCGGGATGTCTTCATGAATAAACCACCCTCTGTCAGCCACTTCGCGTGTCCTGGCCATCTGGGAGAATTCCCGGTAATCGATGCTGACAGGGAATGCTCCTACGAGTCTCGTCCGTCCTTCAAATTCCACTGAAAGAAGCCGTCCTGTCCCCTTCGTGCGGATGTTTTTTACAAAGGCCCCAAGACACTGTGTGAAATTCCGTCGGTCGCGAAGAGTTTGGAATCCTATAAGGTCGTAGTCGAGCATCGCCCGCAGCAGCTCATATCTCCAGGGGAGCTTGACAAAGAGGTCCAGAGGAGGAAATGGTATATGCAGAAAGAATCCGAGCCGGGAGGATACGTTCAGCTTTCTCAGTTCGGTGGCCACACAGATATGGTGATAGTCATGAACCCATATAAAATCCTCCGGGGAGGCATTTTCGGCAATTACAGAAGCAAACCTCGAATTTATCTTTTGATAAATTTCCCAGTAACGGGGGTCAAAGTTGCAGTAGGACTGAAAATCGTGAAAGAGCGGCCAGATGACTTCATTTGAAAAACCTACATAATAGTTCAGAACCTCATCCTTGTTGAGCATTACGGGTGTCATCGAAAACCCCGCATCTTTTGAGGCTTTTTCGACCAGTTCGGATATGTCGGCGGATTCGGAGATGCCGGGCCAGCCGATCCATATGCCTCCGCGGTTTCTGAGTACGGGGGCAAGGGCCGTTACAAGACCGCCTGAACCCGGAATCGCAGTCCATCCGTCTCCGCACTTCTCAAGAACGAAAGGAAGCCGGTTGGATACTATCACAAGCCTTTTATAAGCCGCAGTTTCGCTGTTCATGTGAGTGCACATCCTTCTATCCAGTAATCAAGAAAATCGAGGAGCTCACCTGGAGGGATAAGCCATGCATCGGCGGCGGTCTTCCTGAATTCCGGTCTTACAAGGAGGGAGAGCCCTTTTTTACTCAGGGCCTCGAACGCCTTTTCGTCGGTAAGGTCATCGCCCATGTAGACTATGGCTGCGTCATCTCCGCTCTCTCGCAGGATTGTTTTCACCGCAGTCCCCTTGTCGTTTCCAGTGGCGACAAATTCGAGCCCTCCGTCAAATCTTCTAACTGCTATGCCAGCGTCTTTCAGATTCGGAACCACATCTGTCTCGAGGGATATTCTCTCTGATTCTGCTTTGCTTTCATCGATTCCGCGCCAGTGTACGGCAATCGATGCCGGCTTTGATTCGCACCGTGATCCGATATCTTTACTTGCGGCCCATGACCGGATAAGGTTGAACGCTTTTTCAGTCTCATTCCCGAGTGTTGGTCCAGCGTAGGTTCCATCTGGGTAAAGCCTTTCCCATCCGTGGCATCCCCATATCTCGGGTAGGGGATGAATGCCGAGCAACGGGGGCAAATCTTTTATGCTCCTGCCCGAGATAATCACAGTCCTGCATCTTTCCAGTCTCAGTATAGTTGATATACGATCCCTTACTCCTTCGTATGGAAAGGCCATCGATCTTTTTACCCTGAACGGAGCGAGTGTTCCGTCGTAGTCGAGTAGGAGCACTCTTTCCTTTCTGGCGCGCAGGGACCTCAGAAAGGCTTCAAGATCCACTCCTTCTCTAATCACCTTCACGAGAGATACCTGTGTCGTAAAAATCTTTTAATCAAGCTCGATCCTGTCTTTTTCGCCGTGTATTATGGAGACCATTACGGTAAGGTATTCGCGTAGATGCCTTGTAAGGAGGAAGTTTTCTTTAACGAATTTCTTCGCGGTCGATCCCATCTCCATCAGCTTGTCTCGGTGGAAGAGCAGGTAACGGGCACGAAGCGCGGCTCCTTCAGGGGTGTTCACAAGGAATCCCGTGCGATGATTTACTACCTGTATCCTGATACCGCCGGTGTCTCCGCCTATGACAGGTTTTCCCTTCCACATGGCTTCGGTCACGGTGAGCCCGAATCCTTCCCGTGTGGATTTCTGCAATACTATATCGGATGCTCTCTGAAGAGCGTTTATGGTCCTGTGCGCGTCGGACGGAAGAACAAGGATATGAATATCCGTATCTTTGTTGGCGGCTATATTGATATCTTCGAGCACTGCTTGTGATTCTGGATCGTCGGTCGCTTCCCCGCCCGCCAGAACGAGCTGCAAGGAGGGTACGAATTTCTTGGTAAGCCTGTAGGCCTGGATGACACCGACCGGGTCCTTGAAACGGTCGAAACGGGAAACCTGCAGCATGATCGGACGTTCCGTGTCTATACCCAGGTTCGAGACGGTCGATTCGATCTCTTTTCGGTCGAGTTCGATGTTCTTGTCACTCAGAGGATCAATACTGGGCGGTATCAGGAATTCGGTATGGGGAAGAGGCTGTGCAAACGCCGCAAGAGAGAATATGCTCGCGTCGTACTCCACAATGAAATCGCGAAGGTATTTCCACACGAACCTGTCGGGATGACTTGCATCGATATGGCAACGCCATATCCATTTTCCCTTCCTTTCAGGAATGAAACGTAAGAGGGGGGCTGGTTGGGGATCATGGATTACAACGATATCAGCATCCGTCAATTTTCCTCTCAGCTTGTCGGCGTTCTCTTCGTTAACCCGCTCATATGAATCAAGAAGAGATCTGGGGATCTCCACCTTGTCACCCTGAAGACCGTTATGAAAACTTTTGGTGCACTTGAAGAAATCATCGTTCCCCTCTACGACTTCCCATGACACGTTCATTCCGAGTTCCCTCTTAAGAGGAACGAGCTTGTTCAAGATCTCGGCGACCCCGCCTCCCTTGCGCGTGGAGTTGACATGTACTATCTTTATGTCCCTGAGGGGAGCCACAAGCTGATGAAGCTGGTCGATCACGTCCCACCCGACTATGTCAGCGTATTTATCGAGTATTGAGGTTCTCATTTCTCACCCCCCTGAAAATACTCCTTCATTATATCCGCGATCTGAGACTTCAGTTCGGGGAGCGTCGAGAAGAAAGGGTCTATCGTAGCCAGGAGACAACAAAGGTCGGAATGCTTGTCGGCGAAACCGTAGAGCCAACTGCTGAAATCGTCTATATTTCCGAATGTCCTCCTGCGGGCGTCGATAAAATGGTAGAAGATGCTGCTGGAAGTCAGCGAAGGTATGATTTTGACAAGTTCATTGGCTTTTGAAATCGTCTTTCGTGTATCGAAAACAACAATCTGTGATGTGATGAAATGAAACTGCTGGTCGCGTTTGCACCAAGGCACATATTCGTTTTCGTCGAGTCTTTCTTCTATGATATCAATAAGTTCAGCGCGGATTTTTTCGAGATCGGGGATTTCCGATGGGTCGAGAACCGACAGTCTCTCCGCAAGGATCTTGTCATGAAGGGCGTGGCTGGCCCAGGCAGCAAAATCGTTGTGATATTCCGGATCGTCGAACCTCGGTTTGAGGAGCCCCCCCCAGAAGTGATAGTAAATACTCTCAGGTTCGATCTTCCCGATAGCGTCACAGAATTCTTTCAGGTTCTGGGCCTTTACGCCTGTAGCGACCGCTGCCAGAGCGCAGTCCCGGATTTCGAACGGCTTGTGGCTGGGTGTCATTTTTGGCATCACCTGTCTCCTGCTGAGAGCGAGAAAATCTGATTCTCTGATCGATCGTCGCTGGTCCTCAAAGATCCTGGTTGAATCAGCGGTCGGGGACCAGTGCGATAAGGACTTGGTAATTACACTCCACGAACAGTCATAGTAGCGTTAATCGATTCTTCGTACAATGATAAATATGCTGATCAGCGGGTATAAGCTTGAGTTTGGCCGGGAGTATTGCTATACTGCCCCGGTCTTGAACATGAAAAAAGGAGAATCGATCGATGAAGGGAATTATATTGGCCGGGGGGCTCGGCAGCCGGCTTCTGCCCCTGACAAAAATAACCAACAAGCATCTGCTTCCCGTACACGACAAACCGATGATCTACTATCCTATACAGACACTTATCGATGCTGATATACGTGATATCCTCGTCGTCACCGGAGGGAATAACGCTGGTGATTTTCTCAGGCTGCTGGGAAACGGGAGCAAATTCGGGCTGGAGCATATCAATTATACGTATCAGGAGGGTGAGGGGGGAATCGCCGAGGCATTGAAGCTGGCTGAGTACTTCGCCGGTGACGAAAGCATCTGTGTAGTACTGGGAGACAATATCATAGAGAAGAATATTGCTGCAGCAGTCGATGCATTCAGGAAGCAGGATTCTGGAGCCAGAATACTCCTAAAGGAAGTCCCGGACCCGGAGCGGTTCGGCGTGCCTGTGCTTGAAGGTGAAAGAGTCGTCAAGATAGAGGAGAAACCCGCCAAACCCGGATCCAGTTACGCCGTGACAGGGATCTACATGTACGACAACACGGTCTTCGATATTATCAAGACTCTTAAGCCTTCGGGCCGCGGTGAGCTCGAGATCACCGATGTCAACAACGCCTACATCGACAGGGGAGAGCTTGCCTGGGACATCCTCGACGGTTGGTGGACGGACGCGGGAACATTCGAATCTCTTTTAAAAGCGGGCAATCTGGTTGCGAAGACCGGAGCCAACAACACCTGAGCATCCCGGGGATGGCGGGTGCTCGGAAAAACGGGAAATCTCTTTTCAGTCTGAGGACAGTTCGGACGTGACGTATTCATGCAGGGCCGTACGCCAGTCACGCATCCTTTCCATTCCGAGTAGACTCATCGCGTAGTTTGACATACCTTCCATCGCTGGTCTCGGTGCCGGAAGAGGAAATTCGGTCGAAGGGACGGGAAGTACTTCACAGCCTTCGATACCTGCGGCCTTTATTATCTCACCAGCGACTTCATACCTGCTCACGCAGCCAGAATTGACACAGTGATAGCGCCCAAAAGGTACCCCGTCACCGATGAGTCTCAATATACGGGAAGCAAGGTCGACCGTGTAGGTCGGTGATCCAAGTTTATCGTCTACAATCCTGATCGAAGGGTTGTTACGAGCCATGTCGATGATTCGGGCAACGAATTTCTTGTCTACGGCGCCTCCGCCGAAGATCCAGCACGTATTGAAGATGTAATATCGTTTAAGGATGGAACGCATAGCGAGTTCACCTTCGAATTTGGTCCTCCCATAGACCGAAATAGGGTCGGGCTTGTCATATTCGATATAGGGGTAAGGTTTTAAACCGTTATAGATCATTCCCGTGCTGACATAACCCATGACTGCGTCGCATTCCAGGCAGGCTTTCGCCACGTTTTCAGTACCGGCCCGGTTCGAGATATCAGCCTGTTCCGGATCGAGTTCGCATCCGTCAACGTCGGTCATCGATGCGAGATGGATGACGATATCGGGAGCGAATCTCAGGATATCCTCGTGGATATCGGTTGCCACACGGACATCGGCGTCGGGCAGATCTGTGCCTCTTACTTCGTAATGTTCCGAGAAGATGGGAACAAGTGCCCTGCCGAGCATTCCGCGGGAACCTGTGACATATACTTTTTTCATCGGTGAACCACCGTTGCTATCCGTCTTTTCTGTTCCAGTCGTATGGGATATCGTTATTATGAGGGTCCATACGGTGTTCGTCGGGGTCATCGTATGCGTACGGTTCCGATACCGTGTTAACCACGATCGCCTCTCCGGGACTTATACATTTGAATCCATGACACACACCAGGAGGGATCTGGACTCTGATCGGATTATTTTCCCCGGCAAAGAACTCGTTGACCTCTCCATGCGTAGATGACTCTTCACGGTTGTCATAAAGTACGATCTTCATCATGCCCCTGATGACAGTCATGTAGTCGAACTGTTTATGGTGGTAATGCCAGCCCTTGACGACGCCCTCGTAACAGGTAGTCATGTAGACTTGGCCGAACTTGACGAAATCCTCATCATCGGCACGGACCATCTCCATGAGCCTGCCTCGTTCATCAGAAATCACCTTCAGTTTCTTTATCTTTACACCATCTATCATTTCAGGCTCCTTTGTGAGCGTAATCATGGGTGACAGGTATCAGAGACTGTACCCCTTCCTGGCGGCCCCTGTCAAGAGAAGATGGGATGTAGATAATCAGATCAAATTGGTTGTTTTAAAATAGTTACGAAGATTTCTCCCCGAATGCAGTCGGCCTGAAAGAAGCGGGAGAGCATCCAGGTGAGCTTCAGGATTTCCATCTCTGTATATCACCTTAAGCTGATGTCTGGCAGATAGATATCTGCAGATATGCATAATAAAGACGAGAAGCCCTTCCGAAGGGCTTGCGGTGATTTCTTCTGATACAAGCAGAATTCTCATAAAGGGATTAAAGCAAAAGTCCGGCCCAAAGTCAAGGCTGGCGCTTTTGAGGGAAAATTCCCTATCGTAGTGCTATTTGCTATCATGCGGAGGATTGTTTCCCTGAATCCAGGTCGGAATTTAGGGGCTAGTATTAATTTGTCAATGATGTTATAATCAGGGGACTTGGGTAAGGGGTATTTAAAACTGAGATGGAAGAGGCGTGATCTATGGGTAAGATACCGTTTTTCAACCTTAGTGAGCAAACACAGACGATAAGGGCCGAAGTCGATGCTGCTATCGAGAAAGTGATCGATAAAACGGCGTTTGTGCTTGGTCCGGGGCTCGAAGAGTTCGAAGCGAATTTTGCGGATTATTGCGGCACGAAATACTGTGCCGGGACGAGCAGTGGTACATCAGCTCTTGTACTTGCTCTTCTTGGATTCAAGATTGGACCGGGCGATGAGGTGATCACGGTTGCGAACACTTTTATCGCTACCGTCGAGGCGATCGGAATGATCGGCGTAAAGCCTGTCCTGATCGATGTCCTTGAAGACACCGCGCTTATGGACCCATCGAAACTCGAAGCTGCTATTACAGACAAGACAAAGGCTATAATCCCCGTGCATCTCTTCGGTCAGCCATGCGATATGGACTCGATTATGGAGATCGCGGAGAAACATGGGCTCAAGGTGATCGAGGATTCCTGTCAGGCCCATGGTGCCAGATATAAAGGAAGAAGAGCCGGATCACTCGGCCATGCGGCTGCATTCTCCTTTTATCCCAGCAAGAACCTGGGGTCTTTCGGGGAGGGTGGTGCTGTCACTACCGATGACAAGGAACTGGTAAGACGCATGAAGGGGCTCAGGCATCACGGTCAGATCGTTAAAAACGAGCACACAGAGCTAGGTTATAATTACAGGCTTCAGGCAATCCAGGCGGCAGTTCTGGGAGTGAAACTGGCATACCTGGACGGATGGAATGAAAAAAGAAGGGCACTCGCCGAGAGATATCACGAGGGTCTGAAGGATACAGGGTATTGGATGGCCGCAGAAAGCAAGGATTGCGAGCCAGTCTATCATCTTTTCGCGCTGGGGTGTAAAGACCAGCAGGTTGTCGGTAAGGCACTTGCTGACGCAGATATAGGGTGGGGTCGGCATTATCCGGTCCCCATCCACCTGCAACCAGCATTTTTGCACCTGGGTTATTCAAGTGGAGATTTTCCGGTATCAGAAAAATTGATGACTACCAGCATCACTCTTCCGATGTTTCCGGAACTCGCATTGGATAAAGTCGATCGTGTCTGTGAGGTGTTAAGAACTATCGATCAGACATAAGAGAGGTCTTTAACAAGGAGGGGGCATATAGATTAACGGTTAAAGACATAAGTTTAGTCGGTAACTGAGACGGGACAGTTCAGCTATGAGAAAGTTATCACTGGCCCTGGACAGTGACATCAAGATTGAGCAGCATGAGGAACGACTTGACGGTGGTGTCTCGTTCGCCATACGGGAGCGGGGCGTTGCGCAGAGATTTGTCAAACGTTTCATAGATGTGGGCGTATCACTGGGTGTTCTAATGATAGGGTTCCCATTTTTTCTCGCCCTTGCTGTGCTTATCAAGATAACGTCCAGAGGCTCCGTCTTCTTTAAGCAACAGAGAATCGGGGAAAATGGGCGTTCTTTTGCCTTTTTCAAGTTCCGGACCATGCGTCCCGACAATGACGATTCGATCCACAGGGAGTTTGCCCAGAATTTCATCAAGGGCCAGATGTCGCAATCATCACTTGACGGCCAGGAAAGTAATCTATATAAAATATCCCATGATCCGCGGATAACCGGCCTTGGCGGGTTTTTGAGGCGGACCAGTCTTGATGAACTGCCGCAGTTCATCAACATACTCAAGGGTGAGATGACTATCGTCGGCCCGCGGCCGCCACTTGGGTATGAGTATGAGCAGTATGATGAATGGCACAAGTTGAGGCTGAAAGTAAAGCCTGGATTGACAGGCCTCTGGCAGGTCAGTGGAAGGAGTACCGTCCCGTTCCACGAGATGGTCAAGCTGGATCTCTATTACATAGAGAACTGGTCTCTCGCCATGGACTTGAAGATAATATTCAGGACGATACCTGTGATGCTCGCCGGCACAGGGGGACTTTAAACGAATGGAGGCACATTGCTGACTGTAGGAGTGATCGGATGCGGATACTGGGGTCCAAACCTCATCAGGAACTTCATCAACCTGAAGGACGCCAGAGTCAAGACGGCAAGCGATCTTTCTGAAGATCGCCTGAACCACATGAAAATGTTGTACCCGTCCCTTGAGACCACCACAGACTACAAGACTATCATTGCCGACCCCGAGATAGAGGCCGTTGTCATTGCAACGCCTGTATCTACTCATGCCGGCATAGCTTCGGAAGCTCTCGAAGCCGGAAAGCACGTATTCTGTGAAAAACCTCTTACACGCACAGTTGAAGAAGGAGTCAAGCTGGTCGAGCTGGCGGAGAAGGCAGACCGTACCCTGATGGTAGGTCACACATTCGTATATACCGCTGCTGTAAACAAGATCAGGGATCTTATCAAGGCAGGCGACCTTGGTGACATTTACTATATGTCCACATCCCGCGTCAACCTGGGCCTGTTCCAGGAGGACATCAATGTGGTCTGGGATCTTGCCCCTCATGATGTCTCCATCATGAATTACATCCTCGAATCCAGGCCTGTGGCCGTATCTGCCGTAGGACATTCCTACATACAACCCGACATTCAGGATGTAGCCTTTTTGACGCTCCGGTACCCCGGCTCTATTCTCGCGAATCTTCAGGTATCCTGGCTGAATCCGAACAAGATCCGCGCGACAACCGTGGTCGGCAGTAAGAAGATGCTTGTTTATGATGACATCGCAAGTCTCGAAAAGATCCGTATCTATGACAAGGGTGTAGACGTCATACCACATTATGACACCTTCGGAGAGTTCCAGCTTGCGTACAGGTATGGCGATATCTCGATTCCGAAGCTCGAGGATGCGGAACCACTGAAGATAGAGTGCCAGCATTTCATCGACTGCATAAACGGAACAGCGTCACGAAGCAGTGGAAAACACGGGCTGGAAGTACTGCTGGTGCTTGATGCAGCGGACAGATCGATGGCTGCTGCCGGTACGGAGATCAAAATAGAATACCCGAAAGCCTTAAAGTAAGTCAGGGTGGTTTCAGATGGATCCTTTAATCAATCCGAGGAAACTCGGTGAACTGCGTCTTGGAGCCGGGGCTGATATCGACCCGGAAGCCATAGTGGGCTACCTGTCACCAAGGCGAAATGTCAGTGAACTCCTTGAAATCGGCGAGGGCGCGAGGATACGAAGCGGAAGCGTCATCTATGCCGGGTCGAAGATAGGCAAGGGGCTCGAGACGGGCCACAATGTCATTATCAGGGAAGAAAACACTATCGGCGACCATTTTAATATATGGAATAATTCGGTGATCGATTACGGATGTACTATCGGCCACAACGTCAAGATCCACTGCAATATATACATAGCCCAGTTTACCGTGATCGAGGATGAAGTCTTTATGGCGCCTGGAGTCACCGTGGCGAACGACATTCATCCCGGATGTCCCGACTCTGGTGACTGCATGAGGGGGCCCGTCTTTAAAAAGGGATGCAGGATCGGTGTCAATGTTACGGTCGTACCATATGTCACTATCGGTGAGGGTACGCTTGTCGGCAGCGGGTCCGTTGTGACGAAGGACCTTCCCCCGGGAGTCCTCGCCTATGGCAATCCTGCCAGGGTCCACGAAGACCTGAAGGATCTGCGCTGCAAACAGGGACGCAGGGAAGCCCCTTACATATAAAAGGGAATACCATGGGTTCTCGCCGAAGCAGGAGGAAAATCTTTATCCTCTGTTCCACCCTTGTGACGGGTGGGGCCGAGATGGTGATAAAGGCCCTGGCGACAGGCATGTCCCGCTATGGACATGATGTTGAAGTGATCTGCCTGAGGTTGCCGGGGCATGTCGGGCAGCAGCTCATCGATGCGGGAGTCACACTCCGGTCAGGCGTTGCCCGCGGAAGATTCGATCTATCCTCTTTCGCAAAGTTAAAGAGGATATTTTCTGTCGGCGATGACCCCGTCCTTATCGTACTGGATCATCATGACGCGATATTGCTGGGTGCGACAGCGTCACAGATGGCAGGTATAAGAAGCAGGATCCTCAGTGTACATTCGACCGGACTATGGGGGAAGAAAGGCACTTTCAGCTTTACGGACAGGCTGGTTCTTCGCATGTTCGACCGATTTGTCGCGCTGGCTCCTCCTCACGCCAGATTTCTGGAAAAGGATGGGAGGATCCCTCCAGAAAAGATAATCCTGGTTCCCAATGGTATTGATACGGACAGATTCAGTCCTCCGGTTTCCATTGATCATAAAAAAGAACTTAGAAGGCAGTATTCGATACCTGAAAATGATTTCGTCGTGACGATCGTGGCGGCTCTCAGACCTGAAAAAAACCACGATATGTTTATCGATGTCGCTGATAAACTTCTCAGATCACACGATGACTTCACATTTTTAATAGCCGGGGATGGTGTAGAGGCAGGGAAATTGCATGAAATCGTCAAGAAAACGGCGAAACCGGACAGGATCAGGTTTATGGGAGTGCGGGACGATATTGACAGGATATTCGCTCTTTCCGATGCCGCCACACTCTGTTCATATCCGGTCGTCGAGACCTTTCCTCTCACTGTCCTTGAGGCTATGTCTTCGGGGCTTGCGGTCGTATCGACTGATGTCGGGTCGATAGCGGAGATGTTCCTGGACGGAGAGGAAGGGATGCTGGTGCCGAGTGGGGATTCGATCCTCATGGCCGATACGCTGCTCAGGTTGAAGTCCGATCCGGCTCTCCTGGCAGGTATCGGGAAAATGGCCAGAAAAAGAGTGTTGAGAGATTATTCGGAGGAGAATATGATCAGGGGTTATTCCGAACTTGTGGAAGGTCTTGGTCGATAGAGAGGGTGGATAGATATGGCGTTGCCGTTCGACGCGGTGCTGGCCGTGACATACAGATGTGATTCCAGGTGCAATATGTGCAATATCTGGAAGCTGCCGGCGGGAATGGAGTTCGATATCGAAGATGTGAAGAAGCTTCCATCGACCGTGAATGACCTGAATGTAACCGGGGGCGAGCCTTTCCTGCGAGACGATATCGTGGATATGGTCCGTAGTATATATGATCATTGTGGGCATCCACGGATCGTGATATCGACAAATGGTTTTCAGAATAGAAGGATCGCCCATGCCGCGCCTTCTCTCAAGAAGATAAGCAGGAAGATCGGAATAGCAGTATCACTGGACGGAATCGGAGAAATGCATGACCAGATCAGAGGTGTCGAGGATGGATTCAAAAAGATCGTCGAGACTCTGACGCAACTGAAAAAACTCGGATACAGAAATGTCAGGGTTGCTTTTACCGCGCAGAAGGAGAATGTCAGGCATCTGGGAGCCGTATATGACCTGTCCAGGCAGTTTGGGTTCCAGTTTACTACGTCAGTTGCTCAGAACTCCGATTTTTACTTCTCGACAAAGGACAATCAGCAGGTCGAACCAGGAGAACTCGAGAATGAGTTGAAGTATGTCATGAAGAAAGAGCTCGGGAGCTTCAGCCCGAAGCGATGGCTGAGAGCATATTTTTATTCGGGAGTCCTTTATTACAACAGCGTGGGGCGGAGGGCGCTTGGATGCAGAGCCGGGCGGGATTCCGTGTTCATCGATCCGAATGGCAAAGTGTTCCCCTGTCTTACCCTGGAACAGGAGATGGGTGATGTCACGAAAAATACCATTGAAGAGATATGGAAGAGCGAACAAGCGGAAAAGGTCCGCAAAGTAGTCGATAAATGTACGCTTTCGTGCTGGATGATCTGCACTGCCAGAGCCTCTATGAAAAGAAATCCTGTAAAGCCTGTTTTATGGATACTTAAAAACTGGTTGTTGTTATTGTTGAGAAGAGATATTTCTGTCACATGAGTCTGATCATGAATAAAGATGGCAATTCAAATCTGAAGATAGCGATGATCGGGTCGAAAGGTCTTCCCGCGTTATTCGGAGGTATAGAAAGGCATGTCGAGGAAATAGGGAGACGCCTTGCGGGCAGGGGGCATGAGATAACCGTTTTCGGCCGTAAACCTTTCAGTATTGACGGAGAGCATCTCGGAATGAATGTGAGACTGCTGCCGTCTATCCCCACAAAGAATCTGGATGCGGGTACACACTCTTTCATAGCAACAATGAAAGCTCTGTCAGGACCTTTTGATATCATCCACTATCATGGGATAGGCCCTTCGCTGTTCGCGGGGATACCCGTGATGGCGAATAAACTGACTGTCTCAACCGTTCATGCTCTCGATTACAGGCAGAGCAAGTGGGGAAGGGTGGTAAAATACCTTTTACGCAAGGGTGAGGCGCGAGCAGTCAGGTCTGCCAGTGCGACGATAGCTGTATCGAAACTGATGGCGGAGGATCTGTCATCGAGATATTCTTCGAAAGTCGTTTACATTCCAAATGGTGCTACGCTCAGAGAAAGCCCACCCCTAAGGGACCTCCTCGGGTTGGGAATCGAAAGTGGGAAATTTATCCTCACCGTAGGCCGGTTCATAGTCGAAAGAGGATTCGATACTCTGCTGGAAGCATGGTCCGAAATCGATACGGACATGAAGCTCGTCATTGTAGGTGACGAGAGGTTTGAAGTCGAATATGCGCGAAAACTGCATGGAATCGCTGACAACAGGGTGATATTCCCGGGATATGTCGCCGGGGAAAACCTGGATGAATTGTACGCTCACTGTGCCTTCTACGTTTTGCCTTCGCTGGTAGAGGGTCTTCCGATCTCACTTATGGAGGCGATGAGTTTTTCAAGACCGGTGCTGATCAGCGATATTCCGGAAAACCTTGAAGTCGCGGGAAAGGTCGGAGCGATTTTCAAAAGAGGGGACAAAAGTGATCTGGGCAGGGGATTGAGGGAGATGATCGTTTTGGATGACAGCCGGGCCTCGTGGATGGGCAGTCACGGAAGAAAGAAGATCGAGGAAGAGTACAATTGGGACTCAGTCGCGGAACGCACGGAAAGATTCTATCTTGACTTGATCCATGGAGCAGGAAAACAGCTCGAAGATGACAGGATGTGATGAGGATCTGAGGGGGTAATAGCAGGGCGCCCGAATATATGACTTTCCAATTTAATTGACAGGTAGTACTTTTTCTGATAATCAAGGTGCGGAGAGGGCTGACAAGTTCCATATCTGGAGGTCGAAGGCCATGATGAAAATTGCAGAAAACCGTTTGTATTTATTGTCATTCGCAATTTTAGTGATTCTTTTTGTTCAGACCGGGTGTACGAGGACCGAAACGGGAAACAGGGTGTCATCTGTCCCGGAACCGGTTGATCTGGAATCCACGCGAACGGAAGACAAAGTCGTGCCATTGGACGAGAAACTGGAAGAGGTATACGACATTGATGAAGAGGTCCTTGAGGATGAAGATATCGGAGAAGAGACGGAATTGCTTGATAAACTTGAGAAAACAGCTCCGGACACATTTTCGGTAAAGGATATCAACGAAGAGCCGCCTTCGGTGGAAAAATTCGCGAAAGGTTACAGGGTGCAGGTATTCGCTTCTTCAGACCTGGAGAAGGCAAAAGAGTTTAAGAAAAAATTAATGGCGGGAACAGGACTTGCTGTGTATATAGACTACGAAGGTGGTCTTTATAAGGTCCGGGCAGGCGATTTTTCCGGACGAGAAGGTGCATCTGACGCGAGAGTAAGACTGGCAGAAGAGTATCCTGACTGCTGGATAGTCAAAACGACAATCAGAAAATAGCAACGGAGTCTCAGGAAGGAGACAGTAACCAATGCCGGAATTACGCAAGAGCCCGATAATGGAACGGTGGGTCATTATCTCCACCGAAAGGGGCAAAAGGCCTGACGATTTCAAGAGAGAGAAATTGCCTCCAAAAGGCGGGTTCTGTCCCTTCTGCAACGGGAACGAAGACAAGACGCCCCCTGAAGTCCTTGCCTATAGAGACCCGAAGTCCCTGCCTGACAAAGAAGGCTGGAGTGTTCGGGTAGTTCCCAATAAATTTCCCGCTCTTCAGATCGAAGGTGACCTCGATAAGAGAGGTGACGGTATCTATGATATGATGCGGGGAGTCGGGGCTCACGAGGTCCTCATCGAATCACCCGATCATTCAAAGAACCTCCAGTACCTTTCTGACAGCCATGTCGAATCGATCTTCTGGGCCCTGAGGGAACGTTGCCTGGACCTGAAGAGGGATTCCAGGTTCAGATATATTCTTGTTTTCAAGAACTGGGGGGAAGAAGCTGGAGCTTCCCTGGAGCATTCCCATATTCAGATCATTGCCACTCCGATCATCCCGAAGAGGGCGATCGAGGAGCTGACCGGAGCAAAATTTCATTATGACCTTAAGGAACGATGTATTTTCTGTGATATCCTCATGCAGGAGATAAAAGAAGAGAAAAGGATCGTCTACCAGAACGATCATTTTATCGCCATCGCGCCCTACGCTGCGCGATTTCCCTTTGAGACCTGGGTCCTGCCTTTGAAGCATATATCGGCTTTCGAACAGACGCCCACGGAGTGGTTCCCGCAGCTGGCCGACATAATGAAAAACGTTCTGCTGAGGCTGGATATTGCCCTCGACGAACCACCTTTCAACTTCATAATCCACACTTCTCCGTGCAATCAGCCGGATCTTGATTATTATCACTGGCATATCGAAATAATGCCGAAGTTGACCAGGGTCGCCGGATTCGAATGGGGAAGCGGTTTTTATATCAACCCTACTCCGCCGGAAGACGCGGCGCGTATACTCAGGGATATCGACATTGAACTCGTAACAGCAAATAATAAGGAAGAACAGAAGGTAGAGGAAAAATAAATGGCGGAAAAAACTCTCGGAGTAGCACTTGTTTCGACGGAGATAGTCCCGTTTTCCAAAGTAGGAGGCCTTGCCGATGTGGTGGGAGCTCTCCCCGATGAACTTGAGAAACTCGGCTGTGAGATGACGATATTCACCCCTCTTTATTCAGAGATAGACAGGGAGAAATTCAAGATCAGACCTGAATCAAAGATCGGTACCCTGGATGCTGAGGTCGATGGAAAGATCCATAAATTCAACCTCCAGAGCTGTTTGAAACCCGGTACGGGGATAAAGGTCTATTTTATCGATAATGACCATTTTTACGGACGAGCCGGGATATACACCGTGCCGGAGACCGGAGACGCCTACGAAGATGAGGATGAGAGGATCATCTTCTTCAACAGGGCGGTCATGGAATCGATAAAGGCGCTTGGTCTTAAACCGGACGTCATCCACTGCAATGATTTTCATGCCGGCCTGATACCGGTCTACCTTTCAATAGAGGAATCCGGAAATCCAGATCTTCGTGAAGCTGGAACAGTCTTCAGCGTACACAATCTGGCTTACCAGGGCATCTTCGAGCCAGATTTTCTGGAAAAGGCGGGGCTGGATCCCGAGCTGTTTCAGCCGATGAGTCCGTTCGAGTTCTGGGGAAGGGTGAATCTCATGAAGATGGCCCTCATGTTCTCCGGGGTCATCAATACTGTCAGCAGGACATATGCCGAAGAGATATCGATGTCCGAGGAGTTCGGTTGCGGGCTTGAGGGTGTCCTTACCTACAGGAAAGACGACCTTGTCGGTATTCTGAATGGAATCGACCCGGATGCGTGGGACCCTGAAAAGGACGAACTTATTTCTCATAATTTCACTGCTTCCGATCTTTCCGGAAAGAAGAAGAACAAAGATCAGCTTCTCAAGGATTTCGGGCTGCCGGCTGGAGATGAGCCTGTGCTGGGTATCGTCTCAAGGCTTGTTGACCAGAAGGGTTTCGATATACTATCCGAGGCGCTCGATGAACTTATGGATCTCGATCTTAAGTTTGTTATCCTGGGTACGGGACAGAAAAAATATCATGATCTCTATACAGAATTGCGAAAGAAGTATCCGGAGAAAATGGGCGTCAAGCTGGTGTTCAACAATGCTACCGCGCATCTCGTAGAGGCTGGAAGTGATTTCTTCCTGATGCCGTCGAGGTATGAGCCCTGTGGTCTTAATCAGATGTATAGCCTGCGTTATGGGACCATACCTGTCGTCAGGGCGACCGGTGGGCTTAAGGACACCGTTTTTGAGCTGACTTCCGGTGGTGGAAAGGGTAACGGATTTACGTTTGAAGACTACACACCCGAAGCCCTGACCGACACGATAAAAAGAGCCCTGAAGTTTTACAATAACTCTAAAGCTGTCGAGAAGGCTCGCATCAGGATGATGAAGGAAGACCATTCCTGGGGTAATTCTGCCAGTGAATATATAAAAATGTACGAAAGTGCCCGGGGCAGGATAGGAATGAGGTTGACAACGAGATAATACAATAATTATACTTACAACACAAAAGATCGAGATGGAGAGCGGGAATAGCTCAGCTGGTAGAGCGCAACCTTGCCAAGGTTGAGGTCGCGGGTTCGAACCCCGTTTCCCGCTCCAGTTTTTTATGAGGCGGCGTAGCCAAGTGGCTAAGGCGACGGTCTGCAAAATCGTTATCACCGGTTCGAATCCGGTCGCCGCCTCCAGGTAACCAAACCGGCCTGGATCCGGTTTTCTTTTCTGATCCAATGCTAATCATCTGCAGATTGCGGCTTTTCACTTGATGTTACAGGGGTATTAGGCTATTAATTGTCAAGTGCCGGGGTGGCGGAACTGGTAGACGCAGCGGACTTAAAATCCGCTGGTGCTTAGCACTGTGAGGGTTCAAGTCCCTCCCTCGGCACCAGGCAATATGTCTGCAGGTCAGGGTCGCTGAATTGAACGAATGCTGAGCAAGGTGTCTTCTGGATTTTAGACCAGAAAGAATGATGGAGTCGATATGAACGGATATGATGTGACAATTATCATTCCCGCATACAATGAGGAGACGGGGCTCGCGAAATTCCTCAATGACCTGATGAGGCTTGCCGGTGAAAAGAACTGGGAAGTGATCGTCATAGACGATGGGTCCTCTGACAGGACCGCCGAAATAGCAGCCGAATCGGGAGCGCGAGTGTGCAGACATCCTTATAACAAGGGGTATGGGGCATCCCTTAAGACAGGTATCAGGAATGCTAATGGAGATACCGTGGTCATGATGGACAGTGACGGACAGCATGATCCTGCTGATATAGAAAAGCTCATAGGCCAGATCGGCGAGTACGACATGGTCGTGGGTGCCAGAGGCCAGTCGAAAGGTATGCGGGCCCCAGGCAAAAAAGTTCTGTCGCTGGTCGCGAATTACCTTAGTGGTATGAATATTCCTGATTTGAACTCGGGATTCCGGGCTTTCAGGAAAGAGACGATATTCCAGTTCCTTCATATTTGCCCGAATGGCTTTTCTTTCACTACTACGATCACGCTTGCCTATCTGAGATCGGCGTACAGCGTGAAGTATCTGCCGATACCCGCCGAAGCAAGAGTCGGACGAGCGAGCAATGTGAGTTTCTTCAAAGATGGTTACAAGACATTTCTTCTCATCATAAGGGTCATCGTCCTTTTTAATCCGCTTAAGGTCTTTGTGCCAGTATCCATAGTGATGATGGGGGTCGGTATCCTGTTTACGATTTACGGTATTCTGCGGTTCGGACGAGCGCCGAATATCGGAGTTCTGACCATCCTGACCAGTGTACTTCTGTTTTTCATGGGCATAATGGCAGACCAGATCTCCGCATTGAGAAGAGAGAGAAAGCTTGACTGACCATGCGGGTTACTGAGATGGAATTTTCACAAAAGAAAATCCTGAGAACGGCATTTCAGATCGCGGGGATAGCCCTGTTCGTTGTGATCCTGTCAAGAGTGGACCTTCGGTCTGTGAGAGATTCGTTTTCCGGTTTAAGTTTTCTGCACATGTCCGGTACCGTTCTGATCCTCCTGTCCTTTACGCTGGTCAAAGCCATGAGATGGAGAACCATTGTAAAAATGCAGGGCGGAGAAATATCTCTTGTGCGCGCGTTCGCGATATATTCATCTGCTCTATATCTGGGATTTCTTACCCCCGGTCGCCTGGGTGATTTTATCAAGAGCATCTATCTGATGCGGGGCGGGATGTCGGCCGGCAAAGCTGTATACAGCTCAGTGGCTGACAGATTGTTTGATCTGGGGTTTCTTGTCCTGATAGGGTTCGCCAGTCTTGTCTCATTCCCCGGTATCTTTAATAACCAGATTCTTTTAAGTGGTATCCTGCTGGTATCCGTCGCGGTTGTCTTCCTGGTTCTTTTCTGGCGCAGGGACCTTTTGAGCCGGATTGCCGGGAAATTTCTCTCCGGCGCTTCGGAAGGGTCTCTCAGAGGAAACATAGACAAGGGGATAGGGGAGGCTGTAGGTGAATTTTCCACTCTCAGGCATTCCGGCCTGGCTCTGGTGATCTTGTTATCAGCTATAGCATGGGTGCTTCATTTCGGAGTGTTTATCCTTCTGGCCGATGGGGTCGGAACGGGCGCGTCATTTCATATTTTGATAGTAAGTGTTTCTGCGGCCATTTTTACCGCACTTATACCAGTTTCCCTGTCAGGACTCGGCACGAGAGAACTTGTTCTTATAATGGTCTTCAGCAGGGTGGGGCTTTCGAGGGAAGCGGCAGTGACTTTTTCCCTCTCCTTTATTCTTGTCTATCTGATACAGGGAGTGACCGGGCTGGTATGCTGGCTGGTGGCACCTCTGGAAAAGAAGACGGAGGATGTCAACGATGAGTAGTAGATACGCCAACGATTTTACAATGGATGAAGTACGGGTATTCTGGGATGGAATAGCCGAGCATGAATATGAACACGCGAACGAACAACTTGATCGCGTGCATACACAAAGGTTCCGGGAGGCTGTGAAGAGACTCGATCTTGCCCCGGGAACAAGACTGCTGAATATCTGGTCGAGGATCGGAGACGGTACCCCCTGGCTGAGAAAGGATTGTCCGGAAATCAAGCTTGTAAACGCGGAACTCTCTTTGGAGATGTTAAGGGGCAGCAGGAGGCTGAATCCGGAAGAGGCTCATGTTCAGACGTCACTTCACGAACTCCCATTCCTCGATGATTCGTTTGACAGAATAATGTCGCTGGAGACGCTGGAGCATGTTCCTGATCCACTACTGTTCCTGAAAGAGCTGCGGAGGGTGGTAGTCGATGGAGGACGACTCGTGATGAGCTTGCCTCCTTCTTTTGCCGAATGGACAAGCGTTCTTAACGGGATATTGAAATTCCATCATGGTGAGGGGCCACACAGGTTTCTAGCTCCTCGTGAAGTCCGCGATATGCTTCGAGATTCCGGATTTCGACTGGATGATTACAGAGGAACTCTCTTTCTCCCGATCGGGGGAGCCGGGATAGAACGATTTGATTGTGTGATCGCCGATCTGGTCGGGAAGTCTTTTCTGGGTCAGCTCGGTATGAGGAGCTTTTATGTCTGCACAGCTGCCGTGTGAAACGTTGATCAGTAAAATCGTCGATACCGGATTGTGTACAAGGTGTGGGACCTGTGTCGGAGTCTGTCATCTCGAAAATATATCCATACCCGATCGACTTGGTGACTGTCTTCCCAGTGTGGGAAAGAGGTGTGATTCATGTGGGCTGTGTCTCGCTTCCTGTCCCGGAGCGGAAGTTGATTTTTCAAGACTCGAAAAAAGATTTATATGCGATTCGGAGACAGATCCATTTGCCGGTATTGTAAAAAGCGCGTGGGTCGCTCGAGCTGTCGACGAAAAGGTCAGGGACTCTGGAGCCAGTGGTGGAATCGTTACTGCGTTGTTGAACTTTCTTATCGATATAGATAAATCGGATGGGGCGCTTGTTTATACCATGGATAGAGAAAAGCCCTTCGTTGGGAAAGGTGTGATCGCCCGGTCGAAGACAGAGGTGGCAGAAGCATCTCAGAGTAAATATCATCTCAGTCCCATGAACGAGGCACTGGGGGATCTCAGAGACGGTGAGAGGATAGCAGTAAGCGGTCTTCCGTGCCAGATTCATGGAATCAGGAAATTGCAGGATTCGGGGTGGGACAAGGCTTCATCTATCGGCCCATGTGTGGGTATATATTGCGGAAACAACCTGTATTATGAAGCGACCAGGATGATGCTGAAAAAGATGGGGATCAAGTCTCTGGAAGATGTGAAAAAGCTTTCGTATCGAGAAGGAGACTGGCCCGGATATTTTTCAGTGGTCAATAAGGATGAAGAATCTCTGAAGGTCTCCAAGCTGGATTTCAATCAGGCTATTCCCTTTTACATAAATCATAGATGCCTGTTCTGCACGGATCTCACAAATGAGTTGAGTGATATAAGTGTCGGTGATGCCTGGTCGAAGGAGGGGTTGGAAGAGGGTGGATGGTCGATAGTCCTGGCAAGAACGGGGGAGGGCGAAAAGCTTGTAAGGAGAGCGATCGAAGCCGGGATCATCGTAGCTGAAGATATCAGCCACAAAGAGGTTTTGTCCATGCATGCACATGCTTTTGATCTGAAGAAATATGGATCCTGGCTGAGGATCGGCGCCTGGAGGCATCTGGGATATAAGGTCCCGTCGTTCAATCAGGCACGTCCAGATATCAAAACAGGCAGAAAAGTAGCTGAAATATTGTTCTCAATGCAATTCATGTTTTGTTCTTCAAAAGTCGGACGAAAGATATTCTCGATCCTTCCGATAGGAGCGCTTGGTCCGATTTTCAGATGGTTGCGCCGGACATGGATAAATATTTCCCGCCGGAATTGATCAGGTGCGCCGTTAATCTGTTGACCGCGGGGGTTTTCGTTCGATACATTCGGTCGTATGAATGAAATACCCGAATTTGTGTTTGAAAGAGAAATCCGCCGCTGGGAGAGATCGGTCCTTGAAGAGGGTGGTCTTTTCCTTGTAGGCGGTATTGTGCGCGATATTCTTCTCGGCAGAGTAGAAGAGAAGGTGGATGTTGACTATCTCGTAACGGGTATAGGCCTGGAGAGGCTGGTCGACCTTCTAAGGCCTCATGGCAAGATCGACCTTGTCGGGAAATCTTTCGGTGTTCTAAAGTTCAGAGAGCCTGGCTGTGAGCCGGTTGACATATCCCTCCCAAGAAGCGAATCATCTACGGGGCCATACCACAGAGATTTTGATGTAAGCTACGATCCTTTTCTGCCGGTGGAAGAAGACCTCGTCAGACGTGATTTCACTATCAATTCCATGGCTCTGGATCTGAATGGTATGAGACTGATAGATCCGCTTGGTGGAAAGTCGGATCTTGCGGCAGGACTGCTGAGGGTCAATCGCAGGGAATCTTTTGTCGAGGATCCTCTGAGGATAGTCCGCGGGATACAGTTTATGGCTCGATTAGAATTGTCAGTAGAAAAAAACACCGCTGTCATGATGAAGGATCATTCCGGTCTGCTGGATGATATCTCGCCTGAACGCGTAAGGATGGAACTCGACAAGCTTCTGCTCCTTTCCGGGAGGCCATCAGCCGGTCTTATTTTCATGCACGACAACTCTATCCTGGATAAGATCCTGCCTGAGCTGGAAGAGACCTGGGGCGTGGAACAGAACGAATTTCACGAATACGATCTCTTCAAGCATTCTGTTCTGGCGTGTGATCTGGCTCCGCCTCGATTGCATCTCAGGCTCGCTGCTCTCCTGCATGATCTGGGAAAGAAAAGTACCAGGAGAGAATACAGAGGTAAGATCGTCTTTTACAGGCATGAAGAGGATAGCGCCAGGTCCGCCGTGGCAATAATGCGAAGGCTTAAATATTCAAACGAATTGATAGACAGAGTCGAGCACCTGATACTCCATCACATGTTTTTCATTACGGAGGAGTGGTCTGATTCAGCAATACGGAGATTCGTGGCAAGAGTCGGTGTCGAGAATATTGAAGACCTGATGGAGCTGAGGATGGCGGATGGAAGGGCCAGAGGGGAATCAGGGCAGGAAACGGAAGATGAAGTGAAATACTCTGTGCGGCGAATTGAAGAGGTCGTCAGAAAAGATTCAGTATTCAAGAGGAGTGACCTCAATATAAATGGAAAAGATCTGATGAAGGAGATCGGCCTGACCGAGGGAAGAGAGGTCGGGTTTGTTCTCGAAAGACTTCTTGATAAGGTCCTGGATGATCCCGCTAACAACACCAGGGAAAATCTTCTGAGGATCGCCAGAAATATGAGAGAGGATATAAAGAAGAGAGAGTTCCTGTAACTTGGTGTCAGGGGCAATGCATGGCGTGAACCCCGCTTGAAAGGATAGTCGGGTCACATAAAGGCCTGCAGAACCTATTGAAAGAGGGAATTACAGGAACTCCCGAGAACAAATATAGGTGATAACACCTATAATGTCAACCAGTGAAGTGCGGAATTTATAGAATTTCATAAATACGATCAGATTAAATGCGGGAGAACAGAGATGAGAAGAATAGAAAAACTGATAAAGGAGATGCAGAGACAGCTCTTTCCCTATCATCATGAGCATGACATCGAGAGGGGGATGAAGAGATGGGATGTCGACGAGGGAGAATATCTTTCCTCATGGCTTCTTATGCAGCTTGAGGTGTGTCATTCAAAGAGCAGGTGCGGTAAGAGGGGGAGATGTGTATTTTACGAGTACGGAGATCTGGCAAAAAGAAATTTCGAGATATGTAACGAGGTCCAGCTTCGATTGGAAAATGGCGACATACGATGTCTTATTAAAAATGAGGACGAAACGAGTACCTGACAAAGACTGCCAATAAGAGCCATTATGGCACTTATGGCAGCGAGTGGCGTGGCAGTCCTGCTGCCAACCTCTAGCATGCTTCCGCATGCAACCTTCTATTGTATTGTTATTAAATGAGATACCATTGCTGCTTGATATTATTTTCTGGCATGCTACTTGTATAATGCTATCTTGTGGTTTAACAATATCGTATTTTTTTTGGAGGGTGGCAATGAGCAAGATAATAGGAATCGATCTGGGAACGACGAATTCATGTGTAGCGGTCATCGAAGGCGGAGAGCCTGTGATCATCCCCAATCCCGAGGGCGGAAGGACTACCCCCTCGATCGCCGGATTCAAGGAGGACGATATACTGGTGGGGACTCTGGCAAAACGTCAGGCCGTGACGAATCCGACTGATACCGTATTTTCGATCAAGAGATTCATGGGAAGAAAATTTTCTGAAGTGGAGATGGAGATATCAGAAGTCCCGTACAAAGTGAAAAAAGGGCCGAACGGTGATGTGAGAATAGTGGCGCATGGAAAGGAATATTCACCTCCGGAGATCTCGGCCATGACTCTGCAGTATCTCAAGGAAGCGGCGGAGACGTATCTTGGCGAAAAGGTGACGAAAGCGGTCATCACTGTTCCGGCCTATTTCAATGACAGTCAGAGGCAGGCGACCAAGGATGCCGGTAAAATTGCGGGACTTGAAGTGGAGAGGATCATCAACGAGCCTACCGCAGCTGCGTTGGCCTACGGCCTTGACAAAAAAGGCGAAAAGACTATTGCTGTCTTCGATCTCGGTGGCGGTACCTTTGACGTATCGGTCCTTGAACTGGGAGAGTCTGTATTTGAAGTCAAGGCTACGAACGGAGACACGCACCTTGGTGGAGATGATTTTGACAAGCGGGTCATCGACTGGCTGGTCACGGAATTCAAGAAGGATCAGGGTATAGACATATCGAAGGATCCGATGGCTCTTCAGCGCCTCAAGGAAGCGGCCGAGAAAGCAAAATGTGAACTCTCGACTGTGCCTCAGGCGGACATCAACCTGCCATTTATTACCGCTGACAGCTCTGGTCCCAAGCACCTCAATGTCAAGCTTACGAGGGCGAAATTCGAACAGTTGACAGAGGACCTCGTACAGAGGACTGTCGGCCCATGTAAAAACGCGCTTAAGGATGCCGGCCTTTCAGCTTCGGATATCCAGGAGGTCATTCTTGTCGGCGGAACGACAAGGATGCCCGCTGTACACGCAAAGGTGAAAGAGATATTCGGGCGTGAGCCGCACCAGGGCGTCAATCCCGACGAAGTAGTCGCTCTGGGCGCTGCTATCCAGGGTGGAGTACTCGCGGGTGACGTGCATGACGTCCTTCTTCTCGATGTCACTCCTCTTTCTCTAGGTATTGAGACTCTGGGCGGAGTAATGACAAGACTGATAGAGAGGAACTCTACGATTCCCACGAGAAAGAGTGAGATATTCTCTACAGCCGCGGACAACCAGACCACAGTGGAAATCCACGTTCTTCAGGGGGAGAGAGAGATGGCGTCGAGCAATAAGTCGATCGGCCGTTTCCAACTCGCAGGGTTGCCTCCCGCTGCCAGGGGAATCCCCCAGATCGAGGTCACCTTCGACATCGATGCCAACGGCATCCTGAATGTAGCTGCTAAAGACAAGGCTACGGACAAGGAGCAGAAGATCATCATCCAGGCTTCCAGCGGATTGTCGGATAACGATATCGACAGGATGGTCGGAGAAGCAGAAGCTCACGCGAGCGAGGACAAGGAAAAGCGTGAATTGATAGACCTGAAGAATCAGGCGGACCAGATGGCTTACCAGACCGAGAAGCAGATTGAGGAACACAAGGACAAGATCCCTTCGGAGGATATGGATGAATTGAGGAGAGTCCTCGAGGAACTGAAGGAATCTTCCAAGACCGATGATGTGGAAAGAATCAAAAAAGCAACAGAGGCACATAACGCTGTATGGCAGAAAGCCGCACAGGCGATGTATCAGAACGCGGCCCCGGATCAGCAGCCCCAGCAGGGGCAACAGCCCGAGGATGGCGGGGATAAAGCCGGAGAAGCGAAAGAGGATGATCAGGTCGTCGATGCTGAATTCGAAGTCATTGACGATGAAGAGAAGAAATAGGCAACGCTGAAACTTTCTATTGCCCGGCGGTCGATAAATATATTAGATTGTGCAGGTAAACTGAGTGGGCGATTAGCTCAGATGGTTAGAGTACCTGCTTGACATGCAGGGGGTCACTGGTTCAATTCCAGTATCGCCCACCATTTATCTGGAACACAATCGATCAGCCGCCACAAACGGCATGACTCTAGTTGATTCTAACCATACAAGGCGGATGTGCTGAAAATGCTGGAAATAACTTATCCGGATGGAACGAGAGGCGAGTATGCCGAAGGGACTCCCGTAATAGAGCTTCTTTCGAGTCTTCCCAATTCCGTAAGAAAAAAAGCTGTTGCCGTAATGATCGATGACACGCTGATGGATCTCCAGCAGACACTGGTTTCGGGAGGGCTGTTCAGAGTACTTACCGTGAGTGACGATGAATCACTTCCTATCCTGCGCCACAGCATGTCCCATCTTATGGCTCTGGCGATCCTTGAGTTATACGGAGACGTGAGTTTTGCCATCGGCCCTTCGATAGATGATGGTTTCTATTACGATGTCCTTATGGAAAAAACGCTTGTTCCTGAAGATCTCGTGAAGATAGAGGAAAAGATGGCCGCGCTGCTCAAGGGTGGCGACCTGTCATTTAAAAGGGAGATCTTTTCCCGGGACAAAGCAGTAGAGCTTTTCGAGGCAGAAGGTCAGAAGTTCAAGGTCGAACTGATAAACGATCTGGAGGTGGAGGAAGTATCCATCTATCGGCTGGGAAATTTTACTGATCTTTGCACAGGGCCTCATATCCCCAGGGCGAAGATGCTCAAGCATGTAAAGCTCACTTCACTCGCGGGCGCCTATTGGCGTGGAGACGAGAAGAGAGAGATGTTGCAGAGGATATACGGGACCGCGTTCTTCACCGATGAAGATCTTAAGGCCGAACTCGATCGGCGCGAGGAAGCTAAAAAGCGAGACCACCGGAAGCTGGGGCCGCAACTCGGCCTTTTCGACATTAAGGAAGAGGCAGGAGGGGGGCTGGTCTTCTGGTACCCCAAGGGATACATCCTGCGTGAAAAGATCGAAGACTTCTGGAAAGATGAGCACAGAAAGAGTGGCTATGATCTTATCATGACCCCGCATATAGCCCGCAGCGAACTCTGGCACACATCGGGACACATAGATTATTACAGGGAGAACATGTTCATCATCAAATCAGATGAGGGCCAGGAATTCGTTCTGAAGCCCATGAACTGTCCCGGACATATCCTTGTGTACAAGAGCCACATTCACAGTTATCGCGACCTTCCCATAAGGTATGCCGAACTCGGCACAGTGTACAGAAATGAACGGTCGGGAACACTCCATGGCCTTCTAAGGGTCAGGGGGTTTACCCAGGACGATGCCCACATATTCTGCACCCCCGATCAACTGGACGATGAGGTCGACGCCTGTTTTGACCTGGCCCATCATATATTGACGACATTCGGTTTCGACAAGTACAAGGTCGAATTGAGTGTTCACGACCCGGCGAATATGGAAAAATACGCCGGTTCCGAGGAAGAGTGGTTCATGGCTGAGGCATCGTTGTTGAAGGCGATCGAGAAGAGGGGGTTGCCTTATGAGAAGATGCCCGGCGAAGCGGTGTTCTACGGTCCGAAGATAGATCTTAAACTTATCGACGCACTCGGTCGTGGCTGGCAGGCCACCACGATCCAGTTCGATTTCAACCTTCCGAGGCGGTTCGATGTGAGGTATGTGTCTTCGGAAGGGAAAAAGGAATATGTATATATGATCCATCGAGCCCTTCTTGGCTCGATTGAAAGGTTTATAGGGACACTTACTGAGCATTACGCGGGATTGTTTCCTCTGTGGCTCGCTCCTGTGCAGGCTGTTATCCTTCCCATCGGTATCGCTCACCATGAATACGCGTTGGAAGCCGCGTCGCGAATGCGTGAAGCAGGACTCAGGGTGGAGTGTGATGTAAGGGAGGAAAAACTGGGGTTGAAGGTCCGCGATGCCGAACTTCAAAAGATCCCATACATGGCTGTATGTGGGGACAAGGAGTTAGAAGCCGGTACTTTCGACATCCGTACGAAGGCCGAGGGGAGACTCGGGACAAAAAAAATAGAAGAATTTATTGCGGAACTGGTTGACGAAGTCGACCGAAAAGCATAATATATATAGCAATAATGCAAGCAGAGGCGAGAGCCTCTCACCTTACGGTCTATTTGTACTGTTAGGGTTTCATCTAAAGCCGACAGAGCCGGACGGGTGGAACAACTACGCGTCCTTTTTTTTTGGTTTACCAGGAGGTGAACAAATCAAAGGTAGATTTGACAGAGAGAGAAGAGAAAAGAGAACCCGGGTCAACGAGATGATTCGGATTCCCGAGATCAGGGTCATTGACGAAAATGGTGAACAGTTGGGCGTGATGGCTACAGATGAAGCCAGACGAATTGCTGAGGAGAGGGAACTCGACCTTGTTGAGATCGCTCCGAACGTAAGGCCGCCGGTCTGCAAGATAATGGATTTTGGCAAGTACAAATATGAGCAGAGTAAAAAGACCCGCGAGTCAAAAAAGAAACAGCATGTCACCCATCTCAAGGAAATAAAACTGCGGCCTAAGATCGAGAAACATGATCTTATGTTCAAGATGAAGAATGCAGAGAAATTCCTGGAGCAGAAGGATAAAGTTAAATTTACGGTCATTTTCCGCGGCAGGGAAATGGAACATCTGGAAAAGGGTTACGAGTTATTGAATCAAATAACTGAGAGGTTTTCTGAAATAGCTGCGGTGGAAAGAACAGCGGTAAGGACAGGAAGAATAATGTCCCTTATCATGGGGCCTCGCTCAGATAAGAGTTCAGAAAAGAAGACGAAAAAAGGGGGTGCAGCAACAGATGCCGAAAATAAAGACTAACAGAGGCGCAGCCAAAAGATTCCGTCTTACCGGAACTGGAAAGATCCGGAGACATAAGGCGTATGCGAGTCATATTCTGACGAAAAAATCCACTAAAAGGAAACGCAAATTGCGCAAGCAGACAATTGCATCTGAATCCGATACAAGAAGGATCAGGAGAATGCTTGGGCTCTAGAGGAGCCTGTATCATTTAATTGAGAATATAAGAAGAGACGTAACAGGAGCTTTCAGTATGCCGAGAACGAAACACAGTGTGGCTTCACACAAGAGAAAAAAGAAGGTGTTGAAACAGGCCAAGGGCTTTGTGGGTGGACGTGGAAAACTGTTCCGCAGTGCCCAGGAAGCCGTGAACAGGGCCCTTTCATATGCTTACCGGGACAGGCGCGTAAGGAAAAGAGATTTTCGCAGATTATGGATCGCCCGTATAAACGCTGCTGCGAGAGTCAATGGACTCAGCTACAGCAGGTTTATTAACGGACTGAAGAAATCGGATATCGAGATCAATCGGAAGATGCTTTCGGAAATCGCTATCAATGACGCTGACGGTTTCGCCAAACTGGCCGAGATCGCGAAGGAAGCACAGTAGATGAACAATAAGGGAATCGACAGACAGACCCTTGAGGAACTCGAACAAACAGCGGTACGGGAACTAGGTGAAGCGTCAGATATCGGCGCGATCGAAGAGTTGCGCGTAAAATATCTTGGGAGAAAGGGAAGTCTGACTCTTTCACTTAGATCCATAGGCAGCCTTCCAGCTGGCGAACGCCCTGCAATGGGAAACCTGATTAATGAGATCAAGGGGAAACTGTCCGGTATATATTCTGCTCGCCTGGAAGAGATATCCGCAAATATCGGTGACCCCGAGCCCTTTCCCGGGGATCACGCTTTGCCTGGCAGGGTTTTCTCGCAGGGTGGTCTTCATGTTTTGACGAGGGTCACGAGAGACATCAAGGAGATATTCTTCCGGATGGGATATTCCCTGGCTGAAGGACCCGATGTAGAACTGGATTACTACAATTTTGAAGCTCTGAATTTTCCGGAGGACCATCCATCCCGGGATTCTCAGGACACATTCTATGTGAACAGAGACATCCTGCTCAGGACACAGACATCTCCTGTGCAGGTAAGGTATATGGAGAAAAACGACCCACCCCTCAGGATCATATCACCTGGAAGGGTATACAGGAATGAGACACCTGACCCGTCTCATGCTGCGGAATTCCATCAGATCGAGGGACTGTATGTGGACAGGAATGTATCGCTTGCGGACCTCAGAAACGATGTCACTTTCTTTATTCATTCCTTTTTTGGTCCAGACGTAAAAGTACGATTCCGTCCTCATTTTTTCCCGTTTACTGAACCCAGCGCGGAAGTAGATATGGAGTGTTTCGGTTGCAGGGGAGAAGGCTGTTCCATATGTCAGAAGACGGGATGGATAGAGATCATGGGGGCGGGAATGGTCCATCCGAATGTGTTCAAATACGCGGGGTATGACCCTGATTCTGTCACCGGGTTCGCATTCGGTATGGGTATCGATAGAATAGCGATGCTTAAATACGGCATTGATGATATTCGAAGGTTTCTTGCCAATGATATCCGATTCCTGGGCCAGTTCTGGTCCGGATCGTGGGCGGGGGTGCAGGATTGAAAGTCAGCATAAACTGGTTGAAAAAGTATGTGGACATAGAGGAATCACCAGAGGCCCTGGCATCTGACCTCACGATGTTCGGATTGAACGTTGAAGGTGTAGAAGATCTGGGTGCGGATTACTCGGGAGTCGTTTTCGGAAAAGTAGTGGAATGCGGAAAGCATCCGGCCGCGGACAAACTTAGTGTCTGTAAGGTGGATGTCGGCGGCGCGAAGCTTTTGGATATCGTCTGCGGTGCGCCCAATGTCAGAGTCGGTCTGAGTGTGGCCGTTGCTGTCGATGGAGCGGTATTAAAGGACGGATTCAAGATAAAAAAGACGAAGCTCCGTGGCGAACCATCGGAAGGTATGATCTGTTCCGAGACAGAGTTGGGGATCGGAACCGATTCTGGTGGAATAATGGAACTCGATCTTGAGTTGGATGCTGGCGCTGATCTTTCCGGATTACTGGGCGATGACGATGTAATACTCGATATAGAGGTGACCCCTAACAGGCCTGACCAGCTCTCTCATCTGGGAATAGCGAGAGAGATCGCGGCCCTTTATAAAAGAAAACTTCGTGAGCCTGAGACCTTTGCCCTTGAACCGGAAGAGGTCTATGGAATCGATATCGAAGATCCGGAGGACTGCCCGAGATTTTCGGCTGCTTTTATCGATAATGTCACTATTGTTCCCTCTCCAGAATGGATGCAGAAGCTTCTTTTGTCGGCAGGCGTAAAGCCGATCAGCAATATAGTGGATGTGACTAATTTTGTTCTGATGGAACTCGGTCAGCCGCTTCACGCGTATGACCGCGACAGACTCGCTGGAGAATCGATAGGAGTCCGCAGGGGGCATGATAACGAGACGATTATAACTCTGGACGAGACTGAACGAAAAATCGATCCTGACGTTCTCGTGATCAAGGATCAGGATGGCTCCGTAGGTATCGCCGGGATCATGGGGGGAGCCGATACGGAGGTAAGTGATAAAACTACCCGTATCCTTCTGGAAAGTGCCGCATTCGGTCCCCGGACGATAAGGCGGTCCAGTCAATCTCTCAAGCTGGATACAGAGGCATCATACAGGTTCGAGCGTGGAAGTGATGTGAGCGGAACTGTAAAAGCTCTGGAAAGAGCCTGCTGGCTTATCCGGGAGATAAAAGCCGGGATTCCTGAGACAGCCTGTCGCGATTTCGTAGCAAAACCTGAAGCAGTAGAAAAAACGAAGATCACCCTGAGGATTGCTCAGGCAAACAGGCTCATGGGCACTCATCTTGACGGAGATGACCTTTCCAGTCTTCTGGAGAGGCTGGCACTTGATTGTGAAGTCTCGGAAGATGAAGTTATCGTTATAGTCCCCGGCTTCAGGAGAGATCTTAAGGAAGAGGTAGATATAATCGAGGAAGTGGCTCGATTATACGGATACGAGAATATCGGAAGGGAAGAGTATCTGAGGGGGAACGTATTCTCGAAGATATCAACTGTCGATAAAAGAAATGAGGAGGTAAGGTCTTTTCTGGCTTCAAGGGGCTTTGCCGAAGTAATCACATCCTCATTTATGAATATGGAAGATCCTGACCGTATGGGGTGGAGTGAGTCTGATTTCCGGAGTAGGCCGATAAGACTGGAGAATCCGCTTTCAGTGCAGCAGTCTGCTATGAGGACTTCACTGATTCCGGGGATGTTGAGAGTGATCTCCAGAAATGCTCCAGCCGAACAGGAGGGTATCAGGATATTCGAGATGGGTAAGGTGTTTCTTCCTGTTAATGGCGGAGAGAGTCTTCCTGACGAACAGGTGCATCTAACTGCTATGTTATCAAGGACTGCAGTTCCAGCCCAGTGGATAGATCAATCCAGGGAAGTCGATTATTTCGATATGAAGGGTGAACTGGAATATCTTCTTGACCGTTGCGCTGTCAGGTCGGAGTTACAGATACAGCGGAATAAGGAAGAGGAACCCGCCTATATTTATAACTGGTTGACAAAAGGGAAGATAATTGCGATTTCCGGAGTCATTCCCTCTAGTGTCCTGAAAAACTACGAGATAGAGAGTCCCGTCCATTTCTTTACCGCGATAATGGATGTGATGCATGGGGCAGGGTTCGAAGAACCCAGGTATTCCAGGCTGAGTCCCTACCCGCAGGTAAAGAGAGACCTCTGTGTTGTTGCACAGGAACGAGTTACATTCGCTGATATAAGAAGAGTAATAGAGAAAAGAGCTAAATTCCTTGAATCTATAAGACTTTTCGATTACTATCAGGGTGAGGCTCTTGGAGAAGGTCGGAGAAGCTACACTTTCAGCCTTGGTTTCAGGTCTCGGGACAATACACTGGACGATGGCGCTGTGGACAAAGTAATTCAAAAGGTCCTTAACAGCCTGCAGCGTGAATTGCAGGTTACATTAAGAAGGATGGAGTAAGAATGAGTTCGACCGGTTTGGCTAGTCTGGAAATGCTTGAAAATAAAATAGTTAAAGCGGCGGAACTCATTGGGCGTCTGGCTGATGAAAAAAAGAAAATGGAAGAAGCTAATAAAGTATTGAAAGAAAAAATAGAATCGTTATATATTAAAAATGAGGAAATGGCTAAAGAACTCGAAATCTTTAAGATGGATAAAGAGAAGGGAAAAGATTTCGATAAAACTAGAGAGGAGATAGGAAACAAAATCGAGGAGATGCTCATGAAGCTGGATGGTCTGGATATCTGATCATGCACTTCTGACGAGGTTGTTTCCGGGCTGGGGTCGGGAGGAATAAACTGTATTGATCTTGAGAGGTAGGAAGATGACCGAAAAGAACACAGAGAAAGTGGAGATTTTTGGTCAGGAGTATAAAATAAAGGGTGTCGGTGATCCTCACTATATTCACATGATCGCCGGCTATGTTGACCAGAAGATGAGGGAGATAGCCCATTCGAGTGGAATAATGTCTCAATCACGAATCGCAATATTAGCTGCTCTAAATATCGCCGACGAGTTACATCAGGAAAGGGAAGACAGCGATAATATTCAAGAGGAACTCGGTAGGCGCGCTGCTCAGTTGGGCGAACTCATTGAAGACAAGATTGGTGCAGGAAGTTAATTCTCTGACCCCTTGAGTCGAAAGACACTTGGAGTGGGGATTTGAGAAAGATGAAAGAAGAATAGAAATTCCCTGCTGTGTTTGTGTGGGCGAAGACCATTTTTTGCCAACACTTTGAGCCCGGAGATCCAAACGCTGGCTTGGGATGCCATGCCTGGCGCTGCCAGGAAGGTTGAGAAGGCCGCTGGGATATCCACCTTGTTGTTTTGGGCTTAAAAAGGTCCTTCCTTCACGGCATTCTAGTGGGGAATTTTCCTTTTTCCAGCCCGTTTCTCCTCATTAAGAAAAATTTAAACGTTTCACAATCAGTGATGAATTGTGACTTTCAGGAGGTGAGCCGCCCGGCAGGATACGGGCACATAAAAATGGATAGTATCTTTTTCTATATTTCGGCGGGAATCCTCGTTCTTTTCCTTGGCTTTTTCGTTGGATGGCTGTCGAGCAGGAAAATAGCTCAGAGCCAGATGAAACATACTCAGAAACTCGCTGGAAACATTATAGCGGAGGCACAGAAAGAGGCTGAGACAAGGAAAAAAGCGTCGATGCTCGAGGCAAAAGATGATTGGTATAAGGCGAAGCAGAAGTTCGAAAGGGACACTGCTGATGAAAGGGTCGAACTCAAAAAGCTGGAAAGGCGAATCGAGGAGAAGGAACAGAATATAAACCGCAAGGTGGACTACCTCGAAAAGCGCGAGCTGGAGATCAACGACAAGAAAATGACCCTGGAAAAGAAAATAGGTGTCGTCTCCGAAAAAAATGAAGAGCTTGCTCAAATCCTGCATCGCCAGAACGAAAAACTGGAGAAGATTGCTGGTATGAGCACAGAGGCTGCGATGAAGCTTCTGATAACGAACCTTGAGGGTGAAGCAAAACTGCAGGCCGCAAGGAAAATCAAAGAGATCAAGGATGAAGCGGAAAGAAACGCGACAAAGGCCAGCAGGGAGATAATCACCCTCGCTATAGAGCGATGTGCCGCGGATCATGTCGTTGAATCCACCGTGTCAGTAGTAGATCTCCCGAACGATGAGATGAAAGGGAGGATCATAGGAAGGGAAGGCCGGAATATCAGGGCTTTCGAAAGCGCGACGGGGATCGATGTAATCATCGATGACACCCCGGAAGCTGTAATACTGTCCGGCTTCGATCCGATAAGAAGGGAAGTCGCAAGACTGTCTCTGGAGAAGTTGGTCAAGGACGGCAGGATCCACCCCGGTCGTATCGAGGAACTCGTCGAAAAGACGAGAAAGGACCTCCTTGAAGAGATAAGGGAGATCGGTGAACAGACCTACCTTGATCTGAATATTCATGGACTGCATCCCGAAATGACAAAACTTCTGGGGAGGCTTAAATACAGGACTTCGTACGGTCAGAACGTGCTTCAGCATTCAAAGGAAGTCGCTTTTGTGGCTTCAATGCTTGCAAGTGAGCTTGGACTGGATCCTGTCATTGCCAAGAGAGCCGGGTTGCTTCATGACATCGGGAAGGCTGCGGATCACGAGATCGATGGCCCTCACGCTGAAATCGGTGCTGATTTCGCGAAACGTTACGGCGAGAACGAAATCGTTATAAACTCAATCGCTTCTCACCACGAGGATGTAGAAGCTACTTCTCTGATCGCTCATATAGTCTCTGCTGCAGATGCCATTTCTGGCGCAAGGCCTGGAGCAAGACGTGAGACTCTTGAGAACTATATAAGAAGACTTGAAAAGCTCGAAAAGATTGCCGATGCTTTCGAAGGTGTCGAGAAATCGTACGCTATTCAGGCAGGGAGGGAGATCAGGATACTTGTCAGCCACAAGAAGGTAGACGATGCCCATGCTGTCCAGCTTGCAACGGATATAGCGCGAAAGGTCGAGGATGATATGGAGTATCCCGGCCAGATCAAGGTAGTGGTGATCCGGGAGACAAGGTCCGTGGATTTTGCGAGATGATCAGGTGGACAAAATGCCTGAGGGAAAGCATTCCCCGCACGATCCATATCAATAAGTCTGGAGACTTCGTATGAACGTGCTCATGCTCGGAGATATTCTGTCCAGGGTGGGCAGAAAAGCCCTTGAGGCAGGGCTGCCTTCACTGAAAGGTGAGTATAAGGTAGATCTTTGTACGGCAAATGTAGAAAATGCCGCCGGAATGTTTGGAGTGACTGAAAAAGTCATAAGGGAGATCAAAGCCGCCGGCGTAGATGTGATGACGAGCGGAAATCACATATGGGATAAGAGGGAAGGGATACGGTTGCTCGATGCCAGCGATGATCTCCTCCGTCCCGCGAATTATCCGCCTGGTGTACCTGGTATCGGGTATACGATCACCGAAGCCGGGGGCAGTAGCATCTGCGTCATCAATCTTCAGGGCAGGACCTTCATGCCGGATATCGATTGCCCATTTCGAAAAGCTGATAGCATTCTTTCTTCGATGCCTTCCGATGTTAAAATCATCATCATAGATTTTCACGCTGAAGCGACAAGTGAAAAACTGGCGCTCGCGAACTATCTGGATGGGAGGGTAAGCCTGCTGGCGGGCACCCACACTCATATACCTACTGCTGATGAGAGGATCCTTCCGCAGGGAACTGGATATCAGACGGATATCGGTATGACCGGACCCTGGTCGTCGGTCATCGGGGTAGACAAAAAGCAGGTCATAGAAAGGTTTTTGAAAGGCGTCAATGTGCGGTTCCAGGCAGGGGGAGAGGACCCCTGTATCGAAGGAATATTCGCGGAAATTGATGATGAAAATGGGAAAACCATCAGGGTCGAGAGGATCCACAGGTTTGTCGATGAGGCATCATCATGAAAAATACACAGTCAGAAAAAATCATTGATGGCAAGGCAGTAGGCGCGGAGATCACTGAGGAGATCAGGAAAGAAGTCCTTGAATTCTCCATGACTCGAAAACCGCCGGGACTCACCGTCGTCATTGTCGGGGAAGATCCAGCCTCTCAGTCATATGTCGGCATGAAGGTCAGAAAAGCGGAGAAGATAGGGATCAGATCGGATCTGATAGAAATGCCGGCGGACATATCCGAGGGCTATTTTCTCGACAGGATAAAAAAACTTAACGATGACGAAGATGTCGATGGCATCCTCGTGCAGATGCCCCTTCCCTCTCATATAGATCAGCAAAAAGTCATCGAGGCAATCGCTCCCTCAAAGGATGTAGACGGCTTCCATCCTTACAGCCTCGGACGGCTGGCTGCCGATAAACCGACCTTCGTTTCCTGCACACCTCTTGGAATAACAGTTCTCTTAAAGAAATATGGTGTAGATACAAAAGGAAAAAAAGTGACTATTGTGGGCAGGAGTCTTATCGTAGGAAAACCGATGGCTCTTCTTCTTTCAGGACAATCCGACACAGGCAATGCCACTGTTACGATATGTCATTCCCGGACCGTAGATCTGAAGGATGCGACAATCGATGCTGATATCCTTATCGCCGCGGCAGGTCAACCTTATATGATAACCGGAGACATGGTAAAAGAAGGTGTCGTAGCCATAGACGTTGGAACTACCAGGGTAGAGGATCCAACGAGGAAAAAGGGATATCGTCTGGCGGGAGATATCGATTTCGATTCCGTGTATCCACGGGCGTCCCTCATCACACCTGTTCCAGGAGGCGTAGGACCGATGACGGTCACGATGTTGATGAAAAACACTCTTCTGGCTGCAAAATGGGCAAGGGGAATGCCGGATGAATCAGCATGATTCCGATAACCACTCCATGGGCGGCATTGATGACATCTATACAGTTTCTGAGATCACCGATGCGCTGAGGCAGAATCTCGAATCCGAGTTTCCCTCGATCAGAGTCGCGGGTGAGATCGCCAACTTCAAGGCTCATATTTCCGGGCATTATTACCTTACACTCAGGGACGAGAAGAATCTCCTGCGTGCTGTCATGTTCAAACGTAATACTTACGGGCTCACTTTCCTTCCCGATAACGGGATGTTCGTAATCGCATCAGGACGAATGTCGCATTACGGTGGGAGCGGTCAAACACAGCTGATCATGGATGGCATGGTGGTCGCAGGCAGGGGGCAGGCTGAGATAGAGTTCGAGAGACTCCTGGGAAAGCTTGTAAACGAAGGGCTCACGGATATTTCCCGCAAACGGGTCATCCCCGCATATCCAGAGAAGATAGCCGTCATAACATCGAAGACGGGGGCGGTCATAAGAGATATCAGGAAAACTGTTGAAAGGAGATGGCCAGTAGCAGCTCTGGAACATATCCATTCGGAGGTCCAGGGTCAGAAAGCAAAAGATTCTATCGTCCGGGCTTTTGCCCTGATCGAGGCTATGGAAGACCTGGACCTGGTAATTCTCGCAAGAGGTGGGGGTAGCAGCGAGGATCTATGGGCTTTCAATCTGGAACCTGTAGCACGGGCAGTATCAGGATGCAGATATCCCGTGATTACGGGTATTGGACATGAGACGGATACGACGATATGCGACCATGTAGCCGACCTGAGGGCACCGACTCCCACAGCCGCCGCTGAACTTGCTACTCCTTCCAGTCTGGATATATTGAACAGGCTCGACAGTTTTGCTGAAAATATCAGGAAAAACTGGCTCCGGTCTTCTGAAAGAAGACTTAACCTTGTCGAATACATTATGCGGGGAAGCGTTTTCAAACTTTTCGAACACAGGAAAGATGATGCCTTTTTGCGAGTTGAAGACAGGACTGCGAGACTTGATGAACTCTGGTCCGGAATATCAAAGAATCATCTCACCCGGATAGATGATGCCGCGAACTCCATGAGCGTCAGCCTGGGGAATAAATGCAGAGTGTCCGAACGGCGACTCGCGGACTCTACGAAAGAGCTGGTGCGGAATGCTCCCGATGGAAATATCAAGGTGGGGAAGGAATCTCTCAGAAGGTTGCAGGGACTGATAAGATCTGAAATATCGGGAAGTATTCGCATGAAAAAGAGCAGTTCTGATGGTATTATGAGAACGCTGGAAGGGCTCTATCCTTTGGGGATCCTCAAAAGAGGTTACACGTTTTGCGTGACCGGAGACGGAAATGAAGTAGTTGGGACTGTGGACGGCGTCTCGCCCGGACAGCGAATAAAAGTAATGTTCCATGATGGAAACGCTTCTTGCCTTGTCGAGAAAAAAGGAAAGGAAAAGGGATGGCGGTAAAAGTCAATTTCGAAGAATCCATAGAGAGGCTTGAGGAGATCGTAAGGCGTCTTGAAGATGAAGTCGTTCCTCTGGAAGAAAGCATCAAGCTGTATGAAGAGGGGATGAAGATCGGCAGGAAATGCAGGGTGATCCTGCAGCAGGCCGATGAGAGGATAAAAAAACTCTCAGAAGAGTTCGAAAGTGACGCTGTCAATGAATAACGAGCCGGCAAAAGATATTGGTTACGAACTGGGGCAGGTCAAGTCAGGGATCAACACCCTTCTTGAAACTATCCTTCCCGATGGTGCGGAGCGCCCGGAATCACTTCATAAAGCCATGCGATACGCCGTCCTGGGTGGGGGAAAGAGGCTGAGAGCCATACTATGTGTATGGACTCATGAGATACTCGGCGGAAAGCACCGGGCGGCCGCGATGACCGCGGGCTGCGCCATTGAATGTCTTCACGCCTATACTTTGATCCACGACGACCTCCCCTGTCTGGATGACGACGATATTAGAAGGGGCAGGCCTGCATGTCACAGGGAGTATGGTGAGGCTGTAGCTCTCCTTGCGGGAGATGCCCTTCAGGCATACGCGTTTCAGCTTATCAGCGAGCTGAAAGGTCCTGAGGTGAAAGATATCCTCTCTGCGGTGAAATTGCTTTCGGAGACTGCCGGGTCGAAGATGCTTGTCGGTGGGCAGGTCGCAGATATCGAGGGTGAGGGGAAACGACCGGACGAAGATCTTGTAAGGTTTATCCATGCACGGAAAACAGCAGAATTGATAAGCACTTCGATGGGAATCGGGGCAATCCTTTCCGGGAGCGGGCGGGACCTAATTATCCAGATAAGGGATGCAGGCAGAAAAGCCGGCCTGGCCTTTCAGATTGCAGACGATATACTTGATGTCCGGGGGGACGAGAAGCTTGTTGGAAAAGGCTTGCGAAAGGATGATGAAAAGGGGAAAATCACCTGGCCCGCGTGCTTCGGGCTGGGATCCGCCGAAAAGATGGCAGGGGATCTTATCGATGATTCCATTGAGATCGTAAGGTCCGCAGGCGATGATGGCAGGATCGAATCGTTATTCCGACTTTTTCTGGAGAGGGTATCCTGAAAATGGTCAGGCAGTTGTTTTACAGGGATATATTTCTTCTTCCGGTGATTTGCGCGATTCTTGTGCAGGTGCTGAAGGGGATCCTTTATTCTCTGATCAACAGACGGTTTGATATTACTCGATTTTTCCAGGCGGATGGCATGCCCAATCTGCACGCTAGTGTATTCGGGTCTGTAGCCGCACTCGTAGGGATCAAGTATGGTTATTCTTCTATACTTTTTTCCGTCACAACTACATATTGCCTGGTCATTATTCATGATACGATGAGATTGAAACGACAGAAAGAGAAGCAAGCCGACGTTTTGAACGAAATAATTGCGAATATCAAGGAATACAAAAGCTTGAGATCCGCGAAGATAACCAGAGTACTTCAATTCAGGCCTCTTGACGTGCTGGTCGGTACAGCGCTTGGAGTTCTTCTGACCCATGGTCTTTTGTAATGGAAGGAACGAACCCTGAAATACAGATTTCTCAATAGTATCGATTCGCCACAGGATCTGAAGAGTCTGTCCATCGAGGAACTGGAAGTTCTGGCAGAGGAGATCAGGAAATATATCATCGAGGTCGTGTCTATAAGAGGCGGGCATCTTGCTTCCAGCCTTGGGGCCGTGGAGATCACGCTGGCTCTGCATTATGTTTTTGATTCGCCCAACGACAGAATGGTCTGGGATGTAGGCCACCAGAGCTATGCTCACAAGATCATAACGGGTAGAAGGGAGGCGTTCCGCTCCCTCAGGACAAGGAACGGAATTTCCGGTTTCCCAAATATCCACGAGAATGAACATGATTGTTTTGGCGTGGGCCATGCCTGTACTGCCATATCGGCGGCAACTGGATTTGCCGTAGCGAGAGATCTAAGGGGCGGAGATAATTTCATAATCAGTATCGTAGGGGATGGCGCGGTTTCTGGTGGTATGTCTTTTGAAGGGATTAATCATGCAGGTCATCTAAAGATGAACAGGTTTGTGATCATCCTGAATGACAACGAGATGTCCATATCGAAGAATGTCGGAGCGCTTGCTCGTTACCTTACCCGCATAACGACAAAGAAACTCTACCTTCAGCTTGAGGCGGATGTTTGGGAACTCCTCGGGAAAATACCGGCCCTGGGTGGTAAGGCAAGAAAACTGGTGAGTCGGATCAAGGAGAGCATCAAGAACCTTGTCGTACCGACTATCCTGTTTGAGGAACTCGGATTTCGCTATCTTGGACCTCTCGATGGTCATGACATACGACAGCTTGTTGAGACATTTTCCCTGCTTCATCAGATACCCGGGCCAGTCATGATCCATGCCATGACGAAAAAGGGCAAGGGATACCAGTTCGCAGAGATAGACGCAGAAAAATTCCATGGAGTAGGAAGTTTTTACAAAAAAACAGGGGGGTCTAAAACGAGCCCCGGCCTGGAAAGCTATAGCAGGTTTTTCGGAAAGACACTCTGTGATATTGCTTCGAAAGATGAAAAAGTCGTGGCTGTGACCGCGGCGATGAAGGAGGGGACGGGCCTGTCCGAGTTCGCGAAAAAGTTCCCCGAAAGATTCTTCGATGTCGGAATCAGCGAACAACATGCCGTTACCTTTGCGGCAGGTCTTGCAAAAGAAGGTTATAAACCATTTGTCGCGATTTATTCGACGTTCCTCCAAAGAGGATTCGATCAGATCATCCACGATGTTGCCCTGCAGGAACTCCCGGTAAGGTTTGTTGTCGACAGGGCCGGACTTGTCGGAAGGGACGGAGCGACCCATCATGGAGTATTTGATCTGAGCTTCTTGAGTATCGTGCCGGGTCTCACTCTGATGGCCCCGGCGGACGAGAACGAACTGAGTAGAATGTTATATACCATGATGTCGATCGAAGATGGTCCCTCCGCGATCAGATTTCCCAGGGGGAACATAGCTGGAGTAGAATTGCTTGAGATGAAGAAACCTCTGCGCCCGGGGGAGGGGCGGATTGTGCGTGAGGGGAAGGATGTATCGATCATGTCTGTTGGATCGATGCTGGGTATGGCCATGGAGACAGCGGCTATCCTGTCACGCTCAGGTGTTGAAGCTACTATAGCTGACGCAAGGTTCGTAAAGCCTCTGGATCTGGTTATGATCAGAGAGATCACGGACAATAACAGGATCCTTTTCACAATGGAGGAAAATACAGTCAATGGCGGTTTCGGAGATCAGGTGTCTCAAGCTCTCGCCGGGTTACCCGGCACAAGGAACCTGGTCAGACTGGGACTATCGGACCGGTTTATTCCCCATGGTACCAGGGAGGAACTTCTTGAGGAGGAGGGACTGGTACCCGAAGAAATAGCCATGAAAGTGCTGCAGGTCTTGCAACCTGACAGGGACCTTGAAGGCAGGAGTTGATTTGAATATCAAAAGGATCGGCCTGGCGGTAAATATTCTCAAAAAAGATATCGAGGAAGTCCTCAGGACAGTCGTTGCGTCTATTCCTGAAGAGGTAGAAATCGTGGGGATGAAAGAGGTGTCAAATATCGATCATCCCAAAAGGATAGGTGTCGTCGAAGGGTTTGACGGGTGTGATGTCGTCATCACACTGGGAGGCGACGGGACCCTCCTCAGAGCATCAAGGCTTGTCGAAAACGAAGAGACACCATTGCTTGGAATAAGGATGAGAAGTCTCGGTTTCCTTACTGAGGACGACGTCGTAAAAGCCATGTCTGAGTTGATGTCCGGAGAGGTAATGATCCAGGAGAGGATGCGCCTGGAAATCGCACATATTCCGGCCGACGCCGAGGCGAGTTTCTATACCGCCCTGAACGACGTCGTGATCCACGGCATGGGTGTCTCAAGGGTTCTTCATATGAATACTCTTGTCGGGAATGTAATGCTCGGAGAATACCTTTCTGACGGAGTGATAATATCCACTCCGACAGGATCGACCGCATATTCTCTGGCTGCTGGCGGTCCTATTATAAACCCCGTGACTATGGAGGCCATCGTTGTGACCCCGCTTTGTCCTCACTCACTCTCTGTAAGGCCTGTGGTGATAAGCAGCGGTGAGGTCCTGACGATAGAGGTCGTCGAGGAAGGTCAGGAGACGATGATGACCGTGGACGGACAACAGGCAGCCAGGATAAAAGTCGGAGAAAAGATGGTCATCAGAAAAAGCAAGAAAGTCACAAGACTTGTCACATGCAAAGATTACGATTTTTACGACCTTGTAAGAA